>JANOFL010000292.1:0-13120 GCA_031405895.1 Planctomycetota bacterium
CCGGCGCTGTGCAGGTGTCAGTGCCGTTGCCGCCATCGACCAGTCCCAGAATGGTGAAGGCCGTGTCGACGGTAATCAGGTCGTCCCCATCGAGCGCGTTGATGACTGCCTCGTCGCTCGCATCGTAAACAATGGAATCCAGTTCGAGCACGGATTGAAGGCCGCGCGGCTTGCGAATGAAATTGGCCGTCGTGGCAGTGAGGAATTGCAGCCGCAGGTTGTCCGCATTGTTGGTCCCGTCAAACCACAACAGATCCACCCCGTTGCCGCCATTGAGCGAATCGTTGCCCAAGCCTCCAAACAGCTGATCGTCGCCATTGCCGCCGTCGAGGCTGTCGTTGCCGGCATTACCGTATAACCGGTCGTTTCCGGCACCGCCCAGAATCGTGTTGAGGCCGGTTCCACCCCACATCACATCATTTCCGCCGAGCCCATTCAGGGTCAGGACCCCGCTGTAACCGACACCGATCAGCGTGTTGTTTCCGCCGCCACCGTTGAGCGCTGCCCGGCGACGGAAGAAAAAATCGCCGACGTGGCCGAAGGCGACAAGGCCGACATTGATCTGGCGGCGAAGGCGGCCCGCAAGGCGTTTGAGTCGGGGCCATGGAGCCGGATGGATGCCCGCGACCGGGGCCGGTTGATGTACCGGCTGGCCGATTTGCTCGAAGAAAACAAGGACGAACTGGCGGCGCTGGAGTCGCTCGATAACGGCAAGCCAATCCGCGACGCGCGGGCCGCCGACGTGCCGCTCACGATCGACTGCCTGCGCTATTACGCCGGGTACGCCGACAAGATTCACGGCCAGACGATTCCGATCCGCGGCAACTACTTTTGCTACACGCGGAAAGAGCCGGTCGGCGTCGTGGGCCAGATCATCCCGTGGAACTTTCCGATGCTGATGGCGGCCTGGAAGTGGGGCCCGGCCCTCGCCGCTGGCTGCACGATCGTGATGAAGCCCGCCGAACAGACGCCGTTGACCTGCCTGCGAATGGCTGACCTGGCGCAGGAAGCCGGCATTCCCGACGGCGTGATCAACGTCGTGCCGGGCTACGGCCCGACGGCGGGCGGCGCGATCGTTGAACATCCGGGCATCGACAAGGTCGCTTTCACGGGCGAACACATCACGGCCCAGATCATCATGCGAAACGCGGCCCAGACGCTGAAGCGGCTGACGTTCGAGCTGGGCGGCAAAAGTCCCAACGTGATCTTCGCCGACTGCGACCTGGACGCGGCGGCCGCGGGCGCGCACTTCGGGCTCTATTTCAACCAGGGGCAATGTTGTTGCGCCGGCAGCCGGGTCTTTGTCGAAGACTCGATCCACGACGAGTTCGTCGAGCGGGTGGCGGGCATGAACCAGCAGCGCCGGGTCGGCGATCCGCTCGATCCCCGCACCGAACAGGGTCCCCAGGTCGACAAGGCCCAGTTTGAAAAGATCATGTCGATGATCGAGTCGGGCCGCCGTGAGGGGGCCAATTGCGTGACGGGCGGACAACGTCACGGCGACCGCGGCTTCTTCATCGAGCCGACGCTCTTTACGGAAGTCCGCGACGAGATGGAGATCGCCGAAAAGGAAATCTTCGGCCCGGTTATGTCGGTCCTGCGCTTCAGCGACATGGATGAACTGATCACCCGGGCGAACAACACGTTCTATGGCCTCGCGGCCGCCGTCTGGACGCGCGACATTGGCAAGGCCAACCTGGTTAGTGCCCGGTTGCGGGCCGGCACAGTCTGGGTCAACTGCTATGACGTCTTCGACGCGGCCGCCCCCTTCGGCGGCTTCAAAATGTCCGGCCAGGGCCGCGAACTCGGCGAAGAAGGACTCAAACCCTACCTTGAAACGAAAACTGTCACCGTCGCAATGGGCTGACTTGTCGCACAGACGTGAGACACGGCAACGGAAGCGCACCTTTGTCATGCCGCCCGGAGAGTCCAGTCGCCAGCCGTCGGTCCGGCTGCATCCCTTTGCCAACCAGAGAGGCCTCTCTTTTTCGTCCCGTCTGTCCTTTTCGTCCTGACTTCGTCTGGGCGGTCACCAATCTCAAACGAAATTCCTTGCGTAGTTCACGGTTGAAGGAAAACTGATTTTCGGAAAAGCATCGTCGGATTCGCCAAACAGTCGTGGATGCTGAAACTGGTGAAACTCGACATACCTGCGAAGCCAATGCAGATCGGCCTCTTCCGTATTGGAACCTTGGCCGGGCCGGTTTTCAGGCGACCCGGATCGAAAGGAAACTGGAACCAGGGCGGTTGCGCGCCGGAAGGAGCGCTGGGATTTGGCCACGGGTGGAGCGATCCCGGCGCGCCGAAATCGCGCGCAACCCGTGGAAAGCTGGCCGACGCAACTCTTCGCCCTGGAGGGCCGACGCAATCAGAGGACTCCGCCGACCCTCCGGGGCGGAAGATTTCGGAGTCGTACTTTTCCACGGATTTCGCTCCGTCCCGCCGAGCCGGAACTCCGCTCCACCCGTGGCTACATCCCGCCGACCCTCCGGGGCGAAGAGATCTCAAGCGTTCCAATCGAAATCACGAGTCATTGCCAAACCATGAACGGTTGCATGGGCCATTACCTTCTCCCTCCCGGCGACCCGGGGTGGCCTGTCAAAACGACGAATTCTTGTGAGCCTGAGGCGCTAGCCGATTCCCTTGGGTGTGAGTTGATGGCTGAATCAGCGTTCTCAGCTAGCGCCTCAGGCTTACTTTTTGACAGGCCAGACCCGGGGCCCGGCGGCTCAGATCCGGAACACGCCTTTCTGAGCCTCGATTTCGCCCAGCTGGTAAAGGCGACCCTTGCCGCTGCCGGGGCAGGCTTCGCAAGTGGTTTTCCAGGTTTCGGGTGTGCGGAGGTTGGAGTCCCAGAACGGCCAGGTGCGGCACTGGCGGGGGCGGGAGCCGTAGACCTGGCAGGTGCGGGCCTGGTTGTCGAAGAAGACACAGTCGCCGTTGGGGAACTCTTTCAGACTGCGGCGAATGCCGATCCGGCGGACGTACTGGTCCTCGAAGACTTCCGGGGCAATCCCGAGCTCTCCGGCAATGGCTTCGACCTCCTCCTGGTTAACCCAGACAAAGCCGGCTCCGCCTGTACAGCAGTCGCCGCACTGCGTGCACTGGAACTGCAGGCCCTCGGAGTACCAGGGTTTTTCGGACATGGACGCGGACACGGATTGACTGACCGAAGGAGGGGACTGTATGCCTGTTCGGGAACCGAAACTTGCTTGCGTTTTTTGAAGAAGCGCTTTTATACCAGCCCGCAGCCCAAGCAAGGGAAAAACAGCCCCCAAGCTGGTCCTTGCTTGCGCTGCGGGCTGGTATTTGCGGTCCTTGCCTGCGCTGCGGGCTGGTATTTGCGGTCCTTGCCTGCGCTGCGGGCTGGTATTTGCCGGACCCGAACAGTCACTTAATGGGCCGACACGATCGTTTGCAAAGCTCGTGCTGCCCGCTCGACATCGTCCAGTGTGTTATACCAGCCGGGGCTGAAGCGCAGCGTGGGCTGGCCACCCGGTTTCAGCACGCTGCGGCTGGCACGCGGAGCACAGTGCCAGCCGGATCGGACTTCGATTCCGAAACTGGCGTCAAGGATCATGGCCAGTTCGGCCGGGTCGCGGCCGGGCACGACGAGGCTGCTCACGGCGATCCGTTCGAGACTGTCGCTGCCAAAAAGTTCAACGCCAGGCAACGCGCGGACCCGCGCCCTGAACTGCTGGTCCAGCCCCAGCTCGTGCTCGCGGATGCGCTCGACGCCGGTCTCGAGCACAAACCCGATTCCGGCGGCGAGGCCGGCGATATTTCCCGCATCCAGACTGCCCGGCTCCAGCCGCCAGGGGAGGGCCTGCGGCTGGTGTTCCAGCTCGCTGTCGCGGCCAGTGCCGCCAAACAGGATCGGCTGAAGCTGATCGCCAACGCCGGCCCGCACGACGAGCAGTCCTGTACCCAGCGGTCCAAACAGGCCTTTGTGCCCGGCCGCGGCAAGCAGGTCGATTCCCCAGCCTGCAAAGTCAAGCGGCACCCTGCCAAGCGACTGGCTGGCATCGACCAGCAAGGGCACGTTCCGCTGGCGGCAAAGTTGCGCGACGGCCTGAAGATCCTGACCCATGCCCGTGACGTTGCTGGCGTGGGTCAGGCAGACCAGCCGGGTCCTCGCCGTAATCCTCGTGTCAACTGCTATGGGATCGATCCGGCCGGCGACGTCAGGCTCAACCAGATCGATCTGGCAGCCATGGCGGTCGCGCGCGGCAAACAGCGGTCGCAAGACCGAGTTGTGTTCGAGCGTGCTGGCCACGGCATGGTCGCCGGGCCGCAAGAGACCCTGAATCGCAAAATTGAGCGCTTCAGTGCCGCTGTGGGTCAGCACGACGGCATCGTCGGGACGGGCAGAGGTGATCTCGCGAACCAGTGAACGGCAGCGTTCCACAAGCGCGCCCGCGTTTGCCGCCGAGGCGTAGTCTCCCCGCCCCGGCGAACGGCCGCAGTCGCGGTAGAAAGAGCTGATCGCGTCGAGTACCGACGACGGCTTGGGCCAGCTCGTCGCGGCGTTGTCGAGGAAGATTTTGGCAGGATTTGCCATCCTTTGAATGACTGTGTGACTTGCGGGCGGGAAGATAAACGACAGGCTGGAAGCCTGTCCCAGGATCATCAAAACTTGCTCGCCAGGAATCGGACCGTGCTCGTGCTCGTGCTCGAATCGGGCGGAAGAGTACGAGTACGAGGCCGAGTACCGTTGCACTGAGTACGCGTACGAGGTTGTTCGCAGGCGATTGCAGCCCCAACGATTGTTGCCCAACGACAGGCTGGAAGCCTGTCCCACGGTTAACCGCCGATCTGATACATCGCGCGGAGGGGAGGAGCGAAACCGGGTTCGTCGATTCCGTGTCCACGTTTCTTGTCGAGGACATTGTCCAGCATCGCAGCCGCGAGGGCGTCGTCATCGCCGCCGCCTCGAAGCAAATGGCGCAGGTCGGTCTCTTGGCGCGCGAACAGGCAGTTGCGAAACTGGCCTTCGGCCGTCAGCCGCAAGCGGTTGCAGGCACCGCAGAACGGCTCGCTGACGGCGTTGATGAAGCCGATCTTGCCTCCGCCAGATGCGAGGCACCAGTCGCGGGCCGGCTGATGGGGATCGTTCTCCGGGTCGGGCAGCAGCGTTCCCAGTTCAGCCTCGATCATGGCCCGCACGGTCGCGCCGCGCAGGACCTGATCGCCGGACCACTGGCCGTCCGCATCGAGCGGCATGTATTCGATGAATCGAAGGTGCAGGCTTCGCTCAAGGCAGAACCGCGCCAAGGGAACGATATCGGGCTCGGTCAGGCCGGCAATCGAAACCGCGTTGATACGGATCGAGGTGAAGCCCGTGGCCTGGGCTGCCGCAATCCCGCGCAACACGGCTTCGAGCTGGTCACGCCGGGTAATTGCGCGAAAGACCTCCGGCCGCAATGAATCGAGGCTGATATTCAGCCGGTCCAGTCCGGCAGCGCGCAGCCTCTTCGCGTGGCCTTCCAGCAGCGTTGCATTGGTGGTCATCGCGAGGTCGTCGATCCCCCCGATCCCGCGCAGCATTTCAACCAGCCGCCAGAGCTCCTGTCGCACCAGCGGTTCGCCGCCAGTCAGCCGCAACTGCCGGACTCCCAGCCGGGCCGCGACCGCGACCACTCGTGTGATTTCCTCAAATGTCAACAGATCGGCCCGCGGAAGGAACTCGATCGGCCCGTCGCTCATGCAGTAGAAACAGCGGATGTTGCAGCGGTCGGTGACGCTGATCCGCAGACTGTCATGAACCCGGCCGAAACGATCCACGAGCGCGGGGCCGGACCCGGCGGCGGGCTTCGCGGTCTGAACCGGGGTGGTCGTGGGCTTGGAGCCGATCCGGGAACCGCCGGGGTCTGACGCCAAATCGCGCAGTCTTCGGAGTGATTGGGGGTCTGGCCCCCTCTCTTCGCGGTTCCCGGACAGGCTCTTGGACATTTTCAGCGGACCTCGGCTACCGGAACTGCTGATGGGCGCTCCCGGACGGCCGCCTGCCAGATGCAGCTGCCATCGGTTCCCACATCGCGTTTCCAGACCGGCACTCGATGTTTGACCTGGTCGACGGCCCATTCGACCGCGGCGAAAGCGGCCGAGCGATGCGGCGTCGCCACCGCCAGGGCCATGCTCGTCGCGCCGGGATCGACTTGACCGATCCTGTGACGAAAGGCGAGTGCAGCGCAGCCATACCTGTCCGCCGCCTCGGCCGCGATCCGCTGCATCTCCCGTTCGACCATTTCCGGATAACACTCGTAGTCAAGCCAGGCGGTCTCGCGCGAACCGGTCCAGCGGCGCACTGTGCCGACAAACATCGCGGTGGCACCGCAATCGGGACCGCAGACGAATTCCAGCAAGGGTGCCGGATCGATCGCCTGGACGTCGAGCTGGATCTGCAACCGGCACACGGCGTCTCCCCATTCGCTTGTCCCGCAACACGGGCCATGACTGTTGTTGGCTTCATGACTGTTGTTGGCTTCATGCCAATCCGGCAACCGGTCCTTGCTTGCGCTGCGGGCTGGTATTGGCCAGTTTCGGGAAAGGCACTTAGCCACCACCCACAGGCGGAATCAAACCGACTTCGGCCCCGTGATAGAGCGTTCGTTCGTCCCCCGCGTAGACCTGGTCCACCGAAACACTGCAACGCGGCAGGACCGGGCCGAGCGCGGGGTACGTCTCGGCCAGCGTTTGCCGGAGCTCGCCGACACTGGCTTCGTCGTCCAGCGGCAATTCGAGGCTGGTCTGGCCAACGGCTTCGCGGGCTTCGGCGAAAAACAGGACTTTGACAATCATGAAAGCTGTAACTCGCCGCTGCGGCGGGCAAACATGCCTTCGAGCTGCGGCATCAGGCCGTAGGCGAGGGCGAGGATTTTGACGGGGTGAACCGTGGGTTTGCTGGAAAACTGTTCCATCTGGATCCGGCAGGTTGTGCACTCGGTCGAGCCGCTGACGATTTCCTGGTCGCGGACGGCGTTGATCAGACCGCGGCCGATCCGGATGCTGCGGACCCAGTTTTTTCGCTTGAGGCCGAACGTGCCGGCCATGCCCGAACAGCCCTGCTCGATTGTCGTCACCCCCAGGCCGGGAATCAAGCGGAGCAGGTTCACGCCCGGTGTGCCGACTTCCAGCGCCCGCAAATGACAAGGCGTGTGATAGCCAATGTTCGTGTTGAGCGGGCGAAAATCGAGTTCCAGCCGCCCCGTCTGATGCAGGCTCCAGAGGTACTGGCACGCGTCCTGGACTTTGCCCGCCACGAGCGCGGCGTCGGGATCGTCCAACAGATGCACATACTCGCGGCGGAGAGCCAGCGCAGCAGAGGGTTCCGTTGTCACGATGTCGTAACCATTGCGGACGTACTCGGCCAGCAACTCGACATTCTTCGTTGCCAGCTGGCGAGCCCTCGCCAAAACCCCGTCGGAAATCAGCGACATGCCGCTGACGGCCTGCTGCTGGGGGACGACGACACTGACGCCGTTGTGCTGGAGGACCTTGACGAGAGCCTGGCCCAGTTCGAGATCGTTCCAGTTGACAAAGGCATCGACGAAGAAGACCACTTTGGGGCTGCCTTGGCCGCGGGCCTGATGCAGCCGCTCGCGGATTGCCCAGCTGATGAAATTCCGCTGTGAAAAGCGCGGCAGCTTGCGGCCCTGGGCGATCCCGACAAACCGGTCGAGCAACCAGCGGCTGAGCCGGTTGACCATCAGGTAGTTGGTGACCCGTGGTGCCAGCCCGCCCAGCCAATAGAGCAGGTCGAGCCGGCTGAGCAGCCAGTCGTTCAGCCGCAGGCCGTTGACCGCCACATGCTGGGCCTTGGCTTCAACCATCAGCCGTGGAATGTCCACTGAGGCCGGACACTCAAGTCGACACTGGTGACAGTTGAAACAGAGATCGGCGATCGCCCGAAAATCGTCCTGGGCCACCGCTTCGGCGGGCAGCTGGCCGGTCAGGACCCCGCGCATCAGATTGGCCTTGGCGCGGGGCGAGGCTTCCTCGCGAGGCAAGACGCGATAGACCGGGCACATCCGCTGTTCGGGCGACGTGGTCCGGCAACGGGCACAGCCATTGCAGTTTCGGGCTGCCAGCAGCATGTCACCTGGCTCCCAGGCCAGTTCGGGCCGCAACACCGGCAACGCTGTTGATTCGGCCGGCGAGTTCGCCGCAGCGGGCGGAGCAACCGCCAGCGCCGTCCAACGCATCTGGCTGGTCAGCTCGTGGGGTGGCTGGTCAACCACGATGCCCGGGTTGAGGAGGTGTTGGGGGTCAAAAAGATTCTTGATCTCGACCAGCAGCGGCTGGAGCGGTCCAAACTGCCGGCGCGAGAGCCAGGTGCGGCTCAGACCATCACCAAACGCGCCGCTGATCGTTCCCCGCATGCCAATCACGAGATCGGCCACGGCGACAGCGAGGCGGGCCATCAGCCGCTGGTCTTCGCCGCTGCCCGGATCGAGGAACGGATAAACCTGAACCACGCCCTGGGGCACATGGGCGAACGTGGCGGCGGTGACTTCATGCTCGTTCAGCAGCTTGTGAATGCCCTGAAACAGGGCCGGCAGGCGCGCCGGCGCGACGGCGAGGTCTTCGAGAAACGGGACCGCGCGACGGGAACCCTGGAGCTGATAGAGCGTGGGGATGACGCGCCGCGCCAGCCGCCAGTACTGGTTGCGTTCGGCGGTCTGCGTAGTCGAGCGGCTGGCGAAAGCGCCTTGCCGCCGTCGAGTGGCCCGCGTGACCAGTTGTTCCATCTGGACCCGCAACATGCCGTCGCTAGGCGCCTGCAGCCCAACCAGCAACATGGCTTCGGCCTGGTCGGGAATCAGCGCGGAGCTGCCGGCGTGCATTTCGCGGGCCAGCCGCAGCAACCGGCGGTCGAGCAGGTCGCACGCATCGATATCGCCGGCGGCGATTTCAACGCCGACCCGTGCAGCCGCGTCAAAGCTGTCGAAAAACAGCAGCACCGCGCCGCGATGGAGGGGCAACGGGTCCGTCGCCAGCGTCGCTTCTGTAATCAGGCCGAGCGTCCCCTGGCTGCCAGCTAGCAGGCGCACGAGGTCAGGCTGGGGCCCCGGCCCCAGGTCAAACAGGTTGTAGCCCGACTGGTTGGTCGCGGTCGCCGGCCGCTGGGACTGGATCAGGGCCCGGTTGCCCGCGAGCAAGTCGCCCAGACGATTGCGGATCGTCGACCAGCGGCTGATGGCCACATCATCGCCTTCGAGTGGCATGCTGCCACTGTTGCCCGCCGCGTGAAGACTGACGGTCTCGCCCGTGGCGAGCACGACTTCCAGCGCAAGGACCCGATCGCGTGGAGTACCATGTCGTTTCCAGTGGCTGCCAGTCAGGTTGAGCCCCAGCATTCCGCCCACGGTGGAAACAGACCGGGTCGCAGGGTCGGACGCGAGAAACCGGCCCCGCTCAAGCAACGACCGGTTGAGGTTCGCGAGGACGACTCCCGGCTGAACTCGAACCTGATGGTCGTCGATTGCGACGACGCGCCGCATGTGGCAGGAAAAGTCGACCACCAGACCGCCTCCCACTGCCGAGCCGATCACATTGGAACCGCAGCCGCGCGGATGCAGCGTGATCTGGTTCTCGCTTGCATACCGGACGATCTGCGCGACATCGCGGGTCGACCGGGGGCGAACCACTCCCAGCGGGCGGATTTCGTGGATCGAGGCATCACTGGAGTACAATTGCAGCCGGAGCGGGTCACAATGGACCTCGCCCTCGATCAGTCCGCCCAGATCGGCAGCAATTCTTGACCGTTCCTGGTCCATGCGTGGAAAAAACTCCGCTTGCGTCGTCGGGCTTTCTGGGCGTTTGGCGGTGGCCAGCCTGAAGTTAAGAGCCTATCCGAGAACCGCCGGGGTCTGACGCCAAATTGCGCAGTCTTCGGAGCGATTTGGGGTCTGACCCCCTCTCTTCGCGGTTCTCGGACAGGCTCTCAATCCAGGGCCGTGTTTTGACCGATGATCCAAGTCTGGACTGGACCGGCCGGATTGGCCAATTCGGCGCAGGGCACGGCCCGGCATGAAAAATCCGGAGTGCGGCCTGTTCCAGATGGCGGCTCCGATGTTCCGTCAATTGGAGCGGTTGGACTCCGGTTAGGCCAGCCTGACGCGGGTCGCAGCATCCCGTTGGGGATGTCGCGCCGGCCGTCTTTCAACTGTTTTCCCGATGCGGAAGGTGACGTGGACAAGCTTCCCATCAACGTGGCGGGCCGTCATCTGATCCTGATGCGGCATGCGAAAAGCTCCTGGAGTGACGGCGACTGCGTCGACCACGACCGCGATCTCAACCCGCGTGGAATCCGCGCGGCGCGGCAGATGGCAAGACTTTTGGCCAGCGAGAAACTGCAGCCCGATTTTGTCTGGTGCTCCACGGCGACCAGGGCCCGGCGGACATTGGCCCTGATGCTGGCCGAGTGGGACAGGGTTCCGGCAATCCTGTTTGACAGAGTCCTTTATCTGGCGCGGCCGGAAACAGTGCTGGAAGTAATTGCGCGAACTCCGCCCGGTCACTCCAAACTGCTGGTGATCGGCCATAATCCCGGACTGGAAGAACTTGTGGCGCTATTTGCCGGCGGAGATAGGACGGACGATGGGACCGCTGAAATGCCGACCGCGGCTGTGGCCGTCTTTGAGCATGCCGGGCCAGGCGAATTCGACGCGATCAGTGCCGCGACTTGCCAGTTCGAAAGGGCCTGGAAGCCCCGTCAGCTGGCCGGCGACGATTGATCCCGAGGCCGGCGGGCGTTTTCAATACCAGCCCGCAGCGCAAGCAAGGGAAAAGCAGCCCCCAGTCCGGTCCTTGCTTGCGCTGCGGGCTGGTATTACTGCGGCAAGAACAAGGGCTGGCGTTTCAGCGGAGCGTTGACGGCCGCACGGTCTTGTCCATCGCCATGCCTTCGAGCACGCGCCGCGCGAGACTGCGAATCAGGAGGTCTTCGTCGTTTTCCGCGACCCGTTCGATCGCGGACCGGATCGTGGGCCCGTTCGACCCGATTGCGGAGAGCGCATAGAGGGCCGATTCACGGATTCCGGCTTCATCGCAATCCAGCAGGCCGGCGATGGGTTCCGCCGCTACCGATGCGTCCGGGCCCATCTCACCCAGCTTGATCGCGGCGAGATTGCGGTGTTCGTAGACGTCCAGCAGCCGGATTAGAACATCGAGGGCCGGCTCCCGTTCTCCAGTTATCCGGTACAGCGTGTACGCAGCGTGGGGCATCACGCTCCGGTGCTCGTTCTCGACCAGCTTCCGCACGTCGTCCGCCGCGGCGATCGCCGGTGGCCCGATCATGCCAAGAGCCTCGAGTGCTCTTTCCCTGTCGATCACGGAAAACGCGTGGAGCCGTTTGCGAATGATTGAAACCGAATCAATGCCCTCGACCGGGCCAACCGCCGCCAGCGCGATCATGGCCCGCGATCGGGCCGAGACCGACGAGTCCTCGTTTTCAATCAGTGCGACCAGCTGGGGCGCAAGCCGTGCGGCGGGCGGTCCAATCGCCGCGACGACCCGGCAGGCAGCCTGCTGGAAGTTCAGGCGGATCGAACTGTCAAAACCCTCGGCCTTGAGCGATTCGGCGACGACATCCAGCGCACTGACGGATTCAGGTCCAATCGCTTCGAGCGCAAACAGGGCCGCCATCCGGCTGGCATAGTTGTCGGTGTTCTTCAGCCGGTCAACGACCTGGGGCATCCAGCGTGCGGCGGCCGGACCCATCGCCTGGATGGCAATACAGGCGGCCTTGAACGCTTCCGGATCGGGCTGGTCGATCCATTGCCCGATCCGCTGGTTGACCGGCTCGCCCAGCTGCGCCATCGCCTGATGTGCGGCCAGCCGGACATACTGGTCGCGATCCATTCCCAACCCGAAAATCCGGTCGAGAAAGGTCGTCGTAGGAGCTTCAACGGCTCCCGCATCGACGAGGGCCGCGATCCGGTCTTCCGGTTCCTCGGCCGAGAGTCGCTCCAGCAGGGTGTTCTCATCCTGGGCCACCGCCTCGGCCGGCCAGCCTCCGACCAGGAAGACGAGCAGCCCGACCAGCCCAACCGTTACAATCAGGGCGACGACGGTGTCCAGAGTCTTCCTCAACATCATGTGCTCGGGGTCGGGAGAAAGTGTTGCGAGCATCCTATTCCGGAGCATCTGGCCGGTCCATCAGCCACGGCCGTCGCCTTGCGCGGACCGTTCCGGTTGAGTCTTCCAGCTTCACCCAGGGCCCGACGATCCGGCATCGATGAAGCGGCTGACCTATCTGACAGCGGGTGCCGGAGGAATGTACTGCGGCAGTTGCCTGAATGACAACGCTTCCGCCCGCGCACTGCGCGAGTTTGGCTGGGACACGCTGCTCGTGCCCTGTTACACGCCGATCCGGACGGACGAAGACGACCTCAGCATCGATCGCGTCTTTTTTGGCGGGATCAACGTCTGGCTGCAACAGAAGATCCCGCTTTTTCGCTGGATGCCGGCCGTGCTGGACCGCTTTCTCGATAACCCGCGGCTGATCCGTCGCGTGACCGCGCGGGCGATGGAGACCGACGCCCGGTTTCTTGGCCAGTTGGCCCTCTCGATATTTCGGGGGGAGGAAGGCAACCAGCGAAAGGAGGTTCGCCGGCTCGTCCGCTGGATCGTCAACGAAGGCCGGCCCAACCTGGTGCTGGTGACCAACATCCTGATCGCGGCGTTTGCAAAAACGCTCCGGCGGCAGCTCGACGTTCCGGTTGTCGTGATGTTGCAGGGCGATGACGTCTTCCTGGAACAGCTCCAGCCCCCATTCCGGGAGCAATGCCTTGCTGAAATCCGCCGGATCGCCGCGCACATCGACGGCTTCGTGACGCACAGCGAAGCCTACCGCGACCACATCGCGGCCTACCTCGGAATCGACCAGCAGAAAATTGCGGTCGCACCGCTGGGCATTGATCCCGCGCCGTATCAGCCGGTGGCCGCCGAACGGCGACTCGCGCGGACGATCGGTTACCTGGCGCGGCTCGCCCCGGAAAAAGGCCTGCACCTGCTGGTGGATGCGTTCATCGAGCTGGCCCGATCCGGCGAGTTTCCCGACTTGCAGCTCAGGGTCGCCGGCTGGCTGGGCCCGCCCAACCTGGAATACGCCGAC
>JANOFL010000118.1:0-13972 GCA_031405895.1 Planctomycetota bacterium
GGCGGCGCCCCCCCCCCCCCCCCGCCCCCACCCCCCGTGGTGCCGGTAAGACGGCACCCGGGGGGGAGAGGGGAGCAAGAGTGTGGCCGAGCCGTCTTTTGCCCGACGTTCCCGCGGATCCGATGCGGAGAGACATTGGCCCAGGGAAGATTTTGGCCAGGCGTATAGGCTTCACCGGCCCGTCTCGGACACTTCGATGTAGTACAGGTCCATGGCGACGCGGAAGTCGTCGATGGAGACGGGGCAAGGGATGGTCTGCCCCTCGCTGGTGGGCTGGATCGTCGTCCACGCGGCCGGATCGCCGACACGGACCGGCATTGCGAAGCCCGGCTCTGCGGCTTGCCAGCGGAACTCGACGGTGTTCGCCTCGCGACTGAATTTCAGCTCGAGGACCGGAAGATCGGCGTGGCGGAGATACTGGTTGAAGACGGGAGTCAGATCGCCGCCGAAATGTTCGTTGAAGAGGGCGATCAGGTCTTCGGTCAGGATGCTCTGGTAGCGGAACTTTTCGTAAGTCTCGCGGAGCAGGGCGAACCATTTCGCGTCGTCGTTGAAGACCCCGCGGAGCGTGTTGAGAAAAAGGGCCCCTTTGAAATACATGTCCTGGTCGGGCTCGTTGTGGTTGCCCCGTTCCTGGATGATCGGCCGCTCATTGGAAACCTTGAGCTGATAGCCGTTGACGTATTTGATCGCGTCGGCCGTGCCGAACTGGTGTTCGACGTAAAGGCTCTCAAGGTAAGTCGTCCAGCCTTCGTGAATCCACATGTCGGCGACGTCGGCGGCGGTGACGGCGTTGCCGAACCACTCATGGCCCGTCTCGTGGATGATGATGAAGTCAAACCGCGGGCTGATTCCGACTCCGGTCCAGTCGCGGCCGCCGTAGCCGTTCTGGAAGCCGTTGCCGTAGGTCACCGCGGACTGGTGTTCCATGCCCGTGTAGGGAACCTGGATCAGCTTGTAGCCGTCTTTCGGGAAGGGATACTCGCCGAAGTAGTGCGTGAAGGCCTCCATCATCGGCACGACCTGGCGGAACTGTTCTTTGGCCTTGTCGAGGTCCTCCGGCAGGACGTAGTAATCGAGTGTCACATCGCCGCCGCTGGGGTCTGACGCCGATTCGCGCAGTCTTCGGAGCGAATCGGGGTCTGACCCCTTCGCTTCGCGGCGGCCGTTGATGTTGATCGTTTCGCCGAAGTGTTCGTAGGCCCCGATGTTGAGCGAGACGTTGTAGGCGTTGATCGGGTAGTGGACGCGGTAATTCCAGCGCGTGAATCCGTCGCCGAGGTCGTCTTTGCCGAGGAAACGTCCGTTGGAAACGTTGACGAGATCATTCGGCACGGCGACGCTGATGTCCATGCTGTCGGCTTCGTCGCGCCACTGGTCCTTGCTGGGCCACCAGATGCTGGAGCCTTCGCCTTCGCAGGCCGTGTTGATCCAGGGCCGCCCGGCAGGGTCTTCGCGAAAAGCGATCCCGCCAAAGCGGCCCTGTTCCTTTGGCTGGCCCGAGTAGTGGAACTCGATCACGGCTTCTTCGCCGGCCGGGATGACGTGCGGAAAGTCGATGAAGACGGAGTTGAGTTCTCGTTCGAATTTCAGCGGTGCGTTCTCGAACAGTATCTGGCCGATTTCCAGGTTGGCGTAGAGGTCGAGCTGAATCCGCTGGGCGTCTTCAAGCATCCGGAAGCGGAGCGTGTTCTTGCCGCTGACCCGTTTGGTGTCGGGTTCGACGCGGATGTCGAGATGGCAGTGGAGCAGGTCGTTGTTGGCCCGCAGGGGTCCGTAGGCGCCGCGCAGTTCCTTGCGACGGGCCCGGTCGGAACGGGGAGATTCTTCCTGGGCGAAGGTGGGAAAAACGGACAGTGTCAGCAGGACGACTGCGAGGAACGCGCGTTTGGGCATGACAGGAGATCCGGAACGAACTGGCCGACCAAAACCTGACGGTTGGCAAACCAGTTTGACATGCCGGGAACAGGTTGGCGAGGAAGCAGGGAGTGTAGAGCAGTTGTCCCCAACCGCTCGTCAGTGTCGACGATCGCCTTTCATGCGTTCGGCCCGTTTGCGCAGTTCCCGCAGCTGGTCGGGGTTCAGGCCGCGAATGGCGCGGAGCAGGTCGGGGACGGCGCTGGGGGCTGCGTGGATGATGTCGGGCAGGTCGTCCGTCAGGCGGCCAGCGAGGGCGGTCCACTCGTCGACGCTCGCACCGAGTTCCTCCGCGATCGTGCGGACTCGTTCGGCAGTCGGTGGGGCGACCTTGTTCTGCTCGACCTGCGACAGGTAGGTCGGACTGACTTTCACTTTTTCGGCAAACTTGCGGAGGCTGTACCCCTTGGCGATCCGCTTTTCGCGAAGCGTCTGGCCGAACGACTTCTTTGCTGCTTTCCTGGCCATGACTACAGTTCCCCCTTGAACGCCCGGTCGAGGATCGAGGGGAGCATTGCGTTACGGGCTGAGGTCACCTTTTGGTGTACCTCGGAGGTCATGCGAACCTGTTGCAGTAGCGCGTCAAACTTCAATTGGTCCGCGTACGGTGGAAGTGGCACCGAAATCTCCAAAATCTTCTTGGAATTCAGGGTGCGGTTTCTGTCGGCACTGCCAGGCGAGGCCTCTCCGACGTGAAACAGCCCCTCGGGCGACAGCAGGTAGAAGCACAGGAAGTTTGCAGTTGCGACTCCATCAACGGGAACAAAGGTGAGATACCGATGCGAACCGTAGCGACCGTCGTCATCTTCTCCCGCGACTGCAATTGCGCCTTCCCACGCCTTGATGTTGCTGACAAGGATATCGCCCGCCTTGACGAGATGCGGCTTTTGCCAGGTAATCTCACTGCCGAGTAACGGAAGTTTGTGAAAAGTCCCACGGCCGAAGGAGCGGACCGAGACCTGGGGAAACGAGGCGTCTACGTCAACTACGGCGGGGCGTCGATCCAATGGCGCAACTTCGCCCAAAAGTTGCCTGGGCGCAGCATCTGCCAATCGTCTGAAGCACGACATCAGCAAGCTCTGCGACATGACCTCACGCTGGCGCCCCAACTCGTCCGCTTCGGCGATCTTGGCGGCGAGGCGGTCGATGCGGGCCACGATCCGCTGCTGCTCCTCCAGCGGCGGCAGGGGGATAGCCTGCTCCATGAATCGAATCTCCTTGAGGCGTACCCGGTTGGTCGTTCCCTCACTCGCAGTTCGGCACTTGTCGACAAATCCCGGCGTCCTGCATTGCCACCCCAGGAATGCGGGAATCAATCGCCCCTGATTGATGTTGAACGATGGAAAATCGTTCGTGACAACAGCCCCATCAAGTTCATCTGGCACGATCCCCATTGCGCCGTTTCTCGCGTCGATTCGAGAAACAATGAATTGACCGGGAGCGACCTGAAAACGGCGATCGGCAGCGATCTCAGCTCCGGCAACAATCTGACGGAGAACGACTCCCTTACCCCAAAGGCGGATCGTGACTTCGCGATATTGTTGGTCGGGAGCCAATGAAATCAGGCTCTCATTGCGACTGAGAACCTCGCCGAGCGGCACCATCGGCCATCTGTTGCTGCTCATTTGCGGCCTCCTTTCCGCTTCGCTGTCTTCGCTGTCGTTCGTGGCCGGGACGCGGATTTCTTTCGCCGGGGCGGATTGGTACCTGCCTCCGTCGCGGACGCTTCCGGCTCGTTGGGGTTTCGCAGCCGTTGCGGCAGCCGGGATTCAAGCGCCGCCTGCGTTCGTTCGAGTTCGGCCGCCAGCGTTTTCTCGTCCGGGAGCGCCATGCGGTACTCGGCCGCCAGCACCTTGTCGGGCAGCCGGTCGAGCGTGTAGTGGGCCACGGCGTGGTTGTGCTGGGCACAGAGCACCAGGCCCACCGGGGGATTCTCACCCGGCCGGGTCCAGTGTTCGGCCACGTAACCGAGATAGAGCAGCATCTGCCCGGCGTCGGCGTGCGTGAACTTGCCGACCTTCAGGTCGATCACCACCAAACAGCGGAGCGTGCGGTGAAGAAGACAAGATCGACTCGATACCACTCGTCATCGATCCGCAGCCGTTTCTGCCGGCCGACGAATGTGAAGTCGCCCCCCAGTTCGAGCAGGAACGATTCCAGCTGGCGGATGAGGGCCTCTTCGAGATCGGTTTCGGAGTACTCGTCTCTCAGGTCCAGGAATTCGAGGACGAGCGGGTCCTTGATTTCTTCTTCCGGGGTGAGCAATTCGCCGTCTTGGGGAACCGCTCCTTTCCTGAGCATGGCCCCCTTTTTGCGGGAGGCGAGCGTCCGTTCATAAAACAGCGTGCTGGCCTGCCGGTTGAGTTGCCTTACGCTCCAGCCGCCGCGGAGGGCCTCGGTTTCGTAGAACTTCCGGGCCTCGGGTTTCGCGACTTTGAGCAGCCGGACGTAATGGGACCACGGGAGCGGGAAACGGCCCGCAAGCTGGCGGAGATCGGATGTTTCAGACGGTGTCTGAAAAGTTCCTGGTGCCGGGATGGCGTCCAATTGCGCAGACGGTGTCTGCGCAATGTTGGAACGAACAGAAGGCGTCCGACCTGTTCCAGCCGGTTCCAATAGACCAGATGGTGTCCGGGAAATCTCATCCACCAATTTTCCAGACGCTGTCTGAAAAATCTGCCCTTGGAACCGCCCCCCTTTAGTCCCCAATTTTTCAGACGGTGTCTGAAAAATCTCGTGCGGCGGCCAAGTCAGGTAAAAACGCCGCATTTGCGCAAGGTTGACATGCCCAAACCCGCGTCCGAAGCGGCTTGTCAAATCTGTCGCCAGACGCTTCGTGAGTTGGGTTCCGTATTCGGCGCGATCCGCGCCTTCCTGCTCGAGCTCGACGATCCGGCGGCCGATTTCCCATTAGGTGGCGGTCATGATGGCGTTGACCGCACGGGCAGATGTGCGGCGGGCCGACTCCAGCAGGTCCACGACGCCGGCCAGGACGTCGTCATAGCGGGCGGAAACAGTCGACAGGCTGGCAGAGGATTGAGATTTCTTTCGGGCAGGGCGCTTCATGTTCCTGACCCCGCGAGTTCGGCCTTGATCTCTTCCATAATCTCGATGATCCGCCGCTCTTTGGCGAGGATGCTGACGAACACACGGAACCAAAACGGACAGCCGGCGCGCCAGAAAGCCCTTCGCGACCAGAATTGATGCGTTTGGGCGAGCGGCAGGGCATCCGCCCTCTGTGTATGCCGGCGGACTCCGCGTCGGACTTCGGACTCGGAGGGCTGACGCCCTGCCGCTCGCCTGGCTCATTCTGCCCGGGTCCATGATGGATGTGTGACAACGCACTCGACCTGTTGCCCGCGGAAAGGCAAGGAAAATATGTCACCTTTTGGTAACATATTTTGCGCGCGCCGGGTTTCTGATCCGGCCGACCGCCTGGCGTCAGCCATCGGTGCAATCCGGCGGACTCCGCGTTCGACGTTGGACACGGAGGGCTGACGCCCTTCCGCTCGCCTGATGCAACAGTGCTGATCGCGGGCTGAAGGCCGTCCGTTACCGCGGCTGGATGGGAGTCAGCTGGTTGCTGGCGGTCGTGCCGTCGGGGCGTTCGGCGGTGGGGCCGCGATAATCGAGGAAGAGCAGGGCGTCAGCCCGGTTGTTGATCGAATCGAGCAGGCCGCCGAGCGGCCGGTTGATGGCTTCGCCGCGCGGCACGGTCACCACGCCGCAGCTCAGCACCAGAACCTGGTCAACCGGCCAGCGGACGCGTTCCTCGAGCCGCCACGAGACGATTTGCGGAATCTGGAGGTTGATTCGCTGGGTCAGGCCGCTGGCGTCGGTGACGGGGACCGCGACGTTGGTCTTTTTCTCGATCTGGTCGACGTTGCAGCGGATGGCGGCTTCGATGGTTTTACCGTCGAGCGATGTCAGTGTGCTGACCGCGATGTCGAAGCCTTCGTCGAATTGCGTCAGGACCGGCTGATAGCCGGTTCCCTGGCCGGGGGTCCACTGGATCGTGCGGATGAACTGGTCGGGGTTGCGGCGCGCGAGCGTGAACTGCTGGCCGTCGTGAAGAATCGCCCGGCCGCTGGCCTGGTTGCGGAAGTCGGCCCGCGTGCCGAGCTGGTGGATGATGCGCGCCGCGTTTTCCTTGCTGACCAGCCAGGCTTCGACGCCAGGGCTGGCGAGCTGAACGGGCTGCATCGCCGGCAGCGCGGTGGCGCGCCAGTTGGGATTGCTGACGGTGTAGAGGCCCAGCTCCATCAGTTGCGGCTGGCCGCGGGCGGAATTGAGCCGGTCGACCAGTGGCAGAACCTGGTTGTGGATTTCGGGAGTGTGGTAAACGATCACTTTGTCGCGGGACGCGCTGAGGAATCCGAACGGCTCGTGGAACCAGAGGTCCTGGCCGGTTTCGCGCAGGATCCAGTCGACGACGGCGCGTTCGGGATGGTCGCTGCCCGTGACTGCCGAGGTGTAAGGCAGAATGTCGTACTCGCGCCAGACCTGGCCGGCGCCGCTGGGCAGCGACTCGAAGGTCTTGCTGACACGGGTGATTTCAGCGGGAGGCCCGGGCGGCGCGGCCGGGACCTGAGTCGTAGCCGGATCAGATTGTGGAGCAGCCGATGGTTGCCAGCTGGTTCCAGCGCCAGTGTCTGTCAGTTGCGAAGTTCGGGCAGACGCGTTGCCTTGTAAAGGAACGGCATCTGCCTTGGCCGGGTCCTGGGTTGCTGCCGGGGGCAAGGCGGCGGGCGAGGAAGGACTGGCAGGCGGTTGTGTTGCCGAACCTTGCTGTCCAGTCTGCAGGTTGATCCCGGTGGCCGGGTTAGCACCGCCGCTGGCCGGTCCGCCAAAGCCGCGAACGTCGGGAACCCAGGGTGCAGCGTTGGGACGGCCGCCAGATTCCTGGGCGGTGGCCGGCACAAACCAGGTTGCGGCAACGAATGCCAGAACGACAACAATTCGGGCTGACTTCCACCGCATGGCCGGATTCCTGAAGGCTTTACTGGGGGGCGGCGGAGTGTAGAAAAACCGTTGGTGCTGGCACAGGCCAAACGGCGGCGGCGATCGGCCCGGTTTGTGGCGATTTCGGGGTAGGGTGGGTGGAGTCCCCGAAACCCACCCAATCGATTTTCGCGGCTGACAGGTCGCCATTCGCTCCGTGAAAACTGCGGACTTTCGCGGAGCGAAAGGCGACACTGGTCGTCGGCGAAGGGTACAATCCGGTCAGACACCGGGGCAGGGGCCGCGCCTCGATTCAGAGCCTGTCCAGGAACCATCCAAGAAGGGGGTCAGACCCCGATGGTTCCCGGCCAGGCTCATAACTGGGCTCGCTGGGAGTCGAATCCGATGCGGGGCGCGCCGTTGCTGGAGCCGGTAGACAGAATTGGGAAACCGGGCCGTCTGGATCCGGCATTGCCGTTGCCTGGACCGGGCCTTTCGTTGCCAGCGGGTTCCGGCGCGGCGCGGGTGACACCTCGGATGGAGTTGCCGCAGGACGACACATCGTCGACCTTGACTGTCCGGGAACTGCAGCTGTTCATTCCGGGCTGGCTGGCCAGTTTTCTCGTGCATGTGGGAATGGTTGTGGCCCTCGCTTTTCTCGGCGTGGTCACATCTCAGCCAGGCATCATTTCACTGGTTGCCTTGCCGGCGATTGACGATGGCGCGGAGAAGCTGGACGTGGTGCTTGGACCGACTTCGGCCGAAGCGGCGGAGGCGGGTCAGAGTGCGCTGGACCAGCTGGCGGCCAAGGCAGAGTTGCCACCTCTGATGCCGGTCCCACCGGTGCTCGCCCAGTTTGCCGAGCTGACCAGTCTCTGGCAGCAGGGCAACGACAGCGCCGCGTTGTGGGGCACGAGTGCAGGCGCGGGCGTTGAGCGGCGAATGGGCGAAGGCGATGGCGATGCGGACGCGCGGGACGAGGCCCAGTTTTTTGGCGTTTCGGCGCGGGGCAACAAGTTCGTGTTCGTGATCGACTGTTCCGGCAGCATGGGCGGACCGCGCTGGATTTCGGCGCGATCCGAGCTCATCCGGTCTCTGCGGGCGCTCCAGCCCGAGCAGATGTTTTGCGTGTTGCTCTACAGTTCCGACGCCTGGTCGTATGAAGGTAATGTCGAGTTGGCCAGTTACGCGCTGGCCACGCCGGAGAATCTCGACAAGGCGGCGCTCTGGCTGGGACGACAGATGCCGGGCGGTGGCACGCTGCCCATGCCCGCGATTCGCGAGGCGTTGACGCTGCGACCGGATGCGATCTATCTGCTTTCCGACGGCGAGCTGCAGGATGACTCGCGGGGCTATCTGCTCAGAAACAACCGGGCGCGGAGTGCGCGTCAACCGGTTCCCGTCCACACGGTCAGCGCCGGGATGCTTTTCGGAGCGCAGCTGCTGCAGGTGATTGCCCAGGAAAATGGCGGCCAGTTTCAGCAGGTCTGGTGAGCAATAAGGCGACCGGCAGGTGAGAATCTGCCGTAACCCGGGGCGTGAGCGAGGGATCCGGCTTCCTGCCTTGCTTACGTGGCGGGTTACGATTGGCAAGCTCTTCTCGCCGCTCGCCTGACGGGTCGAAGTGCGGTCCGGCGAGACTGCTGATTGTGCTTCGCGTCGTTGCGTTTTTGACCCCGCGCGGGTAAGCTTTGAGGTTCGGGAAAACTGGCCAACGGGCCAGTTTTATCGTTTAGGGTGACCGGCAAATGAGCCAATGCCGGACGAATGTAGAACAGTTGTCTCAACTGTTCCTGAGCCGGGTTGAGCAACTGTTCTCCAGCCAGTTCGGACAGCTGTTCCCGAACCATTGGGACAATTGTTCCACGCTATGGCAGCACTGACTTTTCGGGGTGCCGGCAAGTGGTATGGCTTCGGGCCTGAGCCGGTCAGCGAAGGCTGGGCCATCCGCTCGGTGGACTTGGCGATCGGGCTGGGCGAAATGGTCGTGCTGGCGGGACCCAGCGGCAGTGGCAAGACCACGTTGCTGCGCCTTGCGGCGGGGCTGGAAAGGCCCAGCGCGGGCGAGGTTTTGCTGGACGGTCGGCGGGTGGATTCCATCCCGGCCCACCAGCGCGGAATCGCGATGGTGAGCCAGGGCGAGACTTTGTATCCGCACCTGACGGTCGCACAGAACCTGACTTTTGGAGTGGCTCGACGGACTGGAATTGAGGGGCGGCAACATGAGTTGAAAGCGAGTCCAGTCGGCCGGCGCTCCTTGCGGGGTAACCGGCCGGCGACAGGTCACCTGGTGCAACAGGTAGCCGGTTGGCTGGGCATCGACGGGATGCTGGGCCGGTTGCCGGGAGAATTGTCCGGCGGTGAACGCCAGCGCGTGGCCTTGGGTCGCGCGGTTGTGCGGAATCCGGCGGTTTTTTTGTTGGACGAGCCGTTTGCAGGCCTGGACCCGGACTTGCGGCGGCGGCTGATGAACGGGTTTCGGGAACGACAACTGGCGATGGGCGCGATGGCATTGTGGGTGACGCATGATCCGTTGGGGGCCCTGGAAGTCGCCGACCGCGTTGTCGTGCTGGAAAAAGGCCAGGTGCGGCAAACCGGTTCACCGCGCGAGGTTGTTCGTCAGCCAGCCAGCCGTTTCGTCGCAGAACTTTTCAGTTCGACTGGTTTGAACTGGATTGAAGGACGGATTGAGACGTGTGCAGGGGGATATTGCCTTGCGACAGCAGCTGGGCCGGTGGTTCTGCCAGAAAATGGTTGGGCCAAACTGGCTGGCCGGAATGTCGATTTGGGCTTTCGGATCGATGCGGTCGTGGTTGGGCCGGCCGGTTCGGCGACGGATGCTGGCTTGCCGACCGGGCTGACAGGCTCTTCGCCGGACCGATTGGCGGGGGAAGTGAAAAAGTGGCTGCGGCTGCCCGCGGGAACAGTCCAGCAGGTCGCGGACACGGGTGAACAGCTGATTTTTTCGATTTTGGCCGGGAATGCTGAAACGGGCCGATATGATACGATTGCGTGGCGGGTGGCATGGGCTGGAGACGCTTGGGAGGGACCGGGGCTGGTGGGTCGGGGCTGGTTGCCCGGGCCGGGTGACCGGGTTGCGTCGGCGGTGCCCCTTGAACATGCCCTTTGGCTTGACAGCCGAACGGGTGTTTCCTTGCTGAAAGACTGCGGATGAACGCCAACGAAGTATTGCGGATCGTCGACTCGCTGCATCGCGAGAAGAACATCGAGAAGGAGATCGTGTTCCGCGCGATCGAGTCGGCGCTGGTCTCGGCGGCCCGCAAACACTTCGGCGAGGAGGCCGACGTTGAGTTCATGATCGACCGCGAGTCGGGCCAGATCGCCGGCCGCGAGGGACAGACCGAACTGGACTACGAGGAAATCATTGGCCGGATCGGCGCGCAGACGGCCAAGCAGGTCATCATCCAGAAAGTCCGCGAAGCCGAGCGCGATTCGCTGATCAGCGAATTCAGCGAGATGCTTGACGAGATCATCTCGGGAACGGTCAACCGCAACGAAGGCCGCGTCACGACAGTGACCCTCGGCGCGGTGGAGGCGATCCTGCCGCGCAGCGAACAGATTCCGGGCGAGATCCACCAGCCCAACGAACGGGTCCGCGCGATTGTCACCGAAGTCAAGCCCCAGGGGAGCCGCGTCAAGGTGGTCCTCAGCCGGACCCGGCCCAAGCTGGTCCAGCGGCTGTTCGAGCAGGAGATCCCCGAAATCGTCGACGGCGTGATCACGATCCGCAACATTTCGCGTGAGGCGGGCCACCGCAGCAAGGTCGCGGTCAGCAGCCACGACGCGCGGGTCGACTGTGTCGGTGCCTGCGTCGGGGTCCGCGGCAACCGGATCAAGTCGATCATGGAGGAACTCAATGGCGAGCGGATTGACATCGTGCCGTGGGACGACGACGCCCAGACGCTGATCCGCAATTCGCTGCAGCCGGCCGAAGTCGATGAGGTGATCCTGTGCCGGATGATGGGCCGGGCGATCGTCCTGGTCCGCGAAGACCAGCTTTCCCTGGCGATCGGCAAGCGGGGCCAGAACGTCCGGCTGGCCAGCAAGCTGTGCGGCTGGGACATCGAAATCATGACCCAGGATGAGCTGGAAAAACAGATCGAAAAGGCCGTCCGGGGCTTCTCCGTGATCCCGGGTTTGACCGAGGAACTGGCCAATGTGCTGGTCGGGGAAGGCTATTTGTCTTACGATGATCTTTCGGTCATCGAGCCGGATGACCTCCGGACCATGGGCGGACTGACTGCGGAACAGGTTGCGACGATTGTCGAGCAGGCCGAGTTGCTCGCGGAACAGGCGGAGGTTGCCGGGCGCGATTCGGTTGCCGGCAGAGAAGGCGCGGGTCTTCCGCGCAATCGCAGCGCCGGCCGGATTGGTGCCGCGGCCCCGGTCGTGGAAGAGGAAGCCCCCGCTGAAACGCCTGCCAGCCCAGCGGTGGTTGCGGAGGAAGAAACTGTTCCGACGGTGGCCCCGCAGCCGGATGTCGAGCCTGGTTTGACTCCCTTACCGGAGAGTTGAGCGGGCCGGCGGCAAGTGATGAAGACGGGGCGGGCCGGATCCATCCGGCGCGTTGGCCGTCGCTGGAGAGCTGACTGTGACTGCTGTTGCCAGCTGCTGCGGCTTGTGCCGTTGCCTGTGGCCAGTCGACCAGGGAGCTGTTGCACGATGTGAATACCAAACTGATGCAGGTTCGGACCGCCCGGATGTCGGCCGGCCGGACCCGCGAAAAAAGGACGATTGCCTGTGGCGTTACGCATTTACGCGTTCGCGAAAGAGCTGAGTGTCGACAATGCCGAACTCCTTGAAATCTGCCGCAAGGCGGGGCTCAAGGGGAAAGGATCGGCGCTGGCCAATCTCGAAGACGATGAAATCGCCACGATCCGGACTTTTCTTGCCGGCGGACCGCCGCCTTCGGTCGCGCCCGACAGCCAGCCGGCCATGGAGGATGACCCTCCTCCCGCCGCGCCGCTCTCCGCGGCTGCCGCTGCCGAAGCTGTCCGGGTGCCCGTCGCTCCGCTGCTGAAACGCAACAGCCGGGACCCGGCCCGCGACATGCCCTCCCGCGATCCTTCCCGGCCGATGCGGGCTGAACCGCTGCGAAACATGGCCGATCTGGGTGCCAAGCGAAAAACCGCGGATGCGGGCGAGAGTCGTCCGCGCGAACGGCCGGCCGGACGGCGGACCACACCGATCAACGTGTCGATCTCCGCGATGCCCGACGTCAAGCAGCCGGGACCGGCTGCCCGCGCGGGCGAAAAAGTCCAGAAGCCGGACATCGCCCTGCCCCAGGACGCGATTCTCCAGGCCAAGGCAACCGGTGCCGGTCCGCTCGATCAGTTCACCCGCCAGTCGCGCGACAAGGCGGCCGCCCGCAAGGGCATCCCTGGCAAGCCCCGCGTGCCCGGAGCCGTCGCCGATGACGCGGCTGCGCGCAGCCGGCTGCGCCGTGGGGGCAAAGCCGGAGGCGAACCGGAAAAGGTCGATTCGGAACTCGCTTCGACCCGTCAGCAGCGGCCCAAACGCCGCGGGAAGGGACCCGGCGAGGAGTCCGAGGGCGATCGCCCGTACCGCCGCCGTTCCGCCCGCCGCCGATCCGGACCATCAGTCAACACCGCCGCGCCGCGGAACGAAAAAATCCTGCTCGAAACTCCCTGCACGGTCCGCGACTTCAGCGAGGCGGCCGGCATCTCCGCCGTTCAGGTCCTGCTCTCGCTGCCCAAGTTCGGCGAGACCGGCCCCAAAACGATCAACTCCGATCTCGCCGCCGACCTGCTGGAACTGCTGGTCGACCACTTCAAGGTCGATCATGTCGAGCTGACGACGCCCGAATCGCTCGAAGACCAGATGCTGACCCGGTTCAGTGACGATACGGACGCGGCCGAGGATCGCCTGCCGCGGCCGCCGATCGTGACTTTTCTCGGCCATGTCGACCACGGCAAGACTTCGCTGCTCGATGCCATTATCGGAATCAACGTGGTCTCGGGCGAAGCCGGCGGGATCACCCAGCACATCCGGGCCTACAAGATCAACCGCGACGGACGCCCGATCGCTTTTGTCGACACGCCGGGCCACGAGGCCTTCACCGAGATGCGGGCCCGCGGTGCCAACGTCACCGACATCGCGGTGCTCGTCGTCGCCGCCGATGACGGCGTGATGCCGCAGACCGAGGAAGCGATCAGCCACGCCCGCGCGGCCGGCGTCCCGATCATCGTCGCCCTCAACAAAATCGACCTGCCCGGTGCCAATCCGGAGAAAGTCTACCAGGACCTCGCCGCACACGGCCTGCTTCCCAGCGAATGGGGCGGCGAAGTCGAAGTCGTCAAGACCAGCGCCACGAAGCACACCGGCCTCGACGAACTGCTTGAGACGATCCTCGTCACCGCCGAACTCAACGAGTACCGGTCCAACCCCAACCGCGACGCCTGGGGCACCTGCCTCGAAGCCGAACAGGAAGGTGGCCGCGGTGTCCTCGCCAAAATGATGGTCCAGTCGGGAACCCTCTGTGTCGGCGACATCATTGTCTGCGGGGCCGCCCACGGCCGCGTCAAGGCGATGTACGACACGCTCAACACCGGCCTGATCGTCGAGGAAGCCGGCCCCAGCACGCCTGTCAACGTCGCGGGACTCGATGTGGCCCCCGGCGCGGGCGACAAATTCTACGTCCTGCGCGACATCGTCGAGGCCCGCGAACTGGCCAGCACCCGCGAAAACCGCAGCCGCCAGCTTTCACTCGGCGGCATCACGACCCGCGTTTCGCTCGAGGACTTCCAGCAGCGACTCGAGTCGGGAACGCTCGGCAAGGCCGAGGATCTCGTCACACTCAACCTGATTATCCGCGCCGACGTGAAGGGTTCGATCGAAGCGATCCAGAAGGAACTCTCGAAAATCGAGCATCCTGAAATCCGGATCAACATCCTGCAGGCCCTCGTGGGCGGGATCACCATCGCCGACGCCCGCCTCGCCCAGGCTTCGGCGGCCGTCATCATCGGCTTCAATGTCGTGCCCGACGAAACCGCCCGCTCGCTGGCCGACGAACTGCAGGTCGAAATCCGCCGCTACGACATCATCTACAAGGTCACCGACGACATCCGGGCCA
>JANOFL010000335.1:0-16601 GCA_031405895.1 Planctomycetota bacterium
TTCGCGCGGACGCTCAAGACAGACCGGTCGCCCGGTCCGCCCCTCCGCTGAAGGCCGAAGCAGTTGGCTATACTTTCTTCGTGAGAAACTCTCATCCTCTATTCCAAACCGGTTTATCCCGGCACACCCTGACACCTTTTCTTTGCCTGCGCAATCAGTACTCGCCATTTCCCGGCGACAATGGGACGATCGCAACGCGATCAACCAAGGACAGTTGTCGCGAACGGACTGGTGTTGGGAAAGGGGCGAGCGGCCGGGTGGATGCCTGCTCAAGGCCTTGCTAGAACCAGCCAGCGTCCCATGGCCGCCACTCCCGCAGTTCTCATTCAACGCGGTGCGCGATGAGGTCGAAGCTGTATTTTGTCTCGTTATGCACGAGTTGATGCCCGCGGCGAACTGAGAGGGTCAGTCGTTGTTGCAACAGCTCCCGAATCAGCCCAGCCAGTACCCTGATGCCCCCAATCTTTTCACGATCGAGATCAGACTCCGGGGAAGGCCTTTCCGCCGTATCGTTTGCCAGGGCGTTGGCCAGTGTCTGGCGATCGACCTGAAACACTCTGCTGGCCCAGGCGAGGTAGAGGGCATCGAGGCGTTCCAGCCACGCCTTCTCATCCAGTTCAAGCCCTCGTGCCAGGCTGTTGTTGATCAGCAACGACTCCCGCAAGCCATCTGCTGCCGTCAGTTCGACAATCAGCTGGAACGCGATCGCGAGCTCTCCACGCGCGGCATCGCAATCAACCCCGATGGCCTCGACCCGGATACGAACCGGGCTGAATCGTTGGAGCGGCTCGAATCCGGCTCCAGCCGTAGCCGGCCTGATACCGTCGTCCTTCGGAAGTTCCCGTGCCTGGTTTAGCAGCTCAAGGGACAGCGTCCTTGAGCCTGCCCTGGAATCATGTGTCCATCGCGGATCCTGCCCATCCGGCCCCACCAGTCCCAGTTTCTCCGCAGTCCATTGCGTTGAATGACTGGCAGGATCCCTGAAACAGGACTCGATCCCGATTGGTGAGACGACAACGCCTTCCCGAATCGCGGCCAGCAGGCTCGAACCAGCCGAAGTCGAAGGAACTCCCAGCGGGATCTGAACCGTTTCCGCATTGCTTCCCACCGTCCGGAGCTGAACAACTGACGACCTGTATTCATCAAGCTCCGCCGGTTGTGGATCGGCCATCCATTTCCAGGACAATGCCGGATCGCCCGCTCCAGTTTCCTGAGTCGGCCCGATCGCGATGACTGCAAGCGGCAATCCGCTCCCGGCATTGTCGGCCTGCCCGATCACAAACTGGTTCCCCTCCGGTTCCGGCAAACAGTCAATCACGCGACAAGGAGTGATGATGCTGACTTCGAACTGGTCCAGCAGCGCGCCTCCTCCCGGCACAGAAACCAGCCGAACTGGCTCACGAAAATCGGAAGCCGGAAGCCTGACCGGAACGGCAAGTTCCCGCATGGCCGCCAAGGTTTTTCGCGCGCGCTCTTCCCTGACCGGCAGATCATCGGTGTGATGAGCCTGACTGGCGCTGTCTGGCAAAGCGTCACCCGATTTCGGCCCAGAAACTGCCGTATCCATCAATCCGGCTGCCGGCGGCCTTTGTGGAGTGGCTCGAAGAAACCACCAATAGCCAACCAGGGCCAGTGGCGCCAGGATCGCCACCGTACCGGCGAGCCACCACACTGGCCGGAAACTTGCCCGAGTCGCCGCTGGTGCCCGCGTTGTGCGGGAAGGACGATACTCCGCCGCGCCGGCCCGTGTAATCGGTTCGTCAAGGACTTCGTCAGGTTTGAATCTAAGTCCGGCATCGTCGGGGTTTTCAATCTGCGGTTGGCCTTCGGCGCTGGAAGTCTTCTTCTCTCGCCGATCCAGCCTGATCCAGTCCCCGTTTCGCGCCAGATGGCAGGCTGCCGATTCCGGCGCCCTGCCCGGCCGGCACAAGTCAACGATCACATTTTTCGGATCCCGGGACGCAGCAATGGCAGTCTGGGACCCCGCCGCGCAGGAAATCCAGAATCGGGCGATCCGGCTCATGGTGATTGGAGCGGACAACAAAAACGGAATTTGCCAGCGGACGTCCGGTTCAAGCAGCGACTGGGCCTCGACCACCAGCGCGGTGAGGTCATCTTGGGGAGTCTCCCTGGCGTGAATCAGGTAAGCGTTTCGCCGGCCGCTCCATGCATCCGCAAGAGCTCCTTGCCAGCCTTTGTCGCCACTCATCCGCTGCCAGGTCTTTCCATCCCGCGGCGTCAATCCGTGGTCGGGCAGAGATCTGGGTTCCAGCCAGCCGGGAGCCGCCTCCCACCGGTCAATCCAAAGCCTGGTGTCGGCAATCAAAGCCGCAGGCCCGGCTGGCAACAGTTCCGTTTCGTCCAGGGCAAGCATGTGAACCAGGTAGTTCGATTGCACGGACTCCCGGCCGTCCTGGCGAAAACCACGGCCAAGCACACGGACGACTTGTTCGTTGAGCTGCAGAGGAAGGTGAAAGGCAAACTCGCCGGGCACGACCGGCTCCGCGGCAAGTGCTGCCACCTGTCGGGACGCCAGAATCGCAAGTTTCCTCGACCAGTCGTCCGGCATGCCACGGGTCAGACCGACCAGCCCAAATCCCGGCCCCTTTCCGGTCAGATCCCGGTCGGTTTGCCCGCAGACCACCTCATGAACCATCGGTCGCTCAACATTGCAGTTCGGGGAAACCTGTCGGCTGCTTTCTCGGGGCAAGAAACCCTCCCCGGCAAACCTGATCTTTCCCGCTGAGGCAGTCTTGACCGGAAATGGTGAAGACATTTCGATGATTCAGCAAAGATTCTGTTAATCTGTCCCGACCTTGCACGATCCTGAGAAGGGAACCCGGCTACCCCCACACCTATCCGGACAATCAGGGACTGCTCGGCCACGCCGATGTCAGTGCGACGATGATCGATACCCACGTCAGCAAGCTGGGAGCGACCGGGGGGCCGCAGTCCGCTCGACCGGCTGTAAGGTTGAGTTGGAGGCCGGTGAGGGCGATTGGTTCAAGCTGGCGACCGTCGCGCCGTGCCGCAAAGCTGGCAGGCTGCTGCCTGGGGGAACTGAATGAAGTTTCCGGGACGCGACATGTCACCGAATGGTGACATGTTCTGTGGGGGAGGACCGTGGAAAAGTTGTAGAATTGCGTCGTCGGCCGTTGCCTTCTATGCGGGCCGGACACATTCGACGAACAACGAGTCCGGTTTGCGGATTTCGCCATCTCGCACGTCGAGGTTGTAGTGGTCGAAACCGGCGATGCGGCTATGGGAGGCGGAGCAGACCTGGAAGCCGCCGAAACCGGCCGACTCGCAAAGGTCGCGGAGCGAGACCCGGTCGTACATCCAGCGATGGATTTCGCCGTTGGCACGGAAAGATGCTTCGTCAAAGAGGCGGGCTTTGCGTGGGCCTTCCAGCTTTTTGACGACCCAGCGGGCCAGGCGGGAACGGAAGGATGGTTTGGCTGACGGCTTTGACGGACGTGGACGCGCGGCCGGTGAAGCGGGTGGCTCCACTGCCGGCAGGCTGGCTTTGCAGACCTGGTACTCAACGCCCACGCGTGAGCGGACGAAGCCGGCACGGTCGTCTTCCAGCCCGGCCATGAACTGGCCCATCCGGCCACCGCTGCGGCTGCGGACCAGCTGGTCGAGCAGCTCGAGCTTGATCCATTCGTACTTTTCACGCGCCGTCCCGTCGCCTTGCCAGGCCTGCTGATGCAGTTCGAGGTAGAGCCGCGCGATCTGTTCGAGGTCGGGCACGACGACGCGCAGGATGCCACCCGGCCGCAGGACCCGAAAACACTCGCCGATCAGGCGGCGGCCTTCTTCCACGTCGAGGTGCTCCAGCACATGCGAATGGTAAACAGCATCCAGGCTGGCATCCGGACAGGGCAGCCCGCGGCTGATGTCGAACGCTTCGACCTGGGAATCGGCTGGAACGAGGTCGAGGTTCCGCCAGGCAGGGTGGAAGGTGGATCCGCAGCCGATGTTGAGCAGCCGCGTCCAGCTGGCGGTGGCCTGGCAATCGCCGGTCCTGGTCGCCGACGACGAAGCGAGAACCGACTTCTGGCTCTCAAACGGGATTCCTGACATCGGGGCGTTCATCTACGACGGCTGGGTGTACGGAGGCCCGGGCAACTGTTCCAGCGAACCAGTTCCATGGTCTAACAATGCCCTGGGATTTGGTAAACGGCGAATTTCCGCGCGTGCGGTTTGGGGGTGCATTTCGCACTTTGCGGGATTCCTTCATTGACCGCGCAAAGCGGTGGTTTCATGGCGAAGAAGCTCCTGCTTTGTCGATTGTCGCGCAGCCAATCGTTCGAGTTCGATGCGGCGGCCGGCACAACATTCGCCAGCGTCCAAGCTTTCATTTTGCGCGGACGCCCCCTCCCCCACCCTCCCCACACCGCCCAATGCCGCGGCAGGGGAGGGAGCCGGAAAAGAACCTTGATGGCTCCCCACACCGCCCAATGCCGCGGCAGGGGAGGGAGCCGGAAATGAGGACTTGGGTGTTCCGCCGCCGACAACGAGGTCGATGTAGCGCACGCAATGCGCGAAACCACCTGTCTGTTCGTGTTGCGGGAAAGGGACGGTTTCTGGATAACTGGGGTGTCGAATGACAGGCTGGAAGCCTGTCCCACGTTGGAGGCCGGACGAACTGGTGCAAGCATGGATGCTGCGGTCGCCTTTTGCATTTTCAACCGGCCCGATCTGACGGCGCGGGTCTTTGCCGCGATCCGGGAAGAGCGGCCGCGGCGGCTGCTCGTGATTGGAGATGGCCCTCGACGGGAAGTGGCCGGTGAAGCATCCCGCGTGGCCGAGTGCCGCGCGATTGCCGAAGCCGTCGACTGGCCGTGTGTCGTTGAACGGAACTATTCGGACACGAATCTTGGTTGTCGCCTGCGAATGGCCAGCGGGCTGGACTGGGCTTTTTCGCGGGCCGAAGCGTTGGTGGTTCTTGAAGACGACTGCCTGCCGGGGGCGGGGTTCTTTCCGTTCGTCACCAGCCTGCTGGAGCGATACGCCGACGACGAACGGGTCATGATGATCAGCGGCGACTGTTTTGTTCCCCGCAAGCTGGACGCCGAAAGCTACCGGTTCTCGCGCTGGGCCCATATCTGGGGCTGGGCCTCGTGGCGGCGGGCATGGCGGCACTATGACCTGTCGATCTCGACCTGGCCGGAGCTGCGCGAACTGGGCTGGCTGCACGGAATCTGCGACGGGGCAGGCGAAACCGGTTATTGGACGAGTCTCTTCGACCAGGTGCATGCCGGAGGGGTCGACACGTGGGACTTCTCCTGGATGTACGCCTGTTGGCTGCATCAGGGCCTGACGATCCTGCCAACGAACAACCTCGTCAGCAATATCGGTTTCCGTGCGGACGCGACACATACCACGGACCCGGCATCGGCACTGGCTGGGCTGCCGGCCGGCGCGGCCCAGCCGCTGGTGCATCCGCGGAACATCTTCCGGGACCGGCTGGCCGACCTGTGGACCTGGGAAAATGTCTTTCGGCCGACTGCCCCACTGCGAGAACCAGAAAAACCTCGCCGATGGGGCTGGCGGATTCCCGGATTCATACGTCAACGCAGCCTGTCAGGGCCTGTCCGAAAAGGGGTCTGACCCATTACGGCGAGGCCAGGAAACCAGCAAGATCGACTCGCCTCCAAAGGGTCAGACCCCTTTTCGGACAGCCCGTCAGTTCCGGACCGTGCATGAAAGTCGCCGTCTATTCGCCTTATGCAACGGTCGCACCGCATTTCGAGACCGAGCTTGAACTGATCCAGCGACATCTGGATGCGGGCGACAGTGTCGACTACCTGGTCTGTCGGGGCGGGCTGGGGAACTGTGACTTCAACGCCGCGCGGGTGGCGGCCAACTGTGCCAGTTGTTGCGGGCGGCGAGATCATGGAATCGAAAAACTGGCGGGCCCGGTGCTGGTCTCCGAGCTGGGAACCGAAGGAGGTCGTCCGCCGGTTTGGCCCGAGCTGGTGGAACGGGAAAAGTTGCAGGGATTCCGGCTCGGCGATTTCGACATTGGATTTGCCGTGCTCTCGTCGGTCGTTTCGATGGTCCGCGATCCGGAGCCGGACCTGCGCACACTGCAGCCTTTTGTCCGCACGTTTCTCGATGCGGCTTGGCAGACCTGGACGCATACCCGCGACTATCTGGCGGTAGAGCGTCCTGACCGGGTCTATGTCTTCAATGGCCGGTTCGCCAGCATGCGGGCCGTGTTGCGGGCCTGTCAGTCGGCGGGCGTGGAGTGCGCGATTCACGAACGGGGTTGCGATCCGGGGCACTTTCAGCTGTTTTACGATCACTTGCCACACGACATCGGGCGGATCGCGGCGCGGATGCGCGAGCATTGGGCGGCCGCGGAAGGCACCGATCGCGCAGACGCCGCGTCACGCTGGTTCCGCGGTCGGCGGGAGAGATCGGGCAAGGACTGGATCTCGTATGTTCGCGACCAGCAACCCGGCCAGCTGCCAGTGGGCTGGGACAATTCAAAACGCAACGTTGTGATCTTTTCGTCGTCGGACGACGAGTTCGTTTCGATCTCCGACAGCTGGCAGGACCGGCTGTACGCTACCCAGCTGGACGGCATCGGTGCGCTGGCCGGGTCACTGGCGGCCATGGAGCCGCAATTGCATTTCTGGTTGCGAATGCATCCGAACCAGGGGAAAGCCAACAACGCGACAACGCGGGCAATGCGCGCACTTCAGTTGTCCAACCTGACGGTGTTGCAGCCTGAATCCCCGATCGACACCTATGCCCTGATGGACGCTTCCGAAAAAACAGTGACCTTCGGATCGTCGACCGGCATCGAGGCTGTCTGGTGGGAACGGCCTTCGGTGCTGTTGGGACCGTGTTACTACCGGGGCTTTGCCGGGCCCTACCGGGCGACATCCCACGCGATGGCAACCCAGCTCGTGGCCAGCCACCTGGTGCCTGGTCCGCGGGATGAAGCGGCAATATATGGCTACTGGTACCAGACCAACGGCGAACCGTTCCGCTATTTCGAGGCCGATGGCTTTTTCCACGGCCGGTTTCGCGGCGAAGTCCTTTACGCCCGGCCGCCGCGGCCCCCATTCTGGCACCGGATCGCGCGGCACGCCCGGCGGTTGCTGCGGAGGTCGGGAGCGCCAGTTTCGGTGCCTGCCGGGCAGCCGGTCCCGGCAAGTGACGGCCGAGAGGGCTGATCACGGCGGCTCGTCTTTTTTTCCGGCCGCCGCCGCGCTATGATCAGTCCTGGAGCCAACAGGTTCCAGCGGGGCAGATCGAGCGGGGAGTATCGTGCCATGACAAGGCGTTGTTTGGGTCCGCTGTTGGTGGCAGTGGCGGTGTCAATGAGCGGCGGCTGGCTTGCGGGCCAGCAGATTGGCGTGACGACGCCTTTTACCAGCGTCAACGACAGCTATTTTGAGCGGATGGGAGTCAGTTTCGGCGGCCGATTCGGGTCGCCAGGCGGGCCCGGTTCGCGCAGTTTCGGGTTCTTTGGCTTCAATCAGGGACCCGGTTTCAATCAGAGCAGCGCGGCGAGCGCGATTCCCCCCTTTGGCGGCTACGATCCAAACTCGGGGGCGCGTTTTGGTTTTTCGCGGCTCAACCCGAATGGATCGGGTTTCTCGCTGAACTTCGACATGGCCAAGGGCAGTTCGCGCAGCATCGTCTCAGCGGCACCGTCGCTGGTGGTGCAGAATGGTTTTGGCGGGTCGATCACTTCGGGCCAGTTTTCACCGTTTGTGACCGGGCTGATTCCGGTCGTCGGCCAGTCCGGCCCGCCCGTGATCGACAATGGCGTGACGCGGGCGCTGAACAGCGGACGGTTGAGCCTGGAGGGGCTGGGGGAAAGCCATCCTGAATCGTCAGGTTCTGCAGGAGGTGCCGCCGGGAGCCGCTCGACCGCGACAACCAACGCCCGCAGCCTCAACACAATTGCGGAGGATAAATCTGCGTCCCGCCGCGTTAACCAGGCCAAGATCGACGAGCTGCTCGCCATCGCTGAAAAGTTCGAGCGCGACGGCCAGCTGGGTCAGGCCCGGCTCAACCTCAAGCGGGCCTTGAAGCGGTGTGAAGACGATCAAGCGCGCACTTCAATTCGAAAGCGGATCGCGGGACTGGGAGAACCAGCTGGATTCAGGCCTGAAGACGATGATCGCTAGATGACAGAGGCGCGGGCGAGTCTGCATGCGATCAGCCTTGCCGGCGGAAAGTGGCGCTGGATCGTGGAATGTGGGGGCGAGGTGGTTTCGCGATGGCAGAGCCGGCTGGACAGGCCGATCCAGTTGAACCGGAATGTTGCATTCAGGGACGACGAATGCCGACGCCAGGATGGGCTTCGCAACGCTTCCGGCAAGGTCGATGTTTATCGTCTGCAGCGGCGATTCCATTGGCCGTCCGGTATCGGTGCCGACGACGAATTCCGGTTCGCGGTTCGCCTGGCCGCTGGACATGCCTGTGAGCTTGCACTGGATGGCCAGCCCCTGACACTGACCCTGTTGGCGGATCGGTGGCGGCAATCGCAACCCATTTTCCCAACGGATGGGAATGCCGCCGCTGGCGCGCACATTCTGGAACTGGCCCTTGATGAACGCTCGGGCGGGGCAGCAACGGAAGGTGTGTTGGTACCCGAAGTGGAAATGCGCATCTTTGCCGGCCGCGATGTCAAACCTTGACGGCTGTCCGGATTAAGCCGGTCGGGAAGACCTTCATCTTCGTGCCAGTTGTGCCGGGCCTGCCTGCTGCTCCGGTCCGGCTGGCGCTGTTGTGCCGAAAGTGCCGGTTGGACGGCCGACGATAAACCGGAAACCGGACTTCTTCCCGCGGCCCGACCGCGCCCGGATCCGTCCCGCAATTCCATTCAGGTCGCCAACCATGTCCAGCAGTATCGCCCAGCCCGCTGACGGATTCGGACTCGCCTGGACGGACCAGTTGCGGAAGCTCGCCGCAACCTGGCAGGTCCGGGTGGTTCTCGCTTGCGGGTTGGGTGCTGCGCTGCTCGCCGTGACATGGGCCTTCGTTTTTCCCGGCCGCTGGGCTGCCAGCCAGTCGCTCGTCGTGCGCGACGATCTGCTGGGAGAATCGTTCAAGCCCGGCCGGTTCAATTCGCCGGAATCGCTCAAGTCCGCCCAGGAGACGATCCTGCATATCGCCCGCAAGCCCCAGGTAATTTACGACGCGCTCATCGACGCAGGACTCAACCCGGCCCGACTCGACGCGCAGACCATTGAAGACTGGCAACAGCTGGTCTCCGTCGTCGCGCCCAACGGCAACGAGTTTGGCAAAACCGAGGTCTTCGTCCTGGGGGTTCGCGGCCGGTCGCTGGAACAGGCCACGCAAGTTGTCGACGCCCTCACGACCCAAACCGAAAACCACCTTCGCCAGTACCGCAGCCGGCTGCTCGAGAGCATGGAGTGCGAACTGGCCGCCAGCCTTGAACAGGGCGGCCGCCAATATGCCGAGCTGGCCGAACGGGTCGGCGAAATCGAACGCAGCGTCGGCGCGGAGCTGCCGGCCCTGCGGGCGATGATCGAATCCAACAGCATGGGCAGCGACCTGCAGCACGCCCTCGAACAGGTCCGGACCGAAATCCGCACCGGTACCGCCGAACTGGAACGGGCCGAACGACAGCGCGATTTGCTGGGCCTGGCCGCGAATGACGAAGCGAGCGAATTCGTATCGACCAGCAGCGACCTGATTGAGCTGCAGCCGGTGCTCAAGCGGCTGGTCGATGGCCTGGTGGATGCCCGACTCGCCCTGTCCGCGGCGATGGGCAAGTACAACGAGGGCCATCCCTCCATTTCCAACGCCCGTTCCTCGGTCAACGAAACATCGGCCACCTTGCGAAGTGAATTGCTGGCGACCGCGGCCGGCCTTGAGATGCAGATTGCCATGTATGGCCAAAAGCTGGCACGACTGACCCGGTCGGAAGCGGAGTATTCCGAGCGGCTGATCGGGCTGGGCAAACTGCGGGTGGAATACAAGAGCCTGATCGACGAGATGACCCGGCGAAGCGAATCGCTGACGAAGAGCCGCACGGACCTCGCCGAAATCCAGTCGCTTGCCGGCGCGTCGATCAACGTCAGTCTGATCACGCGCGTGGGGGACCCCCAGCTGGCCACCCGTGCCGACGGATTGTCCAAACGGGCGATGGCTCTGGCCGGGCTGATGGCCGGCTTGCTGGGCGGACTGGGAATCGTTTTGCTGAATCCAGGTCCGCATCCCTTGCCGGCACGCTGGCGCGACTGGCTTGCCAGCGCCCGTCCGGTCGCCACGCCGGCCGAACAGGAATCGGCGCGAAGCCCCGCAGTGCTGGCCGGAGTTCCTCCGACCTCCGTTTCTGCGGCCGGTCCGGCACTAGGCAAAGGCTATGCTCCCAAGCCCAGTGTCCGTCCTGCAGCAGCCCTCAAGGAACTGGAACCGGCAGCCAGCTCGACACCACGTTACGGTTCGGAGCGAATTACCGACCCTTATCCGGGCAAGCCATCGATTGCCGGTCCATCGCCGTCATCATCGGTCGGGCAACAGCCGTCGCCCAGCCCGGCCTCGTCGCCCCATGTTCCCGAGGTGGTTTTCACACCCGTCACTCCTGGGACTTCGAGATCCGCTACCGCTATTGATTCCGGCAGCGTGGCCGCGAGTCCTGTGGCCGAAAAACCGGGAACGCAAGTCACTGCAAAGGTTGCCGAAAAGCAGTCACCGCCGGCTGTCGCCGAAACCGTTCAGGCCAAGGCCGCCAGCACAGAAACGGCGCCTTCCAGGGCCTGCTCGGCCAGTGACAAGTCCCCCCCCGTGGCAACAATTCCCGGTGCAGTTGCGGGATCGCAGCCATCCGCCGATCCGGCGCCAACCATCAAGCCCGGATTGATCATCGAGAGCGGCGTCGACAGTCGTCCTGGTGAAGCGGGCCGGTCGGCGTTGCGCGAAGCACTGGCCGCCAGCCGAGCGGAACTTCCCAGCCGGATTTCGCCAACCCGGCCATTGACCACTCCGGTTTCGCCGGCCGTTTCAGTTGAGACCGTGCAACAGTCTTCATCATCCTCCGCCCCGTTACCCATCGTCGAACCTTCCCGTACTGCGGCCCCGACGATGTCGGCAATCGCTCATCCGACCATTTCGCTGGAACAGGTCCGGATCGAGCAGATCCGTCGCCAGATTCTGGAACTCGATCCCGGTTTCACGCTGGATGCATTCTGCGAACCGGTCAGGAAGAATCCTGTCAAGAAAGCACCGGACCAGCCAGCTCCACCCGCCTGACGGTACGACTTTACACGCGTCTGAAAGTGTCGCCTTTCGCTCCGCGAAAGGACCGGACTTTCGCGGAGCGAAAGGCGACATTGGCCGCCGCCCGCACTGCGTTCGTCGCGGGCTTCCTGCTAGGATGTCTGCCACGCCAGATGTCACAACGCATTGCTTGCCGGCAGTCCGGCGTTCGCATGAAATGCCCCGCAGCGAGAGCGACATGCTGTTCAAGCGACGTTACCACACCAGACTGGCAGGCCATTTCCTGCTCGTGGTTGTGCTGGCAGCAGGCCTGTCGCTGGCTGATTCGCCGGCGGAAGCCCAATCCAGCATCAGCTGGAATGAGTTCCGCGGCCCGGAGGGCAGAGGCCTCGTGCCGGAGTCCCGCTTGCCATCCGAATGGACGGGCGATGCAGTGGTTTGGCGACAGACACCGCCCGGGCGGGGCTGGTCTTCGCCGGTCATTAACGACAACGAAGTCTGGTTCACGGCGGCGATCGAACACCGGCTGGAAGAAGCAGAGGGCAGCCCGGTCGGGAAACTGGAACTGATCGCGCTTTGTCTGGCGCTGGATGACGGCCGGCTGCTGCACCAGGTACCGCTGTTCAACGTAGCTGATCCGGTCGAACTGCATCCGCTGAACAGTTATGCCTCGCCCACGCCGGTGATTGCCGGTGAGCGGGTGGTCTGCAGTTTCGGCGACATGGGGACGGCTTGTGTCAGGCGAAGTGACGGATTTGTTTTGTGGAAACATGACCATTTCGCGCTGGACCACGAAACCGGACCAGGTTCTTCGCCAGTCGTCTGGCGCGACCGGGCGTTCCTGAATCTGGATGGCACTGATCGTCAGTCGGTCGCGGCACTCGACCTCGACACGGGGAAGGTGCTCTGGGAAACGCCACGGAGCGGCGAGTTGCATCCCGACGGGATGATGAAGAAGGCCTTTTGCACTCCGCTGATTCTTGAACAGGCCGGTGACACGGTCGTTGTTTCACCGGGTGCCAACTGGGTCTACGGCTACGATCCGCTCGATGGGCGGGAGTTGTGGAAAACAGGCTATGGCCAGCTCGGTTTTTCCAACGTCCCCCGCCCGGTCCTGGCGGACGGGCTGATTCTGGTTTGTACCGGATACAACCGGGCCAGCCTGCTGGCTCTGCGCCCGGCCCCGGACGGTCGCAGCGCGCCGGAGCTGGTCTGGCGGCATGACCAGAAGGTCCCGACGATGCCTTCGCCGATTGCGACGGGGGGGCGGATTTTTATGGTCAGCGATGATGGCGTGGCGACTGCGCTTGAGACAGCGACTGGCCGCAAGCTCTGGCAACACCGGCTGAGCGGTTCGTTTTCGGCATCTCCAGTGCTTGCGGGCGAAGTCCTGGTCTTTGGCAATCGCAACGGTGAAGTGGTGCTGGTTCGCCCGGCAGACGAGTACGAAGAAATCGCACGTCACCAGCTGGATGGAGCCTTGATGGCGACGCCGGCCCCGCTGGAGGACGGAATCCTGATCCGCACGGCGACTTCGGTTTGCCGGCTGGTGGCTGGCCCCGCCGTTCCGCAGTCGAGCCAGGGGGACGGACGTTGAGCGGTCCGAGGATCGAGTTCTACATCCAGACACAGCCGGACGAAGTCACCTGCGGGCCGACTTGCCTTGCGTCCGTGTATCGCTATTTTGGCGACGACATTCCGCTGGAACAGGTGATTCGCGAGACACCTTCGCTGGAAGAGGGCGGCACGCTGGCGGTCCTGATGGGTACCCATGCCTTGCGACGGGGCTATCAGGTCCGGGTTTTCACCTTTAATCTCCGGGTCTTTGATCCTTCCTGGTTCTATCCCCCGGGGGCACCCGAACTGATTGGTTATGAGGCGGTGCTCGATCCGGCAGTTCCGCGCGCGGCCAGGGTTGCGCGCGTTGATCTGGCCCGCAAGCTGGGCGAACAGCGACTGGCCAAGAAATCCGTCCGGCTCCAGTTCGCCTGTGAAGCCTACATCGATTTCGTTCAGGCCGGGGGTGAAGTCCTGATGCACGAACTGAACGAGGACCTGTTGCGTTTTTACCTCGATCGCGACATTCCGGTGATGACGGGGCTGAGCGCCACGTGGCTTTACCGCTTTCCCCGCCAGATTGGCCGGACCAACAAGCCCGACGACGTGCGGGGGGAGCCGGAGGGCCATTTCGTCGTGTTGCGGGGCTATGATCCCGAACGGAAACTGTTCAGCGTGGCGGATCCGTGGTTGCCCAACCCGCTCGGTCAGGCCAATGACTACGACGTGCCGATGGACCAGCTGGTCAGCTCAATCCTGCTCGGCGTGTTGACTTACGACGCCAACCTGACGGTGATCGAACCCGCCTCCAGGCGGGCGACCTGACCGCATGCAAATCTACATTGTGACCAACACGGCCCGTGACTGGCCGGCGAACATTCCCGGCGTGGAAGTCGTCGACGCGCGGAAGTACCTGACTGATCCGGCCTTCAGTGAACTGCGCGGAATCAAGGTCTTCAACCTCTGCCGTTCCTATCGCTACCAGAGCACTGGTTACTACGTTTCGCTGCTGGCCGAGGCCCGCGGTCACAAGCCGCTCCCGCATGTCGGCACGGTCCGCGACCTCAAGAACCAGACCGTCGTGCGGATGGCGTCGGAGGAGCTGGACGAGCTGATCCAGAAGAGCCTCGCGCCGATCCGTTCCGACCGCTTCACGCTGAGCGTCTATTTTGGCCAGAACATGGTCAAGCGCTACGAGCGGCTGGCGATCAGCCTTTTCAACCAGTTCCAGTCGCCGCTGCTGCGGGCCTTTTTCGTGCGCGGCGAAGGCGGCTGGCAGCTGCGGCGGGTCGAGCCGGTTTCCGCCAGTGGCGTACCCGACCATCACTGGCCGTTTTTGGTCGAGTCGGCCACGGAGCACTTCACCAAACGCCGCCCGTCGGCCCGCCGCTCGGCCCGGACGCGGTATGACCTCGCGATCCTGCACAATCCGGACGATCCCGAACCGCCCAGTGACGCCGCGGCGCTGAAGAAGTTCATCCGCGCCGCCGCCCGGGTCGCGATCGGGGCCGAACTGATCACGCGCGACGATTACAGCAGCATCGCCGAGTTCGATGCCCTGTTCATCCGCGAAACGACCTACATCAACAACCACACTTACCGGTTCAGCCGCAAGGCCGCGGGCGAGGGCCTCGTGGTCATCGACGACCCCGATTCCATTCTCCGCTGCACGAACAAGGTCTTTCTCGCCGAGCTGCTCGGCCGGCACCGCGTTCCGATCCCGCGAACCGTGGTGGCCCATCGCGACAATGCCGGCGAGATTGGAGCAAAACTCGGTTTCCCGGTCGTGCTTAAAAAGCCTGACAGCGCCTTTTCCCGCGGCGTGATCAAGGTCGAGTCCGAGGACGAACTGGGCAGCCGGCTGCAGGAGTTTTTTGAGGAAAGCGATCTGGTCGTGGCCCAGGAGTTTTTGCCGACGACTTTTGACTGGCGAATCGGTGTGATCGAGGGCCACCCGCTGTACGCCTGCCGCTACTACATGGCCGACGGACACTGGCAGATCATTGACAGCCGGGCCGAGGGCGACGACCGCTATGGCAAGTTTGAAACGTTGCCGGTGGAAATGGCTCCCCAGAAAGTCGTCCAGATCGCGCTCAAGGCCTGTAACCTGATCGGCAATGGCCTCTACGGTGTCGACATCAAGGAGTCGAACGGCAAGTTTTTTGTGATCGAAGTCAACGACAACCCCAACATCGAGGCGGGAATCGAAGACGCGATCCTGAAGGACGAGCTCTACCAGCGGATCATGAGTGTGTTTCTGCGGCGGATCGAAAAACAGAAGTCGGTCTTTGGAGCCTGAGCCGCAGGCACTAGCCTTGGGTTCGTTGAGCCGCAGGCGCTAGCCGCGGGTTCGTTGAGCGGCATGCAATTGATTCGGGTTCGAAGCCTTGGGCTCGGCCTGTCGCGGCCCAACCAACGCTAGCGCGTTCGGCTCAGTCACTGGTTCTCACCTGGCGTTCGACCAAAAAAGCCATGACGACCAGGAAACGCCTGAAACTTTTCGAAGCGTTCGGCGTCGAGCTGGAATACATGCTCGTCGATGCGGCCAGTCTCGATGTCCAGCCAGCCTGCGACCAGATCCTTGCCGACGCGGCGGGCCGGATCGAATCAGAAGTCAGCTTTGGCCCGATTGCGTGGAGCAACGAGCTGGCCTTGCATGTGATTGAACTGAAAACCGATGGACCGGCGAGCAAGCTGGAGGGGCTCGACCGGCTGTTCCAGGAACATGTTAGCCGGATCAACTGCTTCGCGGCTGGCCACGGCTGGCGGCTGATGCCAGGGGCCATGCATCCGTGGATGGACCCCGACCGCGAGCTGAAGCTCTGGCCGCACGATCACAACGCGGTTTACGAGGCCTACAACCGGGTTTTCGACTGCCGGGGACATGGCTGGTCCAACCTTCAAAGCGTTCATCTCAACCTGCCATTCGATGGCGATGAAGAGTTCGCCCGCCTGCACACAGCCATCCGGCTGGTGTTGCCACTCTTGCCAGCCCTCGCCGCCAGTTCGCCCGTTTACGCCGGCCGGATTTCCGGGCTGGCCGACAGCCGGATGGAGTTTTACCGCACGAATTCGTCGCGGATTCCATCGCTCACCGCCGGAATCATTCCCGAGCCGGTGACCAGCCAGGCCGGTTATCAACGCGAGATTTTCGACCGGATTTATTCCGACATCGGGCCGCACGATCCCGCAGGCGTGCTGCGCGACGAGTTTCTGAACTCCCGCGGAGCGATCGCGCGGTTTGGCCGGGGAAGCATCGAAATCCGGATTCTCGATATCCAGGAGTGCCCGCTGGCGGACCTTGCCATCACCGAGCTGGTGGTCGCGGTGTTGCGCGAATTGGTCGCCGGGCGGTGGACCGGACTGGAGGAGCAGCTGGCGGTCCCGGGCGACGTTCTGCGCGCGTCAATGGTCGCCTCGATCCGCGATGCCGAACTCGCCCCGGTCGAGGATGCCAGCTACCTTCGGCAGTTCGGGATTGTCTTTCCCGGCCTGACGATGGGGGCTGTCTGGCGGCACCTCGCGGCAGACATGGCAGCCGCCCATCCGCGACTGGTTTCGCTTCAAGTGCCCGGTGGGGCCCTCGACGTCATCTTCAAGGAAGGAACCTTGTCGACGCGACTGGTGCGTGAACTGGGGCCTGATCCCTCCCGCGATCAGCTTGCGGCGACATGGCTGCGGCTCTGCGATTGTCTGGCCGCGGGCCGGATGTTTCGTGCCGCAATTTCTGGACGTGGACCGTCCCGAAACGTGTCGAACGGGGACTACACCGCGCGCGGCTAGACTTGAACTTGGCGAGCGGCAGGGCGTCAGCCCTCCGTGTCCGG
>JANOFL010000352.1:0-51967 GCA_031405895.1 Planctomycetota bacterium
TTGTTCAATAGTCGGCAGCCGTTCCTCTGGAAAGTCTGCGCTTCTTGCATATATTGCTCACTCAATCGTCCCAAATGAAGTCGTGAAAATAATGAAGGGGCCGGGCGAAGGATTTCATTGGGATCGAATAGATTTCGAATATTCGATTGAGTGGGCGAATGGCAAATCAAATGACGATTCGCCGGGCCACATTGTCTACATACCGCAGGGCTATCTTTTCGATAAAAGCAAAGACCCAAATGCAATTAAAGAGAAGATAAGTCCGGTTCTTCGCGGGCCAGCGGCTCAAGCACTTCCCACTGGCCGGGGGCAGTGTCCTGGAACTCGTCGAGCAGCAAGTGTCGGACTTCGTGCCGGAGACGCGATTGCAATGGGCCGGCACCGGCTCGAGCCAGCGGCCGCAACAGCCGGCCCAGGTCGTCGAAGCCGAGGCTGCCGTTCTCGCGCTGCCAGGCCTGGTACTTTTCCGCGAAAGCCCGCAGCAGGCCGGCGGTCGTGTCGTTCCGCTGACGCAACATCCGGATCAGCGCCACCGAAACGGCATCGCCAATTCCGCGCAGAACATCGACCAGTTGTGCGGAGAAGTCGCGCTTGTAGTACTTGCACTCGCCGCGCAGCACGTTTCCGATGAGCGTCGATTCGGCGAGCTGCTCCCAGTCCTCGATGGTCAGCGCTTCGATATCGCGGCGAAGAGCCTTGGCCAGTTGCGCGCCACCAGCCGCCGCTTCGGCCTCCAAGGTCGCCAACCACGCTTCGCGTCTGACTGCGTCGGGAATTTCGCCTGCGGGAAGATCGACTTTCCAGGCCGACGGCAGCGCCTCTTGCCAAAGGCTGTACAGTTCGGCGACCAGATCGTGAAAGGCCGCCGAAATCCGCCGGTTGGCATTCGTCTGGGTCAAAAGGTTGAGCAGCGGGCCGGTTTTGCCGCCTGCCAGGACGTCCTGAACCGCCAGATCAATTCCAGCCACGGTCTGGTCGGGATCGAACAGTGCCCAGTCCGGGGGCAGACCCAGCTCAAGCGTGACCGCCCGCGCGACGCCGTGAAAAAAGCTGTCGATCGTGCCGACCTGCAGCTGGTGCAGCGATCTCATCAACCGGGCCAGCGCCGCGAGCGCCGTGGAACGGTCGACGAAAAGCCCAAGCTGTTTGGCCAGTTCGGCAGCCGGCTCTTCTCCGCAGGCCGCGACCGCAAGCCGTTGAACGATCCGGTCGAGAATTTCGCCCGCCGCGGCCCGCGTAAAGGTCGTGGCCAAAATGCTGGCCGGTTCCGTTCCCTCGAGCAGAAGTCGCAGGTAACGGCTGGAAAGGGCAAAGGTCTTTCCCGTCCCGGCCGACGCGACCTGAATCACGCCGGCAGCGAACGCCGGCTGGTCCGCGACGGAGTTCGTGTCGACGGCGGAACCGGCACGCAGCTGCTTGCGCGGCAATTGAACCCGCTTGCTGACTGGTGCCCTCGCGGGGCTGGCAGACAAAGCGGGAGCTTTGTCACCACGGTTTGTTCTCCGCTTGCTCATCGGTGCCCCCGCAGGGTCGCGTTGTCGTTCGTTTCACCGCCATCGATGGACCAGGGCTCAAGGACTTCGTCCTGGCAGATGACGGCGAAATCCTCCGAAAACTCTGGCGGCTCAGCGGCGGGCGGCCAGAACTCGCCGGCCCGGATTTTCCTCAGAGTCGAAACCACGGCCTCGTCCGCCGATTGCAGTTCTTCTGGCGACCAGCTGGCCGGGTCGAACCTGATTTCGTTCAAGTCGCGTGGCAGGAGGATGTAGCCCAGGCCGATCTGATCGGGCTGGTCGCGAGCCTCGGGCAGGACCTCGCCGACCAGCCGGCGGTAAACGGGCAGCTGAAAGTCGATCCAGTTCCCGGCGTGGCGATGGGCCTTTTCGGCCGTCGTGCCCAAATCACTGGTCTTGTAGTCCCACACAGCCAGCCGGCCATCGTCGTGGCGATCCACGCGATCGATCCGGCCGGCCAGCGTGAAGGGAATGCCATCGACCGACACTTGCCCTTCAACCTTGGGTTCCACGCGCACAATCTGCCAGCCATCGCGGCGCCGCGCCGCCTGCAACCTGGCAAAACGCGCCAGCCGCCGGCCGAGGTTGGCGATCTGTAGCCGTTCGGCTGGCCAGGCGGGGAACGGGAACAGGGTCCGGCTGTGCCGCCCCAGAGCGGCGGCGAGGAAGGTGGCGATTTCATCGGGATCGGCGCTGTTGGCCACTACGCTGTTCCCAAAATCTTCCAGTACGTGGTGCGCGAGGTCGCCAAAGATTCCACCGTCCATCTCGCGCGCGTCGTCGGTGATGACGCCCAGTTCCAGGATCTGGCCGAGGTAAAAGCGGTAGGGGCACTTCAGGTACTCGCGGAGCCGGGTCACGCTGAGCCGGCTGATCGCCGGCAAGGCGACCGGTCGCGGGACCGCAAGCCGCTGCCGGCGAGCGGGCGGAACCGGTGAATGCATCCAGCGCCGGGGGACTGCTTTTCCTTTGAAACTGAAGAACGCCTCTGCGCGATCGCGAACCGTTTCGGCATCCGCCGCGAACAACAGCCGGCTCGGCAACAGCGGGCTGCCATCGCCCGCGCTCCGCCCGCTGATCAGCCACACATGCTCGCGGGCGTTAAGGATCATCCCCAGCGTCCACGCATCGCGGGCATACCGCCGCTCGTCCCCCGGCAGCTGCAATTGCAGACGCAACCGGTCGGGAAGCAAGGGGCTGCCCGTGGCCTCCGAAGGCCAGTTGTGCTCGTTCATCCCCGTCACAATCACAGCCCGCGCATCGTCGAGAGCCAGGTCCAGCCACCCCGCCAGCTCGATTGCCTCTGCTGAAGCGGATGTCACCGAAGAACCGACGGGCAGCTGTTCAGGCACAATTCCCGTCGCTGTCGCATCCGGCTCGTTGGGAGATTCCACGGCCGACTCGCTTGCCAAGCGTTCGAGCAGCAGTTCGCCGACAGTCAAAACCTCGAGACCCGCCTCACCACCGGAGCCTTCCGATGATTTGTGCTGCTCCTCAGAACAGGCAGCCTGATCGACCTCATCGAAAAACCGTTCTGCGACAGAAATCGCCTCGAGCTCAGAGCCTGTCCGGGAAGCGTCGGGGTCTGACGCCAATTTGCGCAGTCTTCGGAGCGAATTGGGGTCTGACCCCTTTCCGGGACGGTTCTCGGACAGGCTCTGAGCGGCCTTGGCACCTTCGCCTTCGAGAGTCACCGAATCATCGAAAATGCGGGCGAGAAACCGGCGCCAGTTTGCAGTAGAAGACAAGTGGTTGCCGGGACGTTTTTCAGGTTCCGACTTTTCCCGTGAACGTTTGTCCGGGCCGACAGGCTTATCCCCGACTGTGCCAGCAAAATCGTCAAGCCACTCCAGCAGCATCGCCAGCGGGGCAAAAGCGGACGCGACGCCATCCCGCGTCTGCTGCATCTGCCTCCGGGCCTTTTTCAGCGTTGTCAGATCGATCCGGGCCGGAAGATAACGATTCTGAAACTCGTCGAGGCTGGTGAGCCAGTCTTCCTGGCCAAGTTTTCGCGACAGCGCCGCGAACAGATCCGGATGCCGGGCCAGCGTCGCCAGCGCATCGAAACCTGGCATCCGCAACCAGCCGAAGACTGCTTCCACCAACCGGCCGAAGCAAGTCTCCGACAGCGGCTTGCCCGCCAGCCGGCGGGCGGGAAGCCCCACAACCTGAAGTTGCCGCGCCACATGAACCGCGACCTCTTCATCAGGCGCGCAGACCGTCACGTCATCGCTGCACAGATCCGCAGGCAAACGGGCCAGGCACTGGCAAACTTCGAAGGCCTGATCGAGCGGACGGTGGACATTGACCAGCTGCCCGGGCGAAACCGGGATCGGACGGTCGGTCCACCACTCCGGCCGGAGGACCCCCCACTCGTCGAAACCACCGTCTCCATCGGGCGGGGAAAAAAACATTGCCGCGACTTCGGCACCCGAAGCGGCCAGCAACCGCCGGGTGATTTCGTTCAGGTCCGCCGTTCCAACCAGCAGGATGCTCCGTTCGCAATGGCACTGTCCATGCCGGACCGCCACGTTGCGGGCGGCGTGCCGGTCCCAGTAGCCGCGCTTTTCAAGAATGTCATAGTAGTGATCCTGCAACTCCGCCAGCGTTTGCCAGCGGGCCTGTTCGTCGTCGTTCCCTTTGTCAACGTGCTTCATCACGGAGCGAAGACTGGCGGCTTCGGCACCAAGCAGTTCGTGTAGTTGTTGCAGCTGGGCGGCGAAGGCAAGCCGCGCGCGGGCTGCGGCGAGGGAAGCCCCTGGCGCGATCCGCTCCAGTTTTTCCTGAGGCGCCGATTCAAGAGCCGCCAGCCAGGCCAGCCGGCACTCCAGCGCGCCGGCCAGCGGCAACTTTGTCGTGTAGAGCCGCTCGGGCAAGCTGCCGACGGTCATGGTTTCGCCAGGCAGAAACACCAGTTCGCGCCGCTTCGATGCGTCCGACAACAGCTGCAACAGGCGTTTTCGCGACCGGGCGGCCGGAGTGACCAGAATCACTTGTCGCAAGTCGATTCGGCCTTCGCGGGCATGGCGGGAAACAATCCAGTCGACCGCAGCCGGCAGCGCCGGCCGGCTCCAGTCCAGCCAATGGCGCTCAACCCGGGAAGGTCGCGCGGCCCCCACGCTTTCTGTTTGCACGCCAAGGCCTTTGCATGGACTGCTGGAAAGTGAGCCTGAGGCGCTAGCCGAGAACGCTGATTCAACCACTAACTCACACCCAAGGGAATCGGCTAGCGCCTCAGGCTCACAAGAATTCGCCGTTTTATCAGCCGAGGCTTTGCCAGTCACTTGTCCCGTCCCTCCCTTGACCGTCCTCATCCGGAGAAAATGGCTGGCCGTTCGACCGCGATTCAGCTCCCGGGGATGGAGAATACCTGAACCGGGACGCGTGACTCGTTAGGTCACACAGGTCCGGCGGCGATTGCCGCTTACTTTGGGCCCCAAAGCAGCAGGCACATTCCGTGTGCCGTCCGCAGGTCCGGATCTTTTTCTGGCGGACGGCAAATGGAATGTGCCTGCTGCCTTCAAAGCAAGGACCATTGGCCCCGCCGTTCCCTGAGCCCCCGAAGGTCGCCCCTGTCTTCGGCCTCAGCCCGACAGGGCCGCTTCGGCCAGCTGCTGGTCGCGTTTGCGGATGGTGGCCTCCATCCCGTCCCAGTCGAGGCGACCGAGTGAAAGTTCGGGAACCGGGAGGTGCAGATGGTCCATGTATTTCTGCCCGGCCGCCGTGTTGAAGATCACGACATGTTCGTGGGCGGCAATGGCCCGCTGTTCCAGCAGCGACTGGACCGCACCAATGCAGGCCGCCGTTTCGGGACAGACCATCATCCCTTCCCGACAGGCAATGTCGGACTGCCAGTGCCAGATGCGGCGTTCGTCGGCCGCGACCGCCGCGCCGTGGCTTTCACGAACGGCGCGGAGGACAAGAAAGTCACCGATTCCGATCGGGACCCGCAGGCCGGCCGCGACCGTGTGCGCGTTTTCGTAGCGTTCGCACTTTTCCGCACCCTTCTGCCAGGCCTCAACAATCGGCTGGCAGCCCGTCGACTGGACTGCAATCATCCGCGGCATCCGGTCCGATTCCAGCCAGCCCAACTCGCGCAGCTCCTCGAAGGCCTTCCACATCGCGATCAGCGCCGTGCCACCACCGGTCGGATAGACAATCACGTCGGGCAGGTTCCATTCCAGCTGTTCGGCCAGCTCAAACCCCATCGTCTTTTTGCCCTCGAGCCGGTAGGGCTCCTTCATCGTCGAAATGTCAAACCAGAGGCCCCGGTCGTGTCCTTCACGGATTCGCCGGCCACATTCGTCAATCAGCCCGTCCGTACGGTAAATCAGGGCCCCAGCCGCGGCGGCCTCCATCAGGTTCGCCTTGGGCGTGTCGGCAGGCACGAAGACCACGGCGTCCAGCCCCGCCCGGGCGGCGTAGATTGCCATCGCTCCACCCGCGTTTCCGTTGGATGACATCGCCACGCGGCGAATGCCAAAGTGCTTGGCCATCGTCAGGGCGAGGCTCAGTCCGCGGGCCTTGAAACTGCAGCCTGGCAGCCGCGATTCATCTTTGATGCTGACGCGGCCCAGCCCCAGCCAGCTGGCCAGATTCGGGCATTCGACCAGCGGCGAGACGTTTTCACACAACGTTACCAGCGGTATTTCGTCGCCGGGCGGCAGCAGCTCCTGGTACCGCCACATCTCGGCCGGCCGCTGAAACAGGTCGTCGCGGCGGACCATGCGGCGAATGGCCTCAAGGTCATACCTGGCCAGGAGGGGACGCCCCAGATGCATTCCCAGCAACTGATCGGCGGGAAATGTCGCCCCGTCAACCGGGCTCTCGAAATGCGTGATGAAACGGGCCATGCCGAAACGGATAAGTCAATTTGCTCAACGGGCGCAACCCGGACACTCCGGCTACAATCAGGCCCATACTGCCGGGGACAACGGCTGTCGCTGCGGACCATCAGTTATAAACCAGGCTCCCCGGAAGGTCCATTGTTGGCGAGGGCTGATGACGTGGGACAGGCTCTTGACGTGGGATAGGCTTCCAGCCTGTCAGTCCGCGCAATTGCCTGGTCCACGGAATGGATTGACATGCTGATGACAGGCTGGAAGCCTGTCCCACTTCGGTGACAGACACTCCACCATGAACTCACCACGTCCCGACTCACCCGGCCCGCGTGAAGGCTGGCAGCCATTGCAGCCCGCGAGCGACGCCGCAATCCCCGACGGCGGCAACAATGACGAGCTGGTGAACGCAGTCCTGTTGCCCGACGACGGGACCGTTGCGGAATTGATCGCGCCCGAGGCTGGGCAAACACCGGCGGCAGCAATTTGCGATGGCGCTCAAGCCGGTACATTTTCCGCCGGCGTTGGCAATCCACCGGCCAGCGCCGGGAGGAACACCGATCAGGACGTCAGTCCGTCCGGCAACGAATTGCCTGCGGGCCAACCTCCCATGCCGCAATTCGGAAACGCTTTCCCGCACGCGGCCAGCGGTCGGCCGTTGCGATCAAAGCCAGGTGGCAGCAACACCGTCCTCAACGACGCCGAGCTCGCCCTTCGGGCCCAGACGGCCAATGGCGGCGCGGTCACGTCTGTCTTCCTCGGCTGCTGGGCGATCCTCTTTTCGTTCCTGAGTTATCTGTCGATCGTCAACGCGGTGCTAGGCATGGCGTTTGCGCTCTGGGGACTTTCGTCCGGCAAACGCAGGCTTGCGATGGCCGGTTTTGGACTCAGTCTGCTTGGACTGGTGCTGACCATTTTTCACGGCATGTTCGTGTGAGCCGCCCGGTCCGGCTGGGCTCAAGCGTGTTCGCGTTCCGAACGTTGTCGAAGTTTCCTGTCCGGGCAGTCGGCGAACCACCCCCAACCCGGCCCGGTCCAGCAATCATCCATCTGGCATCGCCACCGGCAGCCACGCTCTCCCGCTCTCCCGCCTGACCGCTGCCACGACAATTGCATCGAGCCCGTTGATCTGCAACAATCCCTTAACCTGCGCCCGTAGTTGAATTGGATACAACGTCGGCCTCCGAAGCCGAAGGTTAGAGGTTCGAGTCCTCTCGGGCGTATGGCCGGAAACACGGAAAAAACCGGGAAAACCATGCGCCCCGCGTCGCACCCAGCGCCGTTGAAAAATTTTTCCGCCGGCCGGAAAATAAACCGTTCATCCACCCCCCAGCCGACCGCATCTCGCGGCCGGGTGTGCGTGGTGGACGGTGAAGCCCGGACGGATTCTCAACCGCACGGCAACCTCCGCGTCGGCAACGGCGCGGGGGTTTTTTTGTAACTCCACTTGGGGAGAGCACTTTGGACGGACTTAAGACCCTTCGGCTGATGGACTTGGTGGTCGACCCAGAGAACCCTCGGTTGGGAAAGCCAAACGAAAGCCAGCGGGATGCAATTCGAGCGATGGCCGCAACGAACGGCCGAAAGGTGATCGCTCTTGCCAGGCACATCGTGGACTCAGGCGGATTGAGTCCTGCGGAATTGATCATCGTGATGCCGATGGACGGTGATGAACATCGACACGTTGTTCTTGAAGGCAACCGTCGCGTGATGGCGCTTAAGGTTCTCGAACACCCAGACCTGGTGGACGGAAGCATTGACACGGCCGGCATGAAGGAACTTCGCCGGCTCAGCAAGGTCTATCTGGAAAACCCGATTGAGGAGGTCAGGTGTTGGGTCGCGAACAACAGGAAAGACGCTGAGCAGTGGCTGGAACTTCGACATACCGGCGAGAATGACGGAGCCGGGCTGGTCAGGTGGTCCAACAGCGACATAGAGAGGTTCCGTGCGAGGCACAAGAGGGTGCCTGCTCACCTTCAAGCGTTGGACTGGCTTCAGGAACGAGGAGACTTGTCCGAAGAGGATTTGCGACGATTGCACACAACCAGTTTTGCCAGATTTATCGAGGACAAGGCAGCACGATCGCAGTTAGGACTTGATGTCCAGGACGGCGTTCTGCTTCGACTTGGAAAAGAAGATGCAGTGGCCAAAGCCTTGGTCCGCGTGGCGAAAGACCTGATCCAGAAACGGATCAAAACCAGCGACATCTATCGAAAAGAGGATCGCAAAACGTACTTGGATGGCCTTCCCAAAGGGTTGCGTGTTCAACCTGCTCGCCGGCCCGGGAAAGGGGTTCCGGTGGAAAACAACGGCAAATCTGAGGAAGAGGCACCTGTCCCAAAACGCCCGAAACCGCTGAAAGGCAAGACTGTCCGGGATAAGTTGGTCCCGAGAGATTGCACATTGTCCGTCACAGATCGCCGACTTCAAGCAATAGAGTACGAGCTCAGGAAGCTGAGCCTTGAGGAGTTTACCAACGCTGTCTCTGTCCTCTTTCGCGTATTCGTGGAACTCAGCGTAGACCACTTTCTCGAGACCCACCTGCCGGGGAAGAGTGGCGACAACGACACGTTGGCCAGAAAGCTCCAGTTGGTGGTCGACGACCTGATTGCACGCAAGAAATTGACCAAAAGCCAAGCGACGCCGGTCCGGCGTTTCATGGCAAAGGACTCGTTTCTCGCACCGTCAGTGACGCTGCTTCACAAGTACGTCCATTGCCAACACATCTTCCCAACGCCCTCCGACCTGCGCGGAAGCTGGGATGGACTTCAGCCCTTTCTGATGGCAATTTGGTCACCGTAGCAAGCGGACAAACTGCCCTCGATGCAACACTGGGCGATTCCTAGAATGCCAGCATGCCCAGCGCGAATCTGACTCCATTGCGGTACCCCGGTGGCAAACGCCGTCTCGTCCACACCGTGGAACAGCTGCTCGAAAGAAATTCTCTCCGCGATGTCCACTACGTCGAACCGTTCGCTGGCGGGGCCGCCATAGGCGTCTCGCTTTTGTTCAACGAACGCGCTTCAGTGGTTCACCTGAATGATCTCAGCAGGCCCGTGTTCGCGTTTTGGCATTCTGTCTTGAATGGAACTGAGGAGCTTTGTTCCAGAATCCAACGGACCAAATTGACCCTTCGGGAATGGCATCGCCAGCGTGACGTCTATCGCAATCGAGCGAAGGCTCGACTGGCTGATCTTGGATTTGCGACACTATTCCTGAACCGAACCAACCGATCAGGTGTGCTGAACGGAGGTGTGATCGGTGGTCAGGCGCAACAAAGCGAATGGGGAATCGATGCGCGATTCAACAAGGCCGATGTCGTCGCGAGAATAAAGCGGATTGCCCGCTACGGACACCGAATTCGGCTTTACCAAGAGGACGCGTTTGAGTTCACCAAGGATGTCGTTTCAGGTCTAAAGAACGCCTTCGTGTTTTTTGACCCACCCTACATTGAGAAGGGGTCATCGCTTTATCTGAACACCTACACCCTGGAAGACCATCGGCGGCTGGCCGACAGGATCAAGCGACTCGCACAGCCGTGGATTGTGACCTACGACTATGCTGCTGTTCGGCACGAACTTTTTGAGGGGTACCGGCGGATCGTCTACCAGCTAAGCTACTCGGCACGAAAGCGCTATGTTGGTCGGGAGGCGATGTTCCTCTGCCACTCGCTGGAGATTTCCAGGCCGAGTGACCTACTCGGACCTTCGCTGGCGTTGATGCCGTTTCAGTCGCGCGTCAAGATCGCATGATTGCCCAACCCATGGATTCTCCGTGAGCGCAGGCCTGCCTATGCAACAGGTGCCTCGTGGCATTGTGATCAATCCTCGTTCCAAGTCCGGAGGTTCCCATGCGCTGTTTCCTGCCACTGCTGCTCGCCCTGCTGATCGGATGCTCCCCGGCAACGAAACTGACGGAAGCGGAGCGCAACGCGCGGGAGATTCCGACCGAGCAGCTGCGAATGACGATCAGCGCATTGAAAAGCCAGCTGCCAATTCTCGAAAAGATCGTCGCCGGTGAACCCGTACCTGCAGCCAGTGAGTGGGATATTGAGAGGGCCGCAGTGGAGCAGCTTTTGGAGGCACACCGACGCGCCTTTCCCGAGGACACTGAGGCTGCGCGAACTGCCGAGATTTATGCGAGGTTGAAAACGTCGCTGGAAGTCGCATCGGCGGAATTGGCCCGCCGCAGTGATTAGGTTCGGCTCACGCACGAGCGCAGGCAGGGCAGAGCAGCCGCTCAAAGCGGTTGCCGCAGCAGTCGCACCGTCGGCCGCGTTGACGTTCCCGGATCGAACGCAGGGCTGATCGCACGCGGCCCGCGGGTACCGCCAGCTCGCGGGCGATTCGTCGCCGACCTGCGGAAGGGTCAACGGCGACGATCTCACGCACCCTCCTGATGAGCTCGGTCCGATCCATGCGGGCATGATAACCGCGGGCCGAAAGCGGGCAAAACCACCGGCAATGCTGGTTGGGTCTCAATGACCCTTCCGCTTTGCCTATGCCAGCGATCGCATCCGCAATCCGTCGCGCCGCGCTGTTCGCTGCTGTCGAGCAGGTCGGCAAGAAATGCGGATGCAGAGACCTCCTTTCCGACGGCCTTTCCATCCCGGTCCAGTTCGATCTTGTTGCCCGTGTTCGCCGTGCTTCGATCGAGGAACACTTCGACGGCGTTCTCACGGTCGGTCACTCGTATAAGAAGGCCTCTTCGGCCGCCTGCGATCAGGACCATCTTCTTGCCTGCTTTGCTGACCTCGTAGGTGCCTCGCGTCGTGCAGGTCACTTCGAGCTGATCAAGCAGTACTTCGCTCAGAAGAAGGCATTGCCGCCCGTGCACCCGGATGTGCTGGCAGAGTGCAGTGCCCTGCTTTCTGAATTGCGTTTCCGACGTAAGAGCGAGACGAGGGGATCAGTCAGCTACGAGCTGAGGGACGATGAGTGACCGACCCGTGCCGCCTTCGAGCACGGGTGCACCTGCAGGCTCGGAGGTCAAGATCGCAACGATGCGTGCCCGCTGGGCGGCAGGATTCGCGGTTCTACACCCAGACGACAGCCTGCGCATGGTGGAGCAGCGGCCCGACCCCTGCCCCCCCCCTGGCGTAGGTACTTCCCCGGCTTTTCCCACCCCGACCCCACGGCGATGAGCCAAAAGGTCAGACACAGTTGGTTGGCACAAAAAAAGATGCAAACGACTCCAATGCGGATCAATCTCGTTCCGCTCGCCAAGGTCACCCCCTACGATCGCAATCCCCGCAACCACGACGTCGATGCGATCGCCAGATCGATCAGGGAATTTGGCTGGCAACAGCCGATCGTGGTCGACGGCAAGGGGATCATCATCGTTGGGCACGGCCGGTACTACGCGGCCAAGCAGCTGGGCCTCGAAAAGGTACCGGTCAAAGAGGCGACCAACCTCACGCCCGCGCAGGTCCGGGCCTACCGGCTGGCCGACAACAAGACGAACGAGTTGGCCAGCTGGAACATGGAGCTGCTCGCCAGCGAGCTCGAGGCGCTGAAGGCCGCGAACTACGATCTCGGTCTCCTCGGTTTCGGCCAGGACGAGCTGGCCAAACTGATGAACACTGGGCTGGTCGATGGAGCGACGGATCCGGATGCCGTGCCGGATCCGCCGGACGAGGCGACGACTCAGCGGGGCGACATCTGGCAGCTGGGGAATCACCGGCTGATGTGCGGCGACAGCACGGTCGCCGGCGACGTCGACCAGCTGCTGGCCGGTGCGAAGATCCACCTCGTCAACATGGATCCGCCCTACAACGTCAAGGTCGAGCCGCGTTCAAACAACGCGATCGCCGCGGGCCTCAGCTCCTATGAGAACCCGCACCAGGGCTTCGACCTCGCGCGGCATCCGGGCAAGGGGAAACCGACCGGCAAGATGCGGGCGAAGGACCGGCCGCTGGCCAACGACTTCGTTTCCGACGCGGAGTTTGACCGGTTGCTCGACGGCTGGTTCGGCAACGCCTCGCGCGTGCTCATGCCCGGCCGCAGTTACTACATCTGGGGCGGCTACGCCAACATCGCCAACTACCCCCGATTTCTCCAGAAGCACCGCCTGAAGTTCAGCCAGCAGATCATCTGGCACAAGCAACACCCCGTGATGACCCGCAAGGATTTCATGGGCGACCACGAGTGGTGCTTCTACGGCTGGAAGGAAGGCGCGGCGCACGTCTTCCTCGGGCCGAAGAACATCACCGACGTCTGGTCGATCAAGAAGGTCAGCCCAAACGCGATGGTGCATCTGACCGAGAAGCCGGTCGAGCTGGCCATCCGTGCGATGCAGTACTCCTCGCGGCCGGGCGAGAACGTGCTCGACCTGTTCGGTGGATCCGGCTCGACGACGATCGCGGCCGAGCAGGCCGGCCGACGAGCGTTCTCGATGGAGCTTGACCCGCTCTATTGCGACGTGATCGTGAAGCGGTTCGAGCAATTCACCGGCCGCAAGGCCCAGCTCGTCGCCGGCCCGTCCCTCGAGAAGAAGCGGCCCGCGGCCAAACCCCCCAAGGCCTCGGCCGCCAAACGCGCCGCTCCAGCCCGCCGGAATGCCAAACCCGCCCGCGGCCGACGGCTGGCCGGCGTCGCGTGAACCCGGCCCCGGGCTTGGCCCGTGTGCGGCGATCGCCCGCGGCCCTTGGTGTTTCCCCGGAAACACCGGCGGCGGCGACACGGGCCAACGTGGGCGGCTGGGCCCAGCGCAAAGCAGAACCCCGCGCATCCGTTCGCGGGGTTCCACCAGCACGATCAAAAAGCGGGGCGTCCGTGCCCCCGGCCAGGGCGGCGGGAGGCCTACACCGCCTGGTCGTATTTCCGGGCCAGGTCGAGCAGCTTGGCCTTGGTGGTCTTCCAGTCGGTGGTCGCGCCGACGTCGCCCCACCGCTTGGCCCGCAGCTCGCCCTTGTACCAGCCCCGGGTCCAGCCCAACCGGTAGAAGAGCCGGTTCAATTCCGTCTCGCCGGCGGCCGCGCCGGGGCGGTCCCAGCAGCTCTTCTTGCCCTCGGCCTTCTCGTAGTTCCATTCGCTCTTGCGGTTGGAATTCAGGGCCAGCTCCACCAGGCCGAGGCACATCTGGATGTAGGCGGCGACCTTCACCGCGTTCAGCGTCCCGGCGAAGATCCGGAACTCGATCCGGTTCTGGCCGCGGGCCAGGTGCGTCAGGTTCAAGGCGTGGTAGCGGTCGGACTCGCAGCGGCGCTTCGCGTCGTCCGCGTTGCCGTAGCTCTTGATCTGCTTCGTGTAGATGGTCCGTTCCCGCCGGCGGGTTCCGGTGCTCGCGAAGAGGGCCTTCTCGTGGTTGCCGACCAGCGAGATCAACCGGGCCAGGGCGGCCGCGTCGCCGTTCCATTCGACCGTTACGTGCAGGCCGCAGGTCTCGTTGACCCCCGCGCCGTGTGCGTTGATCGCGTCGAGCGCGGCGACCACCTGTTGCAGGCCCTCCGCGCCGTGCAGTTTCGGCGAGACAAACTCGCAGGCCTTGCGGCCGTTGGTCGCGCGGATGCTGCTGTCGCGCTCGGCCTTCCAACCGGTCGGCAACCAGGCGACCTGCGTTCCGGCGTGGTAGTTGCCGATCGGCGTCGTGTCGCGGGCGGGAAGCGTGGTCTCGAATTCAACCCCAAAGTTGATCGTGCTGGCGTTCATCGTTGGCTCCGTTTTGTGCTGGTTCGCGGCGGGAAATGCCCGTCGCGTGACACACATGAGCCATGCGTTTCGAACAGCCTCAAGCGCTGTTCCGCCCAGTTCGCGAGGAATCTGGAAAGTTCTTTTCAGCCCGGAAAACGGGGCCAACTTGGCGGCACTGGAGCGACGTCCGGTCGCTGGTCCGAATGGGCGAAGCCGCCGGGAAGACGCCACACGGGCCAACGTGTGCGGCCACGAGGCCAACCTGCCGGAGGCCCAACGTGAGCGGGAAAGCGACCGGGCCAGGAGATCCAACCGCCCTGACTGTTGACCAGATGGCCGACCTGCTCACGCGGGCCGGCAAACAGAAGATCGACCCGGCCGCGATCCGCGCCGATGTCGAAGCCGGCGCGCCGACCAACGGCGACGGCACGCTGCACCTCGTGCACTACGCAGCCTGGCTCGCCGGCCAGGCCACCTGACAAAACGAAAACGGGGCCGCTGCGAGCTCGAACCCGCAGCGACCCCTGACCAACCGCGCTTACAGAGAACGCGGCGGCTGTCGAGAGATAGCCCGTCGTCGCTTGCGCGCACGGGAAATCAATGCCTCGACTTACCCCAGCCGCCGCCGCCCGTGCGCTCGCACCGCTTGTGAGGGATGTGACGGAAAATCCGCGCGCCGACCCGCGCCAGCTCAAGCCGAGCCAGCTGCTGCAGCTGCTCAACTCGACGCCCGCCGGCGACGTGCTGTCCGACCCCAAACTGCGGCGGCACCGTCAACGCGCCGCCGCGCGCATCGGCGACGGCAAGACCATCGACCTGATCCGCTACGCGGCGTGGCTTTGCGGCGAGCGGGACAGGGCCTCGCCGGCGGCATCCCGTGCCGGGCCCAGCGATCCCTACGCCCGGAAGCGCGAGACCGAGGCCGCCCGCAACCGGGCCAAGGCCGCGACGGGAAAGGAGATCGGACCGCCGCCGGCGATCGTGGATCCCGCCCGCCGCGCCGCCTGCGAGAACGACTTCAAGCTGTTCTGCCGGACCTACGGGGCCGAGGCGAAGTTCTATCTCGACTGGGGGCCGCCGCAACTGCAGGCGGCCGAGCGGATCCAAACGGTAGTCACGCGCGGCGGGCTGTTCGCGCTGGCCATGCCTCGTGGCTGGGGCAAGACGACCCTTTGCCAGTGGGGCCTCCTCTGGGCCGTCCTCTACGGCAAGCGGCGTTTCGGGGTCTACGTCGCGGCGACCGACGAGATCGCGACCATGAAGCTCGACGAACTCAAGATGGAGCTGGAGACCAACGAGCTGCTGGGCGAGGACTTCCCCGAGGCCTGCTACCCGATTCGTTGCCTCGAGGGGATCACGCAGCGTGCCCGCGGCCAGACGTCCAATGGCGTCCGCACCCGGATCACCTGGCTCGACACCCGCATCGCCTTGCCGACGATCGCCGGCAGCTGCAGCAGTGGATCTATCATCGCCGCCCGGGGCATCACGTCGCGCGGCTTGCGTGGCATCAAGGTCACCACGGCCGACGGCGACGTGCTCCGCCCCGACATTGCCATCCCCGACGACCCGCAGGACGACGACTCGGCCAAATCGCCCGGCCAGGTGAACAAGCGGCTCCGGATCATCAACGGCACCATCCTCCGGCTGGCGGGGCCGAAGAAACGGATTGCCTGCTTCGTCCCATGCACGGTCATCCAGCCCGACGACGTCGCCGACCAGCTGCTGGATCCGGAACGCAACCAGCGGTGGAACGGCCAGCGGTCCGTAGCACTGGCCTCGCTGCCGACCGCCGACAAGCTCTGGGAAGAATACGCCAACGTCCGGGCCGCGGGCATGCGGGCCAAGGACGACGGCAAGGCGGGCAACGCGTTCTTCAAGAAACACGCTAAGGCGCTTGAGGCGGGCGCGGTCCACAACTGGCCGGAGAACGTCGAGGACGGAGACGTGTCCGCGATCCAATCGGTGATGCACATCAAGCTGGACGACCCGGCCACGTTCTGGGCCGAGATGCAGCAGCGGCCGCTGAGCCTTCAGGAGGTCGCCGACGCAACGGTTGTCCGCGCCGAGCTCGTCGTCCGGATCTCGCAGCCTGGCCGGCTGATCATCCCGCAGCAGGCCCAGAAGGTGACCGCATTCATCGACCCGAACAGCAAGGTCCTCTGGTGGACCGTCTGCGGTTTCGGCTCCGGATTCTCCGGGCACATCGCCGGCGTCGGCACTTGGCCCGACCAGCAGCTGGGCTACTTCATCAACAACGATCTGCGGCGGACGATCGCCAGGGAGAAGCCGAAGGCCGGCCTGCAGGCCCAGATCATGTTCGCCCTCGAGGCCCTGACCGAGGAGCTGCTCGGCCGCGAGTGGAAGACCGAGGCCGGCGTTCCGGTCAAGGTCGACCGCTGCCTCGTCGACGCGAACTGGGGTGAGATCACAACGACCGTCTACCGGTTCTGCCGGCAGTCGAAGTACTCGACCATCCTTCGGCCGTCGCACGGCAAATACCTCGGGCCGACTGACAAGACGATCAACGACTGGAAGGCGCAGGAGGGAGACATCATCGGCCGCGACTGGCGCGAACGGCTCTCGGCTCAGCACGCGAAGCGGTTTGTGATCTTCGACACCAACCGCTGGAAGACTCTGACCGCCGACCGGTTCAAGGTGGCGAAGGGCGACCCCGGTGCCCTGACAATTTACGACGCCACGCAGGAGCAACATCGCCTGCTGTTCGATCATCTGACGTCGGAGACGCCGTCGGAAATGATGACGAAGAACCAGAAGCTGACCGTCTGGAAGGAGACCCGCGGCCGGGACAACGACCTCTGGGACTGCCTGACCGGCTGCCACGTGGCCGCGTCCATGATCGGGATCGACCTCCTCCCCACCGCCGGCGGCCGCCCGACGCCGAAGCCCAAACCCAAACGCACCAACCGCGTCTCATACCTCTGACCGAAGGAGCCGACATGGCCAAGAAACTGATCGTAGAAACCGCGCCGAGCCGATGCCCGGCCTGCCAGTCCACCGCGCGGACCGGCTACCAGTCGACCACCGAGCACGCCATCGCCGGCGAGCTGGAGGACGGCCGACCGTACACGCACGTCGTCTGGCGACGGACGGCGTGCAGGAAATGCGGTCAACACCGGATCGACCGCAGCTATGAAAACCGGCCGGTCGAAGAGGCCGCCGTGGCGGGCGAGTGAACGAGTTTTCCGAACTTCGCGGAACTCGTTTTGCACCGTGTTTTTGGCCCGCCGGCGATGGCCCGCGGGCGCGAAGCGGGCGCGGTCGACCGGCTGCTGGGTGGTGTTTTCCAGGCCGCCAGGAAAAGCACCGGTACGATGATCGGCCGATGGGCTGCCGCTGGTCTGCGAAAGCAGCGGACGTTACAGCCGCCTCCGCCGGTGGCCCAGATCCTTGCCTTGCCTCCATGCCTGACCACAGCGAACGCATTGCCGAAATCCGGGAGGTCTTGCGCTCCGGAGTGCAGAGCACGGTGACTGACGGCACAACCGTCACGTTCGACCTCGCCTCGCTCCGCCGCGAACTTCGCGAGCTCATGGCCGAAGACGACACCCTGCACGGGCGACGCCCGCGGGTCTCGTCGATCAACCTCGGTAATTCGTAGTCCGGCTTCCTCCTCTGGCCGTCTGAATGAGCCTGGTTGTTTCCCGCAACCTGTCTGACGCCACCTTCTCGGTGCCCGGATTGCGCGCCGAAGGCAACACGGCCACCCGCTTTGGCTATGACGCCACCGAGGCCCGCGGCAAGCGCAAGACTGCCCGCACCTACTCCGGCTACGAAGACACGATTCTCGATCCGACGAAGCGCAAGCAGCTCGTCGCCAACGCGCGGGACCTCGCCCGGAACTTCGCGATCGCCAGCTGGATGATCCGGCGGCACCTCGATTACGTCGCCTCGTTTGAGTTCCACTGCCGCACGGGCAACATCGCCTTCGACACGCAGGTCGAAACGTTCATGGAGCGCTGGTCGCGGCCGTACAACTGCGACGCAGCCGGCCGCCACACGCTCAACAAGATGATCCGGATCGCCGAGACCCGCCGCGTGATCGACGGCGACGTCGGGCTGATGAAGCTCGCCGACGGCACTGTGCAGGGGATCGAGTCTGACCGGATCAAAAACCCGATCGCCGAGATCGTCGAGACCACGCGCAACGGCTCCTGGATGCACGGCGTCAAGGTCAACGACGCCGGACGCGCGGCCGCCTATGGTCTCTACCGGCGGGAACGGAACCAGCTGGTGTACGACCGGATGGTGCCAGCCACGCGGATGTGCATGCTGGGCTACTTCGACCGCTTCGACCAGGTTCGGGGAATCTCGCCACTGGCCGCCGCCCTCAACCCGCTCCGCGACGTCTACGAGAATTTCGACCTGGCCCTCGCCAAGTCGAAGATTTCGCAGCTCTTCGCGATGGCCATTTTCAGCGAGGCCACGGTCGGCACGGGCGAACACACGGCGACAGTCGAGGACGAGAGCGACCCGACCAAGAACCGTTACGACGTCGACTTCGGCCGCGGGCCGCTCAAGCTTGAGCTTGACCCCGGCGACCGGGCCGAATTCCTCGAGTCGAAAAACCCCAGCCGGGAATTCCAGGACTTCACCACACTCGTCCTGCAGGTCGCCCTCAAGGCCCTCGACATCCCGTTCTCGTTCTACAACGAGAGCTTCACCAACTTCTTCGGCAGCCGGGCCGCATGGCTGCACTACCAGCGCAGTTGCAAACCCAAGCAGGAAGACCTCCGCGAGCTGCTCACCCGGCTCACCGTCTGGCGGTTGATGCTGGCGATTCTCGACGGCCAGTTGCAGCTGCCCGCCGGCATGGTGCTCGACGACGTCTCGTTTGAGTGGGTTCCAACCGGCATGCCGTGGTGGGATCCGGCGAAGGAAATCAACGGTGACCTGTTGGCGATCGGAGCCGGCCTCGACAACCCGCAGCGGATCGTCAAGGAACGTGGCCGGGGTGACTGGTACGACAACGTCGACCGGATCGCTGAGGCTCTGGAGTACGCCGAGAAAAAGAAAGTCCCGCTCTCCTTCGTCGGACTCGGCCAGGCCTCGCAGCCGGCAAAGGACGACGAGAAGGCCGACGACAAGGAACGCAACGCCAAGCCCGGCAAAACCAAGGGCGACGACGAGGACGAAGACGAATGACCACCGCCGCGCCCGAAGCACCCCGCACCAAGTCCGTGCCCGCGACTGCCCTGCAGTTTGTCGGTGGCCCGGTCCAGTTCTCCGCCGCGAAGGAGGGGAGCAAGAACGTCCCGATCCAGATGCAGGCCCGCAGCGGCCAGCCGATCGTGCACTGGTACTGGGGGAAGATCGTCCACGACATGTCCGGCTTTTCCGCTGACCAGCCCCGGATCCCGATCGACTTCCGCCACGACGACGGCGACGCGATCGGTTACCTCGACAAGTTCACGCCATCGAATGAGGGGCTGCTCGTCGCCGGCGAACTGACGCCGCTCAAGGAAGGAGATCGGGCCAGCACGATCAAGCTGCAATCCGACGCCGGCGTCCCGTATCAGGCCTCGATCTTCTTCCGGCCGCTGAGCTTCGAAGACGTCCGGCCGGGCATGAGCGCCGAGGTCAACGGCTTCACCGTCGAAGGCCCAGCGATTATCGTTCGAAAATGGGCGCTGCGAGGCGTCGCTGTGTGTCTTTACGGTGCGGACCACCGCACCAAATCCAAGTTCTCGGCCGGCGATGAAATTGCCGTCCCCCTCTTCACTTTGGAGACCGCAATGTCTGCGAGTCCGAACGCTTCTGCTCCTGCCAACCCGCCCGCCGCCGACAAGCTCAGCGAGGGCAATCCCACCGCTGGCTCGACTGTCCCAACGCAGCAATCCTCGCCGCCGGTTGATCCGAAGGCCGAGGTCAAGCGCTACGTCGATGCCTTCGGCTCCGAGAACGGAGCCAAGTGGTACACGGAGGGCGTCTCGTTCTCCGACGCCCAGGGCAAACACGCCACTGCGCTGAGCGACCAGATCAAGGCCCGCGACGCCAAGATCACCGAGCTCAACACCAAGCTCTCGGCCGTCGATCGCGGCGAACCGACCGCGTCGAAGTTCGGCGACGGCGAAAAGCCCAAGGACGGCGAGCGGGCCAAGAACGGCTTCGCGAGCCAGATCCAGCTTCGCAAGCCGGTCGGCAGCAAGTAGCTTCCTTCATCCCCCTTCCTTTTGACTGCTTCCGGCGATGTTCACACTTCCCTACCCGATCCAGGCGATGGCCAACGGCGAGCGCGTCACCATTCCCTGCGTTGCGCTTCGCCAGCTTGGCCTCGTCTACGACGTGACGATCCCGGATGACCGGGAGGTCACGATCAACGCGGGGCAGCTCCGCGCGGCGGTGGCCGACGCCAACGCGCGGCTGGCCGACGAAATGGAAGCGGCAGCAGCTGCCGAAGCCGAACGGCTGGCCGCGTTGTCGGAGAACCCGCCTCCACCCCCCGCACCGCCTTCCAGCGACACCACGCCGCCGCCCGCGGCAGAAACCGCACCGCCCGCCCCACCGGCGGCCGAGTCGGTCAACGCCTGACAAACCCCCCGAGGGCCGGTCGCGTGAGGCTTCTCGCGCGGCCGGCCATGCCTTCCAACTCCCGCCGCTTCACCGGCACCCCTTTTCCAGGCTCCTCCAATGGCTGATGACCTTTTGACCGTGGCCGATTTTGTCGGCGACGCCCTCGACCTCTCCGACGCCGAGGTCACCGATCTGAGCAACGCTGCGCCGTTCTTCGCGCGCCTGCCGATGGTCGGCTCGAGCAACGGAACGACCCACAAGTACGTCAAGGAAACCGGCGCGCCTGTCGTCGGATTCCGTGCGATCAATGCCGGCCGCGACCTCGACAGCTCGGAAGACACCGTCGTGTCCGTCGATCTGAAGGTCCTCGACTTCAGCTGGGCCGTCGACATGGCCCTGGCCAAAGCGTGGCGGAAAGGCGGGGCCGAAGCCCTGATCGCCCGCGAAGGCCTCCGCCACCTCCGGGCCGCGATGTACGAAGCCGAGAAACAGTACATCAACAGCACGGGCAACGCGGCCGCCGGGTTCGCCGGACTCGCCACCGCCGCGACGCTCAACCAGCTGGCCGATGCGATGGTGGTCGGTGCCGGTGGTACCACGGCCAACACCGGTTCGTCGGTCTACCTGGTCACCCTCCGCGACGACGCGGTTGCTGGCGTGATGATCGAGGACGCACCGCTCGACCTGGGCGAAACCGTTGTCCAGGACTTCACCGACGGGTCGGGACTGCACTACCCCGCCTATTACACGCCGGCCACTTCGTGGATCGGCATGCAGATCGGTGGCGCGTACGACGTCTGCCGCATCGCCAACCTGACCGCCGACAGCGGCAAGGGGCTGACGGACGCCCTCATTTACGAGGCCCTGTCGCGGTTCCCCGGGGCGCGGATGCCGAACCTGATCGTCATGGGCCGCCGGTCGCTCAAGCAGCTCCGCGCGAGCCGCACGGCGACCAACGCCACGGGCGTGCCGGCTCCGATGCCGACCGAGGTCGACGGGATTCCGATCGTCAAGACCGAGGCGGTCACCGAGACCGAAGCCCTGCTGACCTAGTCCGGTCTGTCGCTGCTGTTCTTGCTTGCCACTTCCAGCTTGATCCTTGCCGATGCCTTCCCCGGTCCAACGTGCTCTCGCCGCCGCCGCCCGCGCCCACGCGCGGGTGGCTGGCGTGGCCGTTGTGTATCACGCCGGCGACGTCGAGATCGAGATCGCCGACGCCGTGCTCGGCAACACGCCGACCGAGGTCGAGGACGTTGGCGGCGGGGCCAAGCTCCGGGCCATCCAGCTCGACTGGCTGATCTTGGTCGTTCGGATGGTCGACGGTGCCGAGGCGATCGAGCCGACCCCCGGCCACCGGATCGTGTGGGAAGACGGCGACCGCACCCGAACGTTCGAAGTCCAGGTCCTCGGCACCGACGGCTGCTACCGCTGGAGCGGGCCAGGCCATGACCGCTACCGGATCCACACCCGCGAGATCCCGACCGAGTGAGTTACCTTCCTCCCCGCAAATCGAAGTCGAAAGCGATCGCCGATGCCGTGGCGTTGGCCGTGCAGGCGATCGCTGTTTCGCCGACGACCAGCCGGCTGGCTCCTGCTTTCGACCTCCAGAAGATCCTCGAGCGGGAGATCACCGTCTGGCCGAACAGCCGCGAGTGCCAGTGGGCGACCCGGGCCGCCGTCGACGCCGAGTACGAGGTCGCCGTGTGCGTCCTCGAGCGGATGGGGCCGACGGCCGACGAGGACATCCTCGGCGACGAGCTGCTCGCGCTGGTCGAGGGGATCGGTGACCAGATGATCGGCACGGTTTTGACGCTGGGAGACGGCTCCCAGATCGCCTGCAAAGGCTACGGCCACGAAACGCTTTACGACCGCCAGCTTCTCGAAAGCCACCGCATCTTCGGCAGCGCGATCGCGCTCCGCTTGTTCCGCGTCGAGACCCTTCCCGACCGGTGACTTCCAACCTCCTCCTCTTCCCGGATTCCGATATGCGTCCCCAACCCCGCACCCGCTGGTCGACGACCGCACTTTTCCTGGCGGTCGCCTGTCTGTTTGCCTTGCCTGCTGATGCCCAGATGTTCGGCCGCTTTGGTCGCTTCATGCGCCCCGCGCCGGAGGAACAGGCTCCCGAACAGGAGGTGCCCGACGAGCTGCTCCCGTTTCAGGGCCCGCGCCCGGGCGAGATGCAAATCCAGCCGCCCCCTGCCACTCCGCCCGCCACGCCTTCTCCAACTCCCACCCCTCCCCGCGAGAGCGAGCTGCAGCTGAATCCGTCGCACGAGGCTTGCACCCGAATCCGGGCCGGCTCTGGGGTCGGCACCGGCTGGTGTTTCTACGTCGACGAGGACGGAGCCGCCTACATCCTGAGCAACCAGCACGTGGCGGGCCGCAAGGGCAAGAAGGTGCAGGTGGACTTCTGGCGCGAGGGCAAGCTGCAAAAGGCTGTTCCCGGCGTCGTCGTCCGGTCGGAGATGACCGAGGGCTATGTCGACGGTGCCGTTGTTCGCGTCGCGGCCGAGGCCCTGGCCGGCTGGCGGCCGACCTTCGTTCCCGTCGAAACGCTCGACGAGGAGGTGGTCTATGACGTCGTCGTCAGCCGCGGGTGCCCCGGTGGGACCTGGCAGACCGAGTTTGTGGGCAACGTCTTTGAACACGACGAACGGGGCGGCGTGATCAGGTTCTATCCCCGCCCCGGTGGAGGCCGCAGCGGGTCGAGCATGATCTCGCCTCGCTCCGGCAAGATCGTCGCGCTGATCGCCTGGTCGACCGACAAGCCCAACCACGAAAACCACGGCACCGACGGCGTGACCAACGCCAGCGGCCACGGGATCGCCATGACCCTGCCCACCATCTGGCGGATCCTGCGTGGGACCGTCAGTCACGACAACGACACTCCCCGACGACCGATGGAGCAGCGGCTTTCCTGCACCTTTCAGGATCCGCAGATGTTGCCCTTCGTTTCGCCGCCTCTGGATGAGGGTCAGCCGACGACGCCTGCGCCGATCGATCCGCAGATCTTCTGGGTAGGCCCTCGCCACAGTGATCCACAGGACTGGCAGTTTGGGCCGCCGGATGGCTACGGCGAGGACGACGCGGCGCTCCGCGATCGGCTCCGCCGGGAGCGACAGCAGGAACCGATGCCCGAGCACCAGGAAGATGTCGATCCGGAAGAGTACGCCGGTCGGTTCTTCAACCGGGACGGTGAAGGCCGCGGGCCGCTCCGGAACCTGATTCGCTTCGTCGTGTTCGCGTTCGCGATCGTGGGCGCGTTCACCGTCGGCACCTGGCTCGGCTCGATTCGCCGTGTCGCTCCGCTCGTGCTGGTCGCCGTGATGCTCGCGGGCGGATCCGCCCAGGCTCAAGACTACGACGCCGAGATGGCCAGCCTCGCGGACCGCTGGTCGGTCGAGGCCGTGGCCGCGCCGGTCTTCTGGATGCCGTTTGGCGAAGCCAACGAGATCGCAGGTAGCGAGCACTCGTCGCTGCTGGTCGTGATGACCATGCCCGGCTGCGTCCCCTGCGAGCAGCTCAAGACTTCGCTCGAGTGGCTCGACGCCGGCGGGTTCCTCAACCGCACGGTCTGTGCCCAGGTCGATTCGCAGAACGATGTCGACACAGCCGCCAAACTGCAGGCGACGGTCGTTCCGGAAGGCACCGCGTTGGTGTACCCGATGCTCGTGGTCTGGGTCGCTGTCGAGGAGCCGACAGAGGAAGGCCAGCCCGAGGTCCGCTACCGGATGCACACGCGGATGGGAAACGCCTGGGGCGACGGGAACGACCCGCAGAACAACCCCTCGCTCCAGCAGTGGCTCGTCCAGATCGGAGTGCGCTGATGGGGGAAGTGCGGCGCTTTGTTGTCAGCTTCGCCATCCTCTTCTGGATCGCGACCTGTCCCAGCCTGATCGACCTGGTAGTGGCGGGATCACCCGACGCGCCGCTGCCTGGGTTGCGTGCGGTTATCGCGGTGATGCTCGTGATCGGCTTCGTCGTCGCGTTCTGGTTTCAGATGGCGGCCACGTATTACGCACTGGACGACGGAGACACCTGATCAACACACCTGGCGGACCGCTCGCGGCGCGTCGCTGACGTCCATCATGGCCAGGTTCGGAAGTACACCAGCCGTGCCTCTTGCCCCGCCCTTGACCGGTTGCCGGGCAAAGCACACTTCGGCTGGTCTTGCCAGGCCCGGGCGCGTCCGGGCCTCCCAAAGCCTGCGGCGGGATAACCGGCATACGACTCCGGCAGTCCCGCCTCCACTGTGGACGCCTCGCCGACCGCCGCAGGCTCTTTTTTTTCCGTCGCTCACGCTTCCGGCTCGCAAGTTTGAATGATCACCGTACTGCCTGGCCTCGACAAAGCCGCAGAGCTGACCGACCGCACGATCGCGGGCGGCCGGGTGCGGTTGCGCGGAGGTGTGTACGAGTGCCCCGAGACCGTCTTCTTCGGCCCCGGCACGCGGCTGGTGATCGACCCGGCCGACCCGCCGATCCTCAAGCGGACGGGCACCTGCGACCGCGTCGTCGTCCCCTATGGCGACGACATCGACCTCAGCCGCCTCGTGGTCGACCTCAACCTCGGCGGGCCTTACGTCCCGTACCGCACGGCGATCGCATTCGATCCGCCTGACAACACCCGCAAGGCCCGGCCGATCCGCCGGCTCAAGGCCGACGGCGTCCGGTTCATCACCAGCGAACCACTCAGCGGGCACAACGGCCGCGACTGTTTTGGCTGGAGCCTGACCAACATGTCGGGCGAGGTCCTTGAGGACATCGCGATCACCAACGGCTTCTGCGACGTCGACGACATCCAGCTGACCGCCAACGGCAGTAGTGCGGGCTTCCGCCGGCTGCGGGTCAACGACAACGCCGCCCGCGGTGGCCGTAACGCCGGCATCGGCATCACCGCGCTCAACGGCCTCGCCCATGGCCCGTGTGTGCTGGAGGACGTGCAGGTCCTCCGCAATGTGCTGACCAACTGCCACGGCCTCGGGATCCTGATCGGCCAAGACGGTTCCGGAGCGGATCGCCTGATCCGGGGCAAGGCCCGGGTCGAGCAGAACTACATCGAGATGGCGGCCGACGGCGGCGCTTACCAGCACGCCCTCTACTTCCGCGACGGTCCGGCTGCCGGCGACTTCGGCCTTGAGATCGACGCCGTGGGCAACGTGCTCGACTTCCGCCGCGTCCCGGCCACAGCCAACGCACCCCGCACCGTCGTCTTCGACGGCGACAACCCGGCCAGCCGGCTGAGCGTCCGCCGCAACCGGGCGCTGACCGACCGCGAGCTCGAATCCGGTGTGAGCCTTGCCATCCGCCTGACCCAGTCGCTCAACCGGTACGTGCCGAGTGGCCGGGAGTGGCGGGTATGACGACCTCGCGACTGACGCCGGCGACCTACCACATCGAGATCCACAAGGGCGACGCCTGGAACCTCGACGTCACTGTCAGCATCAACGGCAGCCCGGCCAACCTGACCAGTTACACGATCGCCGGCGTGATCCACCCCAAGGCCGGCGGCTCTGACGTCACGCTCACCATCACCAATACCAATCTCGCCGTGGGCCAGTTCCGCGTCTCGCTGGCCGCCGCGACGTCGGCCACGATGGCCGTCGCTTACCACACCTGGCACCTGACCCTGACTCCACCGGGCACTCCCGCCCAGCCGCGCAAGTACCTTGCCGGCCGCTTCATCGTCTCCGACTGCGTCTGATCCCTTGAGCGACGACATCACCCTGACTGTGACCGACGCCGGCGAGATCGAACTCGACGTGCAGACCGGCGTCGGTGGCCCGGCCCCCGCGGGCACGGGCTTCGTCAAGGTCAACAATGGCGTCCTCGAAACGCCAGCGTCCGCAATCGCGCAGTCGGTGATCACGAACCTCGTGACAGATCTGGCGGCCAAGGCCCCGCTCGCGTCGCCTGCGCTCACCGGAACGCCGACCGTTCCGACGGCCAACCCGGGCACGAACACGACGCAGGCGGCCAACACGGCCTTTGTCGCGGCCGCGATCGCGGCGCTGGTCAACTCGTCGCCCGCGGCACTCGACACACTCGTCGAGCTGGCCACGGCGTTGGGCAACGACGCCAACTTCGCGACCACGGTGACCAACGCCCTCGCCGGCAAGGCGGCGTCGGTTCACACCCACGCCCAATCGGATGTCACGAATCTCGTCTCCGATCTGGCCCTCAAGGCCCCGCTCGCCTCGCCTGCGCTCACTGGGACTCCGACCGTCCCGACAGCGACCGGCGGCACCAACACCACGCAGGCAGCCAGCACGGCGTTTGTCGTGGCGGCCGTGGCGGCGGCCGTGACTGGCCTGCTGGAGTTCATTTCCGACCTCGACTGCTCAGGCTCGCCAAACTACCCGGCCGGCAACAAAGGTGACACCTACTACGTCTCCGCCGCAGGCAGGGTCGGTGGAGGGTCCGGCAAGTCCGTGGCGGTCGGCGATGCCGTCGTTTGCAAAGCGGACAACGCGGGGGGCACTGAAGCTTCAGTCGGCACCAGCTGGTTCGTCCTGGAAAAGAACCTCGCCGGCGCGCTGCTCTCGGCAAACAACCTTTCGGACGTCGCCAGCGCCGCGACGGCCCTGTCCAACATTGGCGGGCATCCGCTCTCGACCAACCTCGCCGCGATCGACACCGCCTACAACGGCGGTGGCGGCGTCCTGGTCGAAACGGGCGACGAAACCTACAACAAGCGACTGGTCGGGGCTGCCAACTCGACGGACCTGATCGACCGGGCCGCCGGCGACGGACGGTACGCTCGCCGCACCTACACGACACAGCAATTCACCGGCAACGGCACCTGGACAAAGCCTGCCGATCTCGTCCGGGTGAAAGTCACAGTCGTCGGCGCTGGCGGTGGTGGTGGAGGCAGCGGAACAGCGGCCCTAGTCAGCGGCCAGTGCGGCGGCGGCGGTGGCGTGGCCCATAAGTGGATTGCGGCCGCGTCACTCGGCACAACAGAAACGGTTACCATCGGCGCGGGTGGAACCGCCGGCAGCGCCGGTGCCAACGCCGGCGGCAATGGTGGATCCACGTCGTTCGGTGCACATGCCGTCGCGACGGGTGGATCCGGTGGCCAGCATGGCGACTCCAACAACCTGCTGGGCGCTGGCGGTGCAGGCACGACCGGTGACCTGCTCCTGACTGGCGGACGTGGCGGTGGCAGCGGCACCCAGAACAACTACTCGGGTCATCGCTCCGGCGAGGCTCCCGGCTTTGGCGGCGGAGTAATTGTCCAACTCGACACTACGGGCCTTGCCGGAGCCAGCTACGGCGCTGGCGGCGCGGCCGGCAACAAGAACGGCACCAACCGAGCTGGCGGTGCCGGCGCTGCCGGCTTCGTGATCGTCGAGGAGTTTTATTGATGATCCGTCTCCGCATCAACGCACGTGGCCTCGAGCGAGCGAAGACCTGGTTCTTCGACAGGCCCCGCGTGGCGCTGGCGATGGACGAAGCCAGGAAGACGACGCTCAACCGGACCGGCGCGCTGGTCATGCGTACCGCCCGGAACTCGATCAAACGGCCCCGGCGGTGGAAGTTCAGCGAACTGTCTGAGGACGACCAGAACATCTACTTGTTCCGCGTCGCGAAGGCCAAGCGGGAAGGCGAGCCAAAGCCTCTGCTGCCGTTCCGGACGTCGCCGCCCGGCACACCGCCGTTCAATCAGACCGGGCTGCTGAAGAACTTCATCCTGTACTTCTACGACCGCGAAACCAAAAGCGTCGTGATCGGGCCGGTCCGGCTGCCGCGCTTCCCGGACAAGAACATCTGCCGCAACCTCGAGTTTGGCGGCAAGACGATCGAGGGCAACACCATCGAGCCACGGCCTTACATGCGACCCGCCAACGAGAAGGTGCGAACCAAGTACCTCGAGCTGTGGCGTGACGCGATGCGGCGATCCTGATCCACTCCCCCTTTCCCCCAGTACCTGCCATGACCAGCCCCTTCAACAGCCTCCAGCCCGCCGGTTGCCTTGACGGCATGCGGGACATGCCCGCCAAGCAGAAGATGTACGCCGAGGCCGGCGACCTCCGCGTGCTCGGCGTCGATGTGCCGGCCGACGTGCCGGCCGACCGCCCCGTCGAGATCTCCGCCGGCAACCTCCGCGCCGCCATCACCAGCTGGCTGGAGCGGAACCCGGTACCAGCCGGCGAACTCGCGCCGGACCAGCCGCTCGACGCGGGTGTTTCCCCGGAAACACCCGACGCGGATGAACCCGGCGACGATGACGACGATTTCGATCTGCAGCCGGACCCGGAATTTCCGGCCCTCGTGTAACCGCGAGCTTTCCCCGCCTCCCGCACTTGCCACTTCGCCGGAGGCCTCATGGCCTTCCGCTACTGACCGCTTCCCCCGCTTCCAACCCGCTTTCTCTTTCCAGGACTCCCCACCCTTGGCATGGGCTACGCAGCCAAGTGCTACCGCGACGTCAGCGGAACTTGGACCGAAATGACGAATGTGCAGGACGCCACGCAGAACGACTCGATGTCGGAAGTCGAGATCACCAGCCGGGCCGACGGCGGGGTGAAGACCTTCGTCCCCGGCCTCCGCGAGCTCAGCTTCGAGTACAAGGGCCGCAACCTGGCCAGCGCCGAACTGACCGCCCTGCGCACGGCCTACACCGCCCGCAGCGCGATCAAGCTCCGGGTCCTCGACGGGCCGATCGCCACCGCAGGCACCACGGGTGTCGAGTTCTGGGCGGCCGTCTTCTCGCGAACCGCCGACCAGTCGCTCGACGCGGACCAGACCTTCGACTACGTGCTCAAGCCGACCGTCGGTGCCAGCGCGATGGCCGACGTGACGATCGTCTGAGTTGTTCTCCGGTTCCGATCCTTCGCCACTCCCTTCCTCCCGCCCTTCTGCCATGTCCGAACCTTCCTGGCCGACCTTCACCGACGCCGCTGGCGACAAGTGGACGATCGAGCTCAACGTCGCTCTGGTCCAGTCGCTCCGCAAGGAACTGGATCTCGATCTGCTCGCGATCGTGACGGACAAGAAGATCCTGCCGCGTCTGGCGACCGACGACGTGCTGCTGGTCGACGCGATCAGCCTGCTGCTCTCCGAGTCGATCGAGACGCGGAAGCTGGACGCCGAGGGCTTTGCCCGCCGGCTGTTCGGTGACACGCTCCAGGCCGCGGCCGAAGCGATGGTCGAGGCCGTGGCGGTTTTTTCCCGGCCCCAGAAACGGGGCCTGATCCGGGAGAGCTGGGCGGCGATGGCGACGGCGGAGACGAGGGTGACCCGGATGGCACTGGACAAGCTGCCGGAGATCGTGGACCGCTCGATCGAGAAGGCCCGAAAACACCTGGAGACGTCTGGCGACTGATCCTCGAGCTGGCGGCGATCGCCGGCGTCGAGCCGTGGCGGTACAGCTTTCGCGAGCTGCACCAGATGGCCATGGCGCGACAGACGGCTGAGTGGGACCACACGGCCGCGATCGTCGCGATAGTCCACAACGTCGCCTTCAAGCCGTCCGACCGGAAACCGCCGACCCACTTCCACCCGATCCGCAGGCTCCAGGCCAAACGTTTCCGGCCATTGACGACACGGTCGATTGAACTGCTCCGGGCGATGATTCCCCGCTCTTGATCTTCCTCTTCCTTCCAGCCTCACCACTCCAGCCCGCTCAATGTCCGCCAAGGGAATTCGCGCCGGCCGAGCTTACGTCGAGCTGGGGACCGACGACAGCCGCTTCACCGCGGGCCTCAAGTCCGCACAGGCGAAGCTTCGCTCGTGGGGCATGGGGCTGGCCAAGATCGGCGGCGTGATCAGCGCGGCGGGTGCGGCCATCACAGGTCCTTTGATGGGCGCGGTCTGGGCCGCGTCGAACGCCGGCGACGAGCTGACCAAGATGGCCGACCGGACCGGGGCCAGCGTCGAGGCCCTGAGCGAGCTCCAGCACGCAGCGTCCCAGAGCGACGTCGAGTTCGACGCGCTCGGCAAGTCCATGCACAAGATGCAGCGGAATCTTGTCGAAGCCGACCAGGGCAACAAGGCGGCGGCCGAAAGTTTCTCCCGACTGGGCGTCTCGGTCGACGAACTTCGGCAGCTCACGCCCGACCAGCAGTTTGAAGTGCTGGCCGACCGGATCGCCGCGATCGAGGACCCGGCCGGACGAACCGCCGCCGCGATGGAGGTCTTCGGCAAGTCCGGGGCCGACCTGATGCCGCTGATGCTGAACGGCGCGGCGGGCATCAAGGCACTTCGACAGGAGGCCCGCGATCTGGGGCTTCAGGTCAGCACCAAGGATGCGAGTGCCGCCACCCTCTTCGGCGACACATGGGCCAATCTCCAGTCGGTCCTGATGGACGTCACGAAGGAGCTGGGCTTCGCACTTCTGCCGGCCCTGACGGACGTCATCCAGAGCGTGATTCCTTATGTCGTCGAGGTCGGGAACTGGATCAGCCAAAACCGGGAACTCATCGTGACGGTGGCCGCTGTCGGGGCCGGCCTGACGGCTGCGGGCACCGTGATTGTGTCAGTCGGCGGTGCCGCGATCGCGGCTTCGATGGCGATTGGCGGACTCGTGAGCATCGGGACCGCGCTGGCGGGAGTGTTCGGGGCGATCCTCTCGCCACTCGGACTCGTGGTGGCGGGCATCGCTGGCGCGACGGTCGCGTTTCTTCACCTGACGACGACCGGCCAGGCCATCGTCAACTGGTTCGGAACCAACTTCGGCACGCTCCTGCAAGTCGTGCAGAACACGGTCGGCGGAATCTTCAACGCGATCCAGAACGGCCGGCTCGACGTGGCCGCCCAGATCGCCTTCACGGGGATCAAGCTCGCCGTGGCCACGGTGATGGAGTCTGTGCTCGGGATCTTCGGCCTGAGCATCGACGACATGATGGCCATGCTCGCCGGCCTCTGGAAGCGGATTAACGAGGTGATGGCCCGGCTCAACGTGGCCCGCCAGGAGGCCGTCAACTGGCTGTCGTCCCAGTTGGCCAACCTGGGCTTCGGGACGGGCGACGACGAACGGGGCCGCAAGCTCGAAGCCGATCGCCTCCGCATCATGGCCGAGAAGGACATTGAGACCACCGCCAACGACACGTCGATGGGGGCGAACCTCGAGGGGATCCAGCAGCAGGACATGCAGACCGCTCTCGACGGCCTGGCGGCAGTCGAGGCGATGGATCCCGAGGCGATGGGCAAGGAATGGGCCGCCGCATGGAACGTCGACGCTCTGAAGGCAGAGCTTGAGCAGCTCAACGCCGCCGCAAACGAACCGCAGCCGGTTGACGTCACGGCGCTCTCGGTTCCCGGCCTCGACGCCATCCAGTCGGCTGCCGTGCTGGGGACCGACGAAGCGGCTCTTGCAAACGCGACCGACGGACCGAAGGCGCGAGGCACCTTCAGCGCCCTTGAGGCTTCACTCTTCGGCGGCGGCGACACGGTCCAGAAGGACCAGCTGGCCGCGCTCAAGAGCATCGACCGGCGACTGGCAAATGCGACCCCTGCTACAGCGACGGGGTAAAGCATGGCCATCACCGTCAGGGAAGCCAACGGCTCTCCATTCATCGTCAGTCCGCCGGACGATCCGGACGGAGCTCAGGTCGACCGGACCTATAACATCCTCGGCACCGAGGACGACAGCGACGCGCTGGACGCGCTGTTTGCCGCGATCCCGACCACTCAGACCGTCAACGGGGTCCTGCTCACCAAGCTCAAGCCCGAGCTCGAGCACACCGAATATGGCGTCTACACCGGCAAGGTCAGCTGGTCGAAACGAAAGCGGAGAGAGCTGCAGCAGGGCGATTCGAGCTACCAGTTCGAGACGGGCGGCGGATCGACTCACATCACGCACAGCCGCGCGACCATCCAGCGGGTCATCGCGAGCGGCACGGCTCCCGACTTCAAGCAGGCGATCGGGGTCTCGGGCCGCGAGATCGCGGGCTGCGACATCATCACGCCGACCTACACGTTCAGCGAGACGCACGTGCTGCCGGCGGCCCTCGTAACGGCTGCCTACAAGCTGGCCCTCTTCCGCACGACTGGCAAAACCAACCAGGGATCGTTCCGGGGCTTCGCCGCCGGCGAGGTCCTTTTTCTCGGGGCCTCGGGGTCGTTCCGGGGCGACGACGAATGGGAGCTGACCTACCGCTTTGCCGCCTCCGAGAACGTCTCGGGGCTGGTGATCGGCGACCTGACCGGCATCAACAAGAAGGGCTGGCAGTATCTCTGGCTCCACTTCGAAGACGACGTCAGCGAAAACACCCTAATCAAGAAACCCAAGGTCGCCATCGTCGAGCGGGTCTACGACGAGGCCGACTTCGGTGCGCTGGCGATTTGATCCCCCTTCCCCACTTTCTCCCTGACTTGCCATGCCCCGTACAACCATCGCCGCACAGGACGCGTCGGCCGGCCTGTTTGTCTACTCGTCAACCGGTCTGACCCTCACAGCCACGGCGGCCGACGCCAGCAACCTGAACCGCACTGCCGCCTGTACGCGGCTGCTCCTGATCGCCCGCAACACGGGTGCCTCCGGTCGCGTCGTGACCATCACGTCTTCGGCCGATGCCCGAACCGGACGGACGGGAAATGCCTCCCTCACGCTTGCGGCCGGTGCCACGGTGATGTTTATCATCACGAAGGAAGGCTGGCAGCAGGACGACGCCGGCACAAAATACTTCTACTATGAGGCCGCCCACGCGGAAGTCGTGTTCAGCCCCGTGATCCTGGAGCCGTGATATGCCTGGCGATCCTCTCAAACCGCTTTCGCCCGGCGACCCGCTCCCGACGTCGATCCAGACGTGGAACCCGATTCTGGAGGCCGCCCGCAAACGCGAGGCACCCAACGTCAGCGCGTCGCCACCGGTCCACAGGCTCAACGGCAACGAGGTGATCGTCAAGAACATCAGCGGCATCACGTGCCGGGAGTTCGAACTGGGTTTCATCAACAACACGGCGACAGTCGGCGGGACTGCCGGGGCCGAGGACACGGTCATCATCACGGACGAGAACAACACCGGGCAATTCCGCGAGCAGCCTGTCTTCCGCTGGACCCGCCTCCCCGGAACATGGGGCGGCATTTGGCAGGGCAAATGGTCGACGGACGGGGCCGTCCTGCAGCAACCGCTCAAGCACAACGAGTGCGGCCGGGCCGTGATCGCTGGGCCGACGCCGATCCAGCTTCCGCTGGCGTCCGGGGCGCTGGAAGGCTCGCACGAGCTGGGCTATGTCTACGGCTACAGCACCGGCGTCCATTACGCCAAGAAGTGCCCGTTCGGGTTCCGGCTGCTCTCGGCGGCCGACCGCAACGGGCTGGGCTGGGTCAACCTCAGCAATCAGCTCTGGACCTGCCTCGGCTATGCCCCGACAACCGGGGTTTCGGCCCGGAGCGGTGAGAATCCTGGCGCCTGCCAGAACGGCCGCTTCCTGTATTGCAACTCGGAGTTAAACATCCGCCGCCCCAGCACGTCGACCTCGCTCTATAGCGCGGTCTTCTATCGCTGGCTCACCGCCCCGACCAACTACAAATGGGACGTCAGCGGCGTCTCCACCCAGATTTACGTCGGCAGCGAGCGGGGTGATCGCGTTGTGGTGGTCCAGCTGCTTGGCGACGGCCGCTGGTGGATCGTCAACTGGGACCCGTTCGACACCGGCGCGAACGGCGAAAGTCCCTTCCCCGGCAACGACACCGACCCGCTGTAGTTCCACGCGACCGGATCCGGCAGCGGCCGCGCGGTAAACTGACCCCGGCCGCGTCGTCGCGGTAAGCGTTAAGCCGGCGAGTTTTCCGCTGGCCAAACCAGTACCACTTTCTCAGGAGCGCACCTTTGCCGGGATGGATAGAGCTAGTGACCTTTGGACTCGCACTTCTCGGGGCGGTGCTTGGGGTCCTCAACACCTGGAGAACGCTGAACAGGGATCGTGTCAAACTGCGGGTGAGGTTCACCTATGGATTCGCGATTAACGCACCTCACCTCCCCGATCGGAGTTATGGGGTCGAGGTAACAAACCTCAGCATCTTTCCGCTAACCGTCACTGACGTGGGCCTCTATCTCCACGGCACAACGGACCGCCTCGCTTTTCTCAGGCACTTCACAACGGAAAACGACCGGTTACCCAGAAAACTTGAGCCTCGCGAGCAAGTGACCGTTTACGTTCCCGTCGAAGCAGTGAAGCGCGGCCTGCCCTACAAGGGCGTCTACGCAAAGACTGCGTGTGGTGTTACTGTCAAAAAAAGGGAGAAAGACCTTCTCCAAAAAAAGGCTGACGAATAGCCCGCATGGTCCTCTGGCAGATCATCTTCGCGATCGTCGCCGGTCTGGCCGGGATGGTTTTCCTCGGCTGGATGCTGGAGCAGCTGGCCCCGTCGGTTTTCGAGGACGACCACGCGGCCGACCGGTGGGAGGGCCGGAGCTGGAGTGACGAAGACTGAAATACAAAACAGTACCTCGGGCAGTCATGATTTGCACGTCTCGGCGTGATGTTCGGTGCCAGCGACACCTCCACGCCTGGCAGGTTGCCGATTAGACTTCGCGTCGCCCGTGTTCCTTTGAGCCGCGACCGATCCAATGCGACTGACCTTTCAGGAAATCCGGAACCGCGCCATCCAGTTCGGACACGACTGGAAAGACGTCTCCAGTGAACGGGCCGAGGCCCAGACTTTCTGGAACGAGTTCTTCAACGTCTTTGGCATCCATCGCCGTTCGGTCGCGAGCTTCGAGGCCACGGTCCGAAACTTGGGTGGCGGATACGACCGGATCGACGTCATCTGGCAAAGCGTCCTGATCGGCGAGCACAAGTCGCGCGGCCAGGACCTGTCAAAGGCCGCCACTCAGGCGATGGGATACATACAGTCCCTGACCCGCGAGAACCGGGACGAGGAGATTCCCCGCTACGTCATCGTCTCCGACTTTGCCCGGATGGTCCTCCACGACCTGGAGGCGACCGACCCGACCCAAGCCTCGGTCGAGTTCCCGGTCGGCAAACTGCACGAGCAGATCCGGCGGTTCGATTTCCTTAACGGCATCCAGTCCCGGCCCGCCGACCCGGAAGACCCGATCAACATCCGCGCCGTCGAGGTGCTCGGCAGGCTGCATGACGTCCTGGAGGCAAGCGGCTACTCCGGGCACCAGCTGGAGCGATTCCTCGTCCGGATCCTGTTCTGCCTCTTCGCCGACGACACCGGCATCTTCGAGCCGGACACGTTCAAATCCATCGTCGAGGAATCGGACGCCGACGGCTCGGACCTCGGCCCGAAGCTGGAGCGGCTCTTCCGCGTCCTCGACAAGGAGGAAGGCCAACGGACCGGCAACCTCCCCGAATCACTGGCCGGGCTTCCCTACGTCAACGGCCAGCTCTTCGCCGAGCAGCTGGAAATGGCCGAGTTCACCGCCGACACCCGCAACGCCGTCCTCGCCGCCTCGCGGTTCCAGTGGGCCAAGATCAGCCCCGCCGTTTTCGGTTCGCTCTTCCAGTCGATCATGGCGGGCGAAACCGGCGCGCGGCGGCGGCGACAGATCGGGGCGCACTACACGTCCGAGCGGGACATCATGAAGCTGATCCGCTCGCTTTTCCTCGACGACCTGCGGGTCGAGTTTGAGAAGGCCCGCGCCAAACGAGCCGACCTGGTCAAGTTCCACGACCGCCTGGCCAAGCTGAAATTTCTCGACCCGGCCTGCGGCTGCGGCAACTTCCTCGTCGTCGCCTACCGCGAGCTGCGGCGGCTGGAGCTGGAAGTCATCGCGGCGCTCCATCCGTCAAAGGCGTTGATCGAGTCGATTGAGCTGGCCACGTTCGTGCGGCTGGACGTCGACCAGATGCACGGGATCGAGATCGAGGAGTGGCCCGCGCGGATCGCTGAAGTGGCAATGTGGCTGATCGACCACCAGATGAACCTTGAGGCCAGCCAGCGGTTCGGCAAACCCCTCCTCCGCCTGCCGCTCAAGAAGTCGGCCAAGATCGAAAACGCCAATGCACTCCGGATCGACTGGAACAACGTCCTGCCCGCCGCCCAATGCAGCTACGTCATGGGCAACCCGCCGTTTATCGGGCATCACCTCCAAACGCCGGAACAGAAAGCGGACCAAAACCGAATCTGGTCAGGAGTCGATGCGTCTGGGGTGCTTGACTACGTCACGTGCTGGTACGCAATCGCATCGGAGTACGTTCGAGACGCCCCGATTCAGTGTGCATTCGTTTCGACGAACTCCATCGCGCAGGGTGAACAGCCAGGAATTTTTTGGCCACGGCTTTTGGCCAACGGGATCAGGCTTAATTTCGCCCATCGCACTTTTAAGTGGGAGAGCGAAGCGCGCGGCAAGGCACATGTTCACGTCGCGATCATTGGATTCGGCTTTACGGATACCACGAGAAAGTCGATTTGGGAGTACGAGAACGACGACGGGCAAAATGGGACTGTCGCGACAGTTGCCCGGGTTAGCCCCTACCTGTTCGATGGCCCTCCCGCTGTTCTTCTGAACCGCCGTGATCCGATCTGTCCCGTACCAGGAATGAAATATGGAAACAAGCCAACCGACGGCGGGCACTTTCTGATGACGTCGGAGGAACGGTCGGAGTTGGTCAAGGCCGAGCCAGGAGCGAAAAAGTGGATTCGGCGGTACATCGGTGCTTCCGAATTTCTTGATGGAACTGATCGGTATTGCCTTTGGCTGCCCGACATTTCTCCGTCCGAACTCCGGTCACTCCCGTTGGTCTCAGCAAGAGTTGAGGCCGTTCGACAATTTCGATTGGCGAGCAAGGCGGCAACGACACGTGAGTATGCCGATTACCCAACGCGGTTTCGACAAATCGCGCAGGCCAATGGTCGATACGTCCTCATTCCCCGCCACACCTCTGAGAATCGCCAGTACATCCCTTTCGCCTACTTTGGTTCCGAAGTCATCGCCAGTGACGCCTGTTTTTTCATACCCGACGCCAAGATTTACCATTTTGGAATGATCTCCAGCAAGATGCACATGGCTTGGGTCAAACAGTTCTGCGGCCGGATCAAATCTGATTACCGCTACTCCAAGGACATCGTCTACAACAACTACCCGTGGCCGTCGGACGTGAGCGACACGAAGAAGGCGGCGGTCGAAGGGGCGGCCCAAGGCGTCCTCGACGCCCGCGAAGCCTTCCCCGACCAGACGCTCGCCGACCTCTACGACCCGCTCTCGATGCCCAAAAAGCTCCGCGACGCCCACCGCAAGCTCGACCGCGCCGTCGACAAGTGCTACCGCACTGCCCCCTTCACCTCCGACCGCCAGCGCGTCGAGTTCCTCTTCGCCCTCTACGAACAGCTCACCACCCCCATCACCGCCACCCCGCCACCCCGCAGTCGCCGCAAGACCTAGGGTTCGACGTGTGTGATGGCGAGGGCGATTGGCGCGTGATCGGCGTTGCGTCGCCTACTCATCTGGCCACGGCCCTGACCTTCGGCCCACCGTCGGTAAAGGTCTCTTCGTCCTCATCGTCGTCATCGTGGCACTTGCACGGGCAGTCGTCGCCCTCGGCGCAACCGCAGGGTTCCTCGGTCGGGCAGTAGCAGCCGCACTCGCAGTACGAGTCGCAGACCGGACGTCCAGACGTCTTTGGCGGCGACGTCGGCGGGTTGTCAACGCCGGCAATGCGACAGACGAGGTAGATGGAGAGAACGATCAGAAGTACATCGGCGAGGACGCCCAACAGAACGCCGAGCAGCCGAGCCACAAACAGCCACGCGTTCGGATGATCGATCCCCGGCATCCGCTCCAGTGGATGCCACTGCGCCGGCACGAATGTGAAGTCGAATGCTTCAGAGAAGTTCCGGCCGAAGGATTCCCAATCCGGCCAGGGCATGTCGTGCGCCCGGCCAATGGCCATCACCCAGGCCAGCGCGAGACCGACGGCCGTGAGAACGGCCAGCAGGTGGCGGATGGTCATGGCGTGGCTTCCCTGAATACCTGTTGTCGGAACGGGCACTTCCAGTCGCAGTACTCGGAGCCGGCCGCGAGGCAACCGCCGCCGAGGTCCTCGGGCAGCTGGCCGCACATGTCGATCGCGTGCTCGGCCGCACACTCAGCGCAGTCACAGTCGTATCCGTGCGCGGCCGGGTACTCGGGACCGTCGAGGATGGTCAAGGGTCTAGGCCTCCAATCGCGAGTCCGATCAGCGTCGGGTCGTCGTTGGGTCGCCGGCGGAGGAACTGGTTACCGGCCCGTTCGCGGTCGAGCAGCTCGTGCCGCTCGGTCTCGGTGAGCCGTTGCCAGGCGGCTTCACGGGCGGCCTGAAGTCGCTCGGCCGCCGCGCGGTCGGAGGCCTCGCGAGCGGCGCGGTCGATCGCGGCTTGGGCCTCGGTGGCGCGGCGCTGGTCGAGGGCGGCGATGTCCGCGTCGGTCAGGTCGCGGATCCCGGGCGCGGGCCAGCAACCGTCGCGGATCCGGGCGTGGATCGCACCGGGGCCGTTCAGGCGCGATCGGTTAGCCTGCCAGGTCCGCACGTGGCGGCGGAGATCGTCGACGCCACAGCGGCCGTCGTGTGCGATCCAGCGGGCCTCCCGCCTGGCCCCGTCGTCCCAGCCGGCTTCCCGGAGCAAGGCCTCGATCTGGGCCTCCTCCGGCTGGGGTTCTTTCGGAAGGCCAACCACAATCGCTGCTGCTGGCTTCGGCCGCACTTCAGAAGCAGCAGTTGTCTTGGCTTCTCTTAAAGCCTGAAGAGGGTCCGAAAAGGTTTCGGACCCAGGGTCCGAAATGCTTTCGGACCGGTGCGGACCGTTTCGTACCTCAACAGGGGGGATCGCCGGCCCGGAAGTGCAATGGTGATTCACCTCTTCACTTTCGGGTTTCGACCTGCGTGGTTGCCTTACCCGCTGCCAGTGGACGATCCAGGTATTCCAGGCTGTGCCGCCGAACTCGCGGCTCGCGACGATGACCTCCATCAAGCCCATCGCCTTCGCGTCGCGGGTCCAGTTGTTGACGGTCCGGTCGCTGACCCGCCGGCGGCCGGTGATCCCGCCGGCGATCACGGGCACCGAGGCCCGGATCGACGGCTGGCCGGACCGGCGGGAGAGGATCAGGATCCGCGTGAGCAGCTCGATGACGCCGCCCAACCGGCCGGGCGGAAGCGGGATGGCGGACAGCTCCAGCTCGCGGATGGCGACGAGCAGCCCGTCGAAGTCGCGGTCAAAATTAAACTCGGTCTGGTGCGTCATGCGGTCGATCCGTCGAGGTCAGATCCGTCGGTGTTGGTCCGTCACACTGAGCCATCAGGTGGCGACGATTGCAAGGCCAGGCTGTCTGCCGCCCGGCCCGCGGCCGTGGCGACGAGGATGAAGGCGGACGCACCGCTGCGGGTGTGGCGGCGCTCTTTGGTTTGCTCGAGGTGGGCGAGAGTGAGCAGCTCGTCGACGCGGGGGCAGACGGTCTGGATCTCGATGCCGAGGACCCGCACGATGTCGTCGCGCGTGGCCCCCTCGGCACCGCGACTGACGACGTAGTGCAGGATCCGCCGGCGATCGCTTTCCGCCCGCGAAGGCCGCACACGCTGGGCCGCCTCGCGCGACGTCGCGGCCTTGCCGGGGCAGGGGGCGATGATCGGCACGGGCGGAGCGGGCGCTGGGACGCCGCCGAAGGCCAGCGGAAGCTGGTCCGGATCGACAGCCGGTCTCCGCTGCCAGCGGGTCATTTGGCGGACCTCCGCCGGCGTGGCTCGTAGGGGGTCCACTGGATGCAGAAGCCGGTCCAGTGGCCGTTGCCGTAAATGCCCGCCCACGCTTCCTCGAAACATTGCCAGTTGGCAAAGCCTTCGCGATCGGCGAATGCCAGCCTGTGCCCGAATGGCACTTCGGCCGACGAGACGACGAGAATCATCCGGTTCCCCGGCCGGCACGCTTCCGAGAAGTAAACCCTCACCGGAAGCACGGCGAGGCAGCGCTGATCGGGGATGATCTTGCGGCAGGCATTGGTCCGCATCCCGGTGTAGAGCTGGATCAACTCGCCCGGCCGCACGTGCCGGCGCGTGCCCGTCGGCCGCATCGTCTGCCACTTCTGGCCAGACTTGATCGGGGCCTCGAAGCGAGCTTGGAAGTTGTAGGCGCTCATCGTGTGGCCACCTCCTGCCGGCGATGGGTCTCGCAGGACTTTCGCGCGGCCGTTGGGTTGCGATGGCGGCTGACAATTCGCCAGGCTCCCTTGCCCGCGGCGACCAGTGCGTAGTAGGTCCGGGCCTCGTAGCCGTCGAGTTTCCAGATCCGGTACGGCCCGCCATCGGCTTGCCAGACCAGGCAGCGGCCGAGTGAACAGGTGGCTCGCGCGGGGCGGGGAGGCCAGTGGAGGTGGGTCATGAGGCGACGTCCTCCTTCCTCGTCTCGTCCGTGAGTCCTGAATGGGCACGGTTGCGTTGCTCGCGGCGGAGCTCGTAGCGGTCGAGGTTCTCCTGGGCTTTGCAGAGCTGGTCGGCCAATCGCTGGACCTCGTAGACGGCCGCGATCGGCTCGCGCCCGGGCTGGCCCTTGATCCGCCGCCAGCGGTCGGTGGCGCTGTCGAGCGCCGTCTTGAGCGTCTCCACGCGGGCGCGTGTGATCTCGATCTCGTGGTCGGGAATGCCCATGGTCAGACCGGAGGTGGGAGGCGGACTGGAAGAGATGTGGCACCCGGCCGCTGATAGGCCCAGTCGAGCTCGGCGCGGGCTTCCTGCAGCTCCTTGGTGAGCCGATCGCATTTCGCATCTGCGGCCGCCAGCATCTCGTCCCGGCCACGTTCGATCGCGTGAATCCCCGCCCGGTAGCCCCTCGCCACGTCCTGGTAGTGATGGAAATACCTGCGCATCTCGGCCGCCTCGGCGTCGGCGGCACGTGCGGCAAGACCGAACAGGACCATCGCCGCCAGCAGGCACGCGCACAGCAGGCCGAGAACGAAGATGACGACCGTCGCGAACATCAGGGGTCGCCTCCTGCGGGTGCGGCTGGAACCTCGATCACGCCGGCCCGGCGGCAGGCGATGGTTACGACCTGTTGCCGCTCGCGGTCGCGCCCGGCGCGGATGCGGGCGCGTGTGATGACCGTTTCCCACGGCTCGTCCCTGGTGCCTCCTCCAGCAGCGCGGCGGAGGAAACGGATCGCTCCGCCGCGTGAGTGAAAGGGCAACGGCCGGGGCTGGCGGTGCTTGCGATGGCGGGTCATGACACAGGCTCCTGGTCAAGCTCGTCCACGTTGGGGACAGGCGGCACGGACTCGGACGCTTCGACGTGCCAGACGTCTAAGGTGCCGATGATGTCGGGACTCCACGTGACCGAGTTGCGGGTGTTAACGCGGCCCACGTGCGGGAAGGCATCGACGAGGGCAACGAGGTAGCGGCGGATGTAGGCCGGTCGACCGGCGGGCTCGAAGAGGACCCGCACCCACGCTGTTGTCCAGCCACGCCTCGTCGCCGCGGCCTCGATCGTGGCGGCGTGGTGGGCGCTGTACGGGTCGGTGTAGACCCTGTTCGGCGTGACGCTGGCGAAACGGTCGTCGGTCATTCGTCTTCCGCCGGTGGCTTGTCGAAGATCTTGCCCTGACGCGGTGAGTCGCGGTCGGATCCGGACTGGCGGACCATCAAGGCCGGGCGGCCGTCCTGCGTCTCGCCAGCCATTGCGAGCGACGTCGACGCCGGATGACGGGGCAGGACGGACTTGTACGTGGCCTTGATCCCGTAGCCCCCGTCCTGGTGGTCGACCACCACCAGCTCGACTTCGATCGACAGCTTGGCGCGGGCTTTCTGGGAAGACTCCTTGTGCTCGATGCGGAACCGTTCGAGCTGCTGCTGCATCTCGAGGAGCGAGTCGTTGACTCGCTCCATGAACTGCCCCTCGTTGATCAGCTCCAGCGAGAGCGGGGCGAACGTCGTGCCGCCTGGTTTCTTCGCCACGGTCGGACCTCCTGAAAGTGTTGGAACGGTAAAAGGGAACGCGGTTACTTGACGATCCGCCAATCGCGGTGGCCGATCTTGCCGAAGCCGCAGCGGCCTTCGATGCCGCCCTGCACACGCTCGACGAACTGCTGGAAGGCCGCGATGCGGGCCTCCTCGTACTGCGTCGACGTGCAGAAGACAACGATCTCGTCCTTGACCTCGGTGATCAGCAAGTCGATCTGGACCTCGACCGGAGCCGTGTCGATGTAGATGGGCGTGGTGAGCGTGATGACCTCGGGCAGCTCGACCAGCTGCCCCCGCTTCTCACCGGCGATCTCAAGGTCAACCATCACGCCGTTGAGGGACTTCTTGCCGACCCCGGTGTAGTGCGTGATCGCCTTGCTGGCCTTGATCTGGCTCATCGTCTGGGCCAGCTCCAGTCCGTCCGGGCTGCTGACCGTCCGGCGGTGGGTCATGCAGTGGACGGCGAAGGCCATGACCGGAGTGGCCTTGTTCAGCAGCCCATGCCACGGGGCGAACTTCGGGTGGATCTTCGCGGCGAAGGCGACGAGCTCGTGATCCGTCTCGCGTGACTCGTCGAGGACGGCCCCGATCATCTGGCTGTCGACGTCGGCCAGCGCGAGACTCTTCTCGCCGAGGTAGCCGATGAAGGTCTCGATCGAGTGGAAGACATGCGCCCGGGCCTGAGGCCGGGCGAGCTCCGGTTCGTCGGGGAGGACCTCGGGCAGCTCGCGGTGCTCGATCGTCAGCTTTCGGCCCGCCTCACCATCCAGCGAATCGACAAGCTGGAAAACGGTCTCGCGGCCGGGGAAGGCACTTCGAATGAGATTGGCGAGGACGTCAGCTTCGGGGCTGCTGGGGACGTGGACTGTCGTCATGGAAAAACTCCCTGCATGAAGGAAACGAACGGGAACCAGGCAGAGGCCCAGAGAGCGATCGCGGCGAGGAGCGCCGCGAGCAGGCCACGCCAGAAACGGAACGAGGAAAAACGGGCGGGGCCGCCGGCGGGTTGATCCGGCGGCCCCTGAACTGCGGCGGCGTCTCCCTCGCGGTCAACGATGTTGCCGCCGCCGAGTTGTGCAGATGTGCGAGAGCCGAGATTCAGACCGGGAATTCCGGAGGGTACTCGGTCGCGAGAATCGCTCGCGCGGCAAGAGGAGCTGGATCCAGGTAGTGCTTGCTCGTGACCTTCGACCCGCCCTCTGGCATGTGACCGAGGACGGCGGCCGCCGCACCTCGCTCGGTCCGCTCGTGCCACGTGCCGCAGGTCTTGCGGAGCTTCTTCAAATCCCACGTGACCGGATTGCCGTTTCGCAGGTCGAGACCCTGATGGATGGCGCACTGCGTGCACAAGCGGCGGAAGATCTCCGGCGGGCGCTGGCCGTGGGTGCCGACCGGTGGACGAAAGACCAGATCGAGGCGATGGAAGTCCGGACGGTTGGCCGCCAGCCGCCGAAGCTGCCAGGCCACCTGCCGGCTCATCGGCCGCTCCATTGGCGTCTGGTCGCCCCGAAGGTTCTCCGAGACCTTCTGCCGCTTGTAGACCAGCCAGCCGGGGGCATCCTGGGGAAGGTCGCCACGCTTGCTGGGCGGCCGGGGATGCCAGTAGACCTGCGACCAGCGAAGGGCGCTTCGACTTCGGCCGAAAAGCCAGACCGAGCCGGTGTCGAGGCCGTAGGTGACCATCAGCACGATCGCCGCCTGCCACTGGTGGTTGAACGGCCCACAAGACGATCGCGGCCATGCCGGCGGGTCCCGGAGCTCGCCCGCGGCGAGGTAGAGCCGGCCGACCTCTTCGAGGGCGAGGGTGACCTTTTGGGCTGCGTTGGAGTCGGGGGCCTTGTCCGGGAACAGCGGTGCCCGCCAGCTTTCGCATGGGGGCTGTTTGCGTTCCAGCCAGGCCATCACGGCGTGGAGGTTCTGGGAGGCCTTGTTCTGGCTCCGCGAGCGGTTCTCGCCAGTCGAGTTTTCCCTCACCCAGGCCAGAAAATCCGAAAGTGGAGTTTCCCTGAAAAAAGCCCAGAAACCCCTCGGCATAGAAGGCCGAAGGGCGCGCACCCAGGTGATCAGTTTCCGCTCGGTCGTCTTGTACTCCGAGACGGTTCCGGGAGCGAGCTTCTTGGCGGCAATGCAGGCGTCGAAGGAAGCCTTGATCTCGGCCTCGGGCGACGCGCTGACAGAGCCGTCGTCGGGGAGCCAGATGCGAAGGGGATGATTCATCAGAAGGACCTCCGGATAGTGATGTGGAACACGATGTCCCACCGTCCTCGGGGTCGATCCGGCCATCCGGCAGTCCGTTTCCGCGATCCTCGTCGCCCCGCATCATGGGGAGGGCCCGGGGCAGCTCTGTCACTGCCCCGAGCCGCATCCCCTGGACGGTGCTCGGTGGATGATCGGGTTGTGCGTCCAGGCGTTCCGGGTAGCCGCCATTCCGCGCGGGTTCCACGTTAGTTGCGCGTGCGTCCATCTGCACAGCGCGACGGAGATCATCCGTCGTGTCTCATTGGGTTTCGGGGCTGTTCTTGCCCCTGCGCCGCCAGCTTGGCGACGGGTGGTCCAGCGGACCTCAGAGGCATCTCGTGCCGACCGGTTTCTCAAGCCAGTCAACGGTCGCGAATTTGCGCGGGGCGTTTTGCGGTGTCAAGAGTGGATGCCTACCCGCCAGCCTCCGAAGCCGAAGGTTAGAGGTTCGAGTCCTCTCGGGCGTATCCTTTTTGACAGATTGCCCGGCGAGCCGGTTTCCAGGGCAACTTGGCATCGTTCGAATGCTTGCTCTCTTGTCCGGTGCATTCCGCTACCGGCTCGGCTTGCCAGATGAATGGTCAGTCCTTGACCACAGTTGCTGGCGCGACCTGCTGGCACGCGTTCCGCGGAGGCTGGCCTGATGCCTGTTTCCATCACGATTTCCAGTGATCGTCGGCAACTGTTTGCGTGCCAGGCTCACCTTTCAAGCCTGTTTGAGCCATGTTAATGGAAGCTTCGGCCCCGTTAGGCGTTTTTCTGGGGGATTACTTCCACTTTGGACTGGTGGGAGGCTCTGGACCGAGTACAATGTCGAGACACTTGGCCGGAAGGAGAATTTCCGCGCCTTTTCGGCGTTTCAGTCGTCATTGCCGAAACCAGATTGGCTCGAAGCGGGTCTAAGGAGTGTTGCCGGAGATTCCGCGCCTCACGGGGGCATCGTGGGGAAGCGGTCGCTCCCAAACATGCGAGGCCTTGGCCAACCATGGCTGAATTCCGTCACCGCGAAACCAATCAGCTGCTGCACAAGCTGTCCGCCGAGCAGCTCACCAGCCGCTGCCTCAACGGCTTGGACCTTTCCGGAGCCAATCTCTCCAAAAAAGACCTCTCCGGTTTCAATATCGCCAGTTGCAATCTGACCGACGCGGTCTTCGACGGCACCAAACTCGACAAGTCCCGCATCCAGAACTGCACGATCCGCCGGGCCAGCTTCATTGGCACCTCGCTCGTGCAGTGCAATTTCTCGGACTCGCATTTCGATTCTTCGGATTTCACCCAACTCCGCGGGGCTCGCGTCCAGTTCCGCCATTGCAAGATCAATGGCGCGACCTTCATCGAGGCCGACCTGACCGAGTCCGATTTTTCATTCTCCGAAATCCGCAGCAATTTCCAGCGGGCCATCCTGAAGGGTGCCAACCTGTATGGTGCCGACATGAGCAACGGAGACTTCACCTACTCCGACCTTGAAGGCGCGAACATGACGCAGGCAAAAATCCTGCGGGCTGATTTCAAGTTCGCCAAAATGGCCAACAGCATCGGCACCAACGGCCGCAAGTGGGGCATGTCGGTCAAGGCCGACGATCCCAAGCGCCCATGGTGGAAAGTCTGGGGCCGGGCCGCCATCTGATCGCCTGACCGGGTACCAGCAAACACCTGCCCGCGGCGCACACACTTGCCAGCCCGCGGTGAAAGTGTTGAAGTTGCGCTTTGCGGTTTTTGCCGCAGTAATACCAGCCCGCAGCGCAAGCAAGGACCCGCATTGGGGCTGTTCTTCCCTTGTTTGCGCTGCGGGCAGGTATCGAAAGCGCAAATTCAAAAGGCCTATGCAAGGGGAACCAGCCGAACAGCCAACCAGCGGCTGCTCTATCGCTTGGCGTTCCCCCTCGACCCCGTTTGCCGCAGTTGCTACAATTGTGCCGCGGGATGGAGCAGCCCGGTAGCTCGCGAGGCTCATAACCTCGAGGTCGTCGGTTCAAATCCGGCTCCCGCAACTTTTGCATTTGACGATTCCGGGGCGGCATTGCCGCCCCGTTTGTGTTGTCGAGTCAGCTTTCGCATGTTTCGGGCCGGGACCGGGCCATGGACCTTCAGACGATCCGGGATTCGCTCAAACGGGAGCCTTTCCTGCCCTTTGACTTGTGCTTGGCCGACGGACAGCGGATCACGGTCAAGCATCCCGAGTTCGTTGCGATGAGCAAACGAATCGTGGTGGTGACCAACAACGAAGGTCAAATAAAGTTCGTTGAGCCGCTGCTGATCGTTTCGCTTGATCATCACAAACCCAAAACCAATGGGCGGTCAAACGGAAGGTCGCGGAAAGCTGATCCTTGAAGCCTCACCCATGCCGGTTCACGTTTTTGGATGTTCAAGAAAGTTCCGCAGCCCTTCAATCGTTCTCTGCCACCCGGCCTGGCAAGCCGCGTAATGCGCGTCCGCAACCGGACCATCCGGAACCCGCTCTGGCAGACGGTCAATCGGCAAGTTGACGTTAACAGCGGCTCAATCGCGAAGCTGGTTTCAAACTGCTGCCCGACTCAAGAGAAGGATGGGGTCCGGGGGCGGACTGATAAAACGGCAAGTTCCTGTGAGCCTGAGGCGCTAGCCGATCCCCTTGGGTGTGAGTTATGGGTTGAATCAGCGTTCTCGGCTAGCGCCTCAGGCTCACTTTACATTAGCCTAGTCCGGGGGCCTCACGCGACCCGTCCGTCGACGAGCCGGATGCGATGGTCGGCCTGACTGGCGATCCGGTCGTCGTGGGTTACGACCGCGAGTGTAATCTGTTCATCGCGGCAGAGCTGCAGGAGAGCCCGCAGGACAATTTGCCCGTTTTCCTCGTCGAGGTTCCCGGTGGGTTCATCGGCCAGCAGGAGCGAAGGTTCCGCGATCAGGGCCCGCGCGATCGCCGTTCGCTGCATTTCGCCACCCGAAAGCTGGTTGGGTCTGTGCAGCAGCCGGTGCGTCATGCCGACCCGTTCGAGCAGCTCCGTGGCCCGCGCCGTCAGCGCTTTTTTCTGCTGGAACCAGCCCCACCACCCCAGCCCGATCATTCGCGGCACGAGCACGTTTTCCAGCACCGTCAGCTCGGGCAGCAGGTGATAGAACTGGAAAATCATGCCGATCGTCTGGTTCCGCAGCCGGTCCCGGGCGCGAGCCGGCAGATTGTCAATCCGTCGCTGGTCGTACCAGATTTCGCCCCGGTCCGGCGCGTCCAGCGTGCCCAGCAGATGCAGCAGGGTGCTCTTGCCCGAGCCGCTCTTGCCGACAATCGCCGTGAAGCAGCCTTCGGCCAGCTCCAGATCGACGCCCTTAAGTACGGGAACTTCGATCCCCTTGCGGCGATAGCTCTTGTGGATCCCGACCGCGCGCAGCGCCGTGGCCGGCCGGGCAACGCGCAACGGCGGCCCGTCGGATCGCGGCAACCTTGTGATCGAACCGGCCTCTTTGCCAGTCCGCGAAATCGCCAGCTTATTCATAACGCAATGCCTCCACTGGCCGCAGCCGCGCGGCACGCAACGCCGGAAGCACGCTGGCCGTGACCGCGATCAGAACAGCGCCCACCGCTACCCAGACCACCATCCACGGACTGATCAGCGTGGGAATCTCGCTGAAAAAATACATCGTCGGGTCAAAGACCTCGCGCCCCGTCAGCCACTGGATGCCATCCGCGATCTCGTTGATGTAGCGGACGAACAACAGCCCCAGCCCGATTCCAACCCCCGTTCCGACCATCCCGAGGCAAAGTCCGTAACCCAGGAAAATCGACATCACGCCGCTGCTCGGGGCACCGAGGGCTTTGAGGATTCCAATGTCACGGGTCTTTTCAACCACGATCATGAAAAACGTCGCCAGAATGCCGAATCCGGCCACGGCGATGATCAGGAACAGGAGGATGTTGAGGATCGTCAGTTCGACCTCGACCGCGCTCAGCAGCGGCCGCTGTGTGTCCTGCCAGGTCTGGATCACGTAGGGAAACATCTCGGGCGGAAAACGGGCCGAAATCCGGTCCCGCAGCTGTTCCAGGTTCGCCCCCGGCCGGAACCGCATGTGAATCGATGAAACGCTGGCGCTGCCCGTCACCGGATCGATCATCCCGCGGATTTTCTGCAGACGCTCCAGCGGCATGAAGGCAAAGGTCGAGTCGTACTCGTGCATGTTGGACGAATAGAAATCGACGACCGTGCAGTTGTCGATCACCGGCTGGGGAGTGTCGCCCGCGGTTGGCAGCGTGATGCTGACGTCGTCGCCAGGCCGCACCAGGAACAGCTCGGACTGCTCGCCCGTGTCCGGGTCCTTGAGCATCCGGTTGGCAATCGCGACGCCAAGAATGATCCCGGTGTGCTGATCGCGAAGCGGATTGAAGAGGTCTTCCGCACGGACTTGGGGGCGATGCTGCGAAGCGGGGTCGAAACCGGTGATCGGGCCAGGCGACTGCGAGGCGACTTCCGGCTTCGCCGCTGCATTGACCAACGGTACCTCGGCGGGAAGAGGCAGAAAAACCACGTCGCGCGGAGCATCGGAAGCTGTCGCCGGATCCTCAGGCACGGCAGCAGTGGCCTCCCGGTTTCGCCGCCCCATTTCGATGATCGCTTCGACCTGGCGACGGTTCGATTCCTTTTGCCGGCGGTAACTCCAGCCGCAATCGCCCAGCCTCTGGTCGTAGGTTCCATCGTTTAACATGAAATCAAGCTTTTCCCGCCGGGCGGAATCGAGCAGGAAAGGCTGAAATTCGCAGACTGCGCCAAACGTCTGCTCATCGACGCCGAGCAACATGACCTGCTGGGTCCACTGGCGGCCACGGAACTCAAACGTAATCAGGGCCGGTACCCGCACGAGGCAGGTCATCGATTCCAGTTCGTCGCCGACTTCGTCCCGGATTTCGCGCAGGTGCTCTTCCGGCCAGGGAATTTCTCCCAGCCCCGGCGAAGCCAGCTCGACATCGGCGAGAATGCCGTGCAGCCGGTCCTTCATCTCGCTCGCAAAGCCCGACATCACGCTGTTGACCACGATCAGCGTGGCAACTCCCAGCGTCACGCTGACGATCGAGGCCAGCGCGATGAAGCGGGTCCGCAGGTAGCGGAGGGAAAGAAGCAGTTTGTACATCGCCAGTCCTTTGGCTCTTTAACTCTTCCTCGTACTCGTACTCAGTCCGGCTCCGCAGGCGGTGCTCGTGCTCGTAATCGAAGGGAGGATCTCCGTTTACGAGCACGAGCACCGTTTCACTGAGCACGAGCACGAGAAGAAAAGCAAAAACTTCGACCCCCTACCCCCCCGCTTCCTGTCTTAACAGCGGAAACAGAATCACATCACGAATCGAAGCACTTCCTGTCAGCATCATCACCAGCCGGTCGATCCCGATTCCAAGTCCGCCCGCCGGCGGCATCCCGTTCCGCAAGGCCCGCACGAAATCGTGGTCCATCCGGGCCATGCTGTCATCCGCGGCGAGGCCCTCCAGCTGGGTCTCAAACAGTTTCTGCTGAAGGTCAGGGTCGTTCAGTTCGGTGTAGGCGTTGGCCAGTTCCATGCCGTTGACAAACAGTTCGAACCGCTCGGCGACCAGCGGATTGTCGTGCTTGCGTTTGGTCAGCGGGCAAATGCTGGCGGGGTAGTCGATGACGAATACCGGACCCGCCAGCCGGTCTTCGACGGCGGCTTCAAAGACATCACTTTTGATGACATCCGGATGCCGGCCAGCCGTTTCCAGCCCCAGCTTCGCTGCGTGAGCTTGTATCCCAGCCGGATCGGCAGGGTCAACGCCAGTGCTTTCAGCGAACAGCTCGTCGTAGGTCCGGCGAGCGAAAGGTCGTGAAAAGTCGACCTGCCGGCCGCTCCATTCCACGCGGCTGCCAGCACCGGTTGCCAGCAGCGCGTCCCCGATGATCTGCTCGGTCAAGTCCATCATGCTGTTGTAGTCGCCATAGGCCTGGTAGACCTCCAGCATCGTGAACTCGGGGTTGTGGCGCGGGCTGATTCCTTCATTCCGGTAGACCCGTCCCAGCTCAAAGACCCGCTCCATGCCGCCGACCAGCAGCCGTTTGAGGTGCAGTTCCAGTGCGATTCGCAGGACGAGATCCATGTCGAGCGCATTGTGGTGCGTGTGGAACGGCCGGGCCGCGGCACCGCCGGCCTGCGTGTGCAGCGTTGGGCCCTCGATCTCCACAAAACCATTCGCCGCCAGCGTCCCCCGGATCGAAGCGACTATTTCCGAGCGCTGGCGGAATCGCGCGATGACGCCGTCGTTCCAGGCCATGTCGACATAGCGCAGCCGTTGCCGCAGCTCGGGGTCGGTCAGCCCCATGTGCTTGTCAGGCGGCGGATCGAGGGCCTTGGTCAGAAAATGAACTCGCTGGGCGAAAATCGACAGTTCGCCGGTTTGCGTGTACCGCAGCACTCCGTCGACGCCGATCAGGTCACCGAGGTCAAGGCACTGGACGATTTGCCAGTTTTCCGGGCCAACCTGTTTCTCACCGATGAACAGCTGAACCCGGCCGCTCCAGTCTTCGATGTCGACGAATTGCAGCTTGCCCTTGTCGCGGTGAAGCTTGATCCGGCCAGCGGCCCGCACGGTCGGCCCATGCAGTTCGCCCGGCCCCTGTTCCGTCAGCCACTGCCGGAAGTTGAAGCCCTCGGTCCCCAGCCCGCCCGGCAGCCGGACATCGGACCCGTCGGACTTGCGATAGAAGATTTCGACCGCCTTCTCCCGAATTCCCCCGATCAGCTGACGGTCGTCAAACCGCCCGCCCCACGGGTCGACTCCCAGCTCCACCAGCCGGTCAAGCTTCTTCCGCCGCGCGGCCAGCAAGGCCTTTTCATCATGGATTTCGTCACCTGGCTGGTTCACGTTGTCGGGCCTTGACTGGATTGGTGGCGGAACCGGACCACTTTATCAGCCGAAACGCGAACGTTGAATGCCGCAGCCTTCCACGGTTGCCTGGCCAAACGCGGGCAGGCGAATTCAGGAGCATGAGCGCATCCCGGACTTTCCTTTCCGGCCGGGGCCGGCGTTTTTTTCAGCGGGGGATAGCGGCAGATAAACGCGGCTCCCGCCCGGACAAGCCCATTGGTATCTCCACACCTCGCGCAGGAGTTTGTTCCCCAAACAACTGGCTGTTGAAAAGCGGTAACGACGCGGTTCTTCCGCCCCGAAGCGGGCGGTGGAATGTAGCCACGGGTGAAGTCCCGGCGCGCCGGGACGAAACCCGTGGTCGTGCCGAAGTAGCTCGTCGAGTAATCCGGCATCCCGACCGTGATCATGGTCGCACCAACGTGCCTGCATGCCGACCACATGCCGAGATAGCGCTCTGCAAATCCTCCGAGGCATAGCGACTCCTGATGCACGTAGTCGGCGAGCCGGTCGCGAATGAAATGGTCCTCAAT
>JANOFL010000355.1:0-41227 GCA_031405895.1 Planctomycetota bacterium
GCCACCAGAACCGGCGCGGCGACCATCCCCCCGGCTGGCAAAAACTGTGGAAAGGATGGAACGAACTGCAGGCCATGCTCACCGGGGCCCGCATCGCCAAACGAACGAAAAAATGTGGGTAAACCTAAGGGCTAGCGCCCACGGCTCATAAAACCGGTCACTTCTTGTCTTCCGCTCGCCTTATCGCCGATCGTCGGGAGACTGCGCGCGAAGGCTTCCCGTTTCGGCAGTACCCGCAGGCAAGGGCATCGTGTCGCGCAGGGCTGCCCAACGGTCGGCCGCCGGATCGCCTGCCGCGGGACGGGAGCCGGCCCGTTCAAGATCATCCAGCAGCCGCGCGTCAGGCGCGTTGATCACCAGCGTCCGCGTCTCGCCGGTCGTACGGTCGTGAAGGACCACAAACAGCTCGGTCAGGGAACCGGACGAGGCAGCCCCGGATGGTCCGGCTGGTGACGGCTGGTGAACCACGGGCGTGATCGGTGGCGCAGGCCGCTGGATTGGCGCGAGTTCGTGGGCGAAGCTGGCCGCGGCCGGCTGGGCGGAGTTGTCGGCCAGCATCGCTGCCGGAGCCGTCTCAAGGCCGGACGCCGGCTGCCGCATCACCCGGTCGACGCCGGTTTGGGCGAGCTGGTGCCAGATGTTGTCCAGCGACGTGAAAATGCCTTCGTCGAAGTCGACTGCCGCGGCGTTGCAAACCCCGATCAGCTGCCCGCCGGCGGAGAACAGTCCGCCGCCGCTGCGCCCCTCGACCGGGCGGCCGTGGATGTCGATCTTGACCACGTCATCGTAACGGGCAAGGTTCTTCACCGTCGTGGGCCGGATCGTTGGCGGCTGGCCCCGATCGCAGCCAATCGAAAAGACGGCATCGTGAGGGCTGACCACCAGTTCACGCGGCGCGAGCGGAATGGCCGGCAGTTCGACTCCGGCCTGGATCACAACCAGCGCCACATCCCGCGGCCCGGCGTCGTAGTCGAGCAAGTGGCCGGGCACCGTTCGTTGTGTCTCGCCGGGCAGCCAGCCGAGGTCGGCCGTGATCGTTCCGCCGCCGCCCGAATCGCGGAAGACATGCCCGCAGGTCAGCACGATCGCTTCGCCGCCATGGCAGTGAATCACTGTGCCGGTCGCGTGTGAGAAACCCGCATCGTCTTCAACTTTCAGCCGGACCGTCGCCGCCATCGCCGTGAACTGGATCGGGTTGGCGGGATCGCGAAAACCGCCTGCGGCATCGACCGTGGCGGAACGGCTGACCGTGGGCGAACCGGCGACATCGCCATCCGCCGCGGGGGCGCTGTCAGCAACTTGCGTTGCTTTGCCGACCGGAACCGCAACGTTGTCGGCTTGCGGCGTCCGCCGGAACCAGCCCGCCAGTTCATCCGCGGTGATCAGTCCGGAGTGACTCTCGATCACCCGGTTGTTGGCGACGAGGATCAGCGTCGGAGTCGAGCTGACCTGGAAGTGTTGGGCCCATTGCGGGTTGAGTCGTGCGTCGATGACTTTGACCGGATAGCCGGCATCGGCCAGCCGGCGGACTTCCGGTTCAACCTGGGCACAAGGCCCACAGCCCTGCATCGTGAAATAATAAAGGCAAGCCGGGTGTTCGGCCTGGACTCCGGCCAGAACGGCCACCGGAACCAGCCACAGCGCAAGCACAGCCAGACCATCCCTGATCCGTCTCATCGGGTCGCTCCCTGACCTCGTTTTGCCGGGAAACGGGTCATCCCGTCTCGCGACGCCGCACGAACCGGATTGCAGCCGATATCCTTCCGGCCACAACGAACTGGCGGGTGACCATCCTGATCATCCCGCCGCGTCCGGATCGCGCATTCTGGACAGCTGGCCGAAACACCAGCCATAATCGACTGGACGTGAAGCGAACCAGGCCGCTTCGATTTCGCCAGAACATGCTGTCCGGCCGGGAAACCTAACTCAATCGCCGGATTCTGTCCAAACCAGTTTCCGGGGCCACCGCCCGACCGTTGTCACGACCGGGAAATCGCAAGCAAGCCGATGCGCGAACCAGATCAGAGGATGCTTTCCCGAACCTGCCAGCACTCTGCGCCGGCTCTTTTTGCGGGGCGGAAGCCGTCCGTATTCGCGCGATGGCTGGCAGTGGGCCTGGTTTTGCTGTCGGCAATCGCCGCTTCATTTGCCCAGGCCCAGGATGTTCCCGTGGTCGACAAGGCTCGGCCGGGCAAGTTTCACAAGCCGGTCCTGATCGAGTTCAGCGGGGTCATCGACTTCCGGACCGACAAGTACTTCCGCGACCGGCTGGCCAAAGCCCAGCAGGCAGGTGCCGATCTGGTCATCATTGAAATCGACAGTCCCGGCGGACTGAAAACCGTCAGCCTGGATCTCGCCGAATTGCTTCGCGATGTCGACTGGGCTTACACGCTGGCCTACATCCCGCGTGAAGCGATCAGTGGCGGGGCGCTGGTCGCCCTTGGCTGCGACGAGATCGCGGGCAGCCCGACGATGCGGATGGGTGACATTGGCGAAATCGCGTTCGACGCCGAGTTTTGGGCGTTCCGGCTGGTGCCGGCCAAAATCCAGTCGGTCCTCGTGCGGCAGGTCCGCGACCTCGCCACGGCCAAACGCCGGCCGCCCGAGCTGGCCGAGGCGATGATCGACAAGGACGTACTGGTCTTTGTCCAGCCCGGCGAAGACGGCAAGAAGCTATACAAAACCGCCCGCGTGGACGAACCGCGGCCGGACGCGCCATGGGAGCTGGTGGAGGAGAGCGGCCCGGAGCGGTTCCTGACACTCAGCGGCGCGCGCGCCGCCGAACTGGGGCTGATCGAGACGTTGGCCGGCGACCGGGCCGCGTTGCTGGAGTCGCTGGGTGTCAAGGCAGACGTAATGGTCGTCCACCGCCGGACTTCGGGCGACGAGATCATCTACCTGCTCAATACGACCCTCGTCACCGCGCTGCTGCTGATTATCGGGGTCTTGGCGTTGTACCTGGAGCTCAGCGCGCCCGGGATCGGCGTGGGCGGCGTCATCGCGGCGCTCTGTGCCCTGCTGTTCTTCGGCAGCCGGTTTTTTGGCGGCACGGCGGGCTGGCTGGAAGTGACCCTCTTTCTGGCCGGGCTGGCCCTGATCGGGATGGAACTGTTCGTGATCCCGGGCTTTGGTGTCGCGGGGATCTCGGGGCTTTGTCTGATGGCCGCCAGCGCGGTCCTCGCCAGCCAGAGTTTTGTCATTCCGGCGACCGCTCCGCAATGGAACCAGACGATCACGTCGCTGGTGATGCTGATCGCGTGTGGTTGTGTGATCCTGATCGGCGCGGCGTGGATCACGAAACGGTTTGGCAGCTTGCCGGTCTTCAACCAGCTCGTGCTTGCGCCGCGGTTCGACTCGGCCGGAGATGCCGGAGGCGCATTCAAACCGGCGAGTGACAAGCCACCGCCGTCGGCCCATCCCCTGGTCTCGGTGGGCGACTGGGGCAAGACCGACAGCCCGCTTCGGCCAGCCGGGAGGGTCCGCTTCGCCGGCCGAAGTCTCGACGCGATCAGCGACGGCAGCTTTGTCGAAGCCGGCCGCAATGTGCGGGTCATTTCGATCCAGGGCAGCATCGTGACCGTGGCTCCGGTTCAGGATGAAGTCGGGTCGCGGACATGAGCCGTTCCGCGCCGCGCTCACTGGCGGGACTCAACCGCCAGATCGTCGCGTGCGAACGTTGCCCGCGACTTGTCCAGCATTGCCGCGCTGTAGCGAAGGAAAAGCGGAAAGCGTACGCTGCCGACGAATACTGGGGCCGCCCGGTGCCCAACTTTGGTACCACGCCGGCGTCCGTGCTGGTTGTGGGGCTGGCACCCGGAGCGCACGGTGCCAACCGGACCGGCCGGATGTTCACTGGCGACCGCAGCGGCGATTGGCTCTACCGGGCTTTGCACCGGGCCGGGCTGGCGACCCAGGCGGTCAGCGTTTCGCGTGAAGATGGGACAGAACTGGTCGATTGCCTGATCACGGCGGCCGGGCATTGTGCGCCGCCCGGCAACAAGCCGGCACCGGACGAACTGGCGAACTGTGAGCCGTTTCTGGTCGGTACATTACAGCTTTGCCGGCCCAGAGTGATCGTCGCTCTCGGTGCGATCGCATGGGGTTCCGTCTGCCGGCTGCCGGGATTGCTGGAGGCCGGCGGCAAGCGACCGCGCTTTGGCCATGCGGCCGAATTCCGGCTGACCGCAGACCGCTGGCTGATCGGCAGTTATCATCCGAGCCAGCAGAACACGTTCACCGGCCGCCTGACCGAAGCCATGCTCGACTACGTTTTCGCCCGGGCAGTTCAGCGGTCCGGCCGGCCCGACCCCCGAGTTCAAAACTGATGGACGAATTACTTGTCGGCGCGGAACCGGTCGAGCAGCCGGTCCTGACCGGCCCCATGAACGAGCCGGCTGGACAGTCGGAATGGTCCGGGCTGATCGAGATTGCCTGTTGGGCCATGATTGTCGGGATAAGCGTTTTGGTTTTCATCGGCAACTGGCTCGAGCAGAACGTTTCGTCCGATCCGGACCTGAATCGCAAGGCAATCGAGCACCGCGATGTGCGGGCAGTAGCCAGTCAAACCCGCTTCGCACTCGGGTTCCGCCAGATGCTGGGGGAAGGATTTGCTGGCGCGGCCGCAGCAACCGCCGAACCGGATGACCTGAACACAGGTTCGCTCTTTCACCGCTACGCCGCCTCGATCCAGCTCGCCGAGCAGGAGGGCGTTGACCGGGCACTCAATTTTCTTGGCAAGGTGGACGACAAAGTAGTCGAAATCCTGGCCGCGGAAGCGCATGCGGAGCCGGGAATGCGTCCACCCTTCAAGCCTGATGATCGGCATGTTTCGGTGCGCGCCGCTTTGCAGCGCGTGTTCGAAGCCCGGCAGGCTCTGGAGCTTGGGACCGCGACTTCCCTCGAGATTGATGATTCCGACCGCGGGCTGCTAAAAGAACAGTTCGGCTGGCTGGGTGAGCTGGCGGTCCAGCCCCGCGAAGCCGCCAATGCCAGCTATCGACCAGGAATCGAAGAACCCGCGATCGCTTCGGCGATTGGCGCTCTGGTTGTGGGTGGCGTTGGCTTGCTGGTCGCGTTGGGAGCGCTCGCAGCCACCATTGTGGCCATTACCCTCTGGCGGCGTGGCTGGTTCAGGCCCGCGCTGCCCCACCAGACACACAGCGGCACGATTTACCTGGAGGCGTTTGTCGTTGGCGTCCTGATGATGATGGTGACTGGTCCGATCGCGATGCTCGCGGGTTTACCTGTCTGGCTGGCAGCGCCGGCGGCCCAGATGTCGGTTTTCGTGGCGCTGGGGTGGCCGTTGGCGCGCGGCGTTTCCTGGTCGCGAATGTCCAGCGATATCGGACTGACGGCGGCACGACCGTTGGCAGAAGTTGGAAGCGGCCTGTTTGGCTATTTCTGCACCGTCTTTGCCCTCGGCTGCTGCCTCGTGCTACTGGCGCCGGTTTTTTTTGCCCAGCTGCATGGGACTGACAATGACCTGCGGAGCCCGCCCGCACTGCACCCGGTCGAAGACATGCTGGCAGGAGGTGGCACCGGAACGTATCTGTTTGTGTTTCTGTTGGCCTGCGTGCTGGCCCCGCTGGTGGAAGAAGTGCTGTTTCGTGGCCTCTTTTTTCGCTATCTCCGCGACCGCTCGGCCGGGCTCGGGCGTCGCCGCAGCGTTCTGATTTCACTTGCGGCGAGCGGAGTAGTGTTCGCAGGCATCCATCCCCAGAATCTGGTGGGACTGCTGCCCCTGTTCACGCTCGCCGCCGGCATGTCGCTGCTTCGCGAGTGGCGCGGCTCGCTGGTCGCGCCGATGACCATGCACGCCGTCAACAATTTCCTCGCCACCACGGCCATGATGCTGACGCAGTAGCCAGTAACGCGAACGAGCCGGAAGCGCGAGTTTGAAATTGCGTTTTCGGCACTGATTCGTGCTCGTGCTCAATGAAATGGTGCTCGTGCTCGTAATCGGCCGGCATTCTTCGATTACGATTACGAGTACCGTCCCGCAAGGCCGGAACTGAGCACGAGCACGAAGCAGGGTGGTTTGAACGCGAGTGTCCCGATGCCTGCCCGGTTTGCCATACTTCTCGTCGCGGCTGGGCTTTTCCCATTATCAGCCCAAGGCGGGCGCCCCGTTTCCGGCCAGGTGATTGCGGACGATCATGCGGCAAGCCGGGTGGACGAACTGGCCGCAGCTCTCGACCTGGTTGTGCCGCAGCTGCTTGAACAGGGCCGCATTCCCGGCGCAGTGATCGCGGTCGGAGTGCGCGCGGGCGACGGTTTTCAGCGGTCGATCCACGCCTGGGGCGACTTGCAGATCGAACCCGAAACAAAACCGATGACGGTCGATGCCGTCTTTGATCTTGCATCCCTCACGAAACCCATCGCGACCGGTTCAGCCCTCGCAATCCTGCTCGACGAAGGCCGCTTGAGCCTGGACGATCCGGTCGCACTCTACTTGCCCGAGTTCGACACGGAGACGAAGCGACTGGTCACGATTCGCCAGCTCGCGAGCCACAGTTCGGGCACCGCTGCGTACCTTGACCCGGCGGTCCAAAAAGAGCTGCGATTGCTGAATGGTGACGTTTGTTCCACGGAAGTCCGGCAGACCATCCGCGCGGCCAGCCTGAAGGCCACGCCTGGCAGCACGCACTGCTACAGCTGTCTGAACGCGATTCTGCTGGCCGACATCGTCGAGCGAATCAGCGGCCAGCCCCTGGACCAGTTCACGCATGAACGGGTTTTCGGTCCCCTGGAAATGCACGAAACGGGGTTTAACCCGTCGTCATCGCTGGATTCCCGGATCGTGCCGACCACCCGGCTGGAAACCGGGGACGGGTTTCGCCGCGGACTGGTCCACGATCCGCTGGCTGCGATGCAGGGCGGCGTGTCGGGCAACGCAGGGCTTTTCTCGACGGCGGCGGACCTCGCGCGGTTCGCAGAAATGATGCTGGACGAGGGCCGGGCCGGCGGGCGACAGCTGATCCGCGCGGAAACAGTTCGGGAAATGACCGCGCTCCAGAATCCGGGCTTCGGCGATGAGCGGGGTGTGCTGTGGGACCTCTTTCCGGGCGAGGGCGAGCGGGCAGTGAGCGACCGTTCGTTCGGTCACACCGGCTACACGGGCGTCGCGATCCGGATTTACCCTGGCCGCCAGTGTTTCATCATCGCGCTGACCAACCGCGTTCATCCGGACGATTCGGGCGACGTGGCAGAGTTCCGGCGAGCCGTTTGGAAGACAGTGCTTGAGGCATTGTCGAAGTAGCTACTCGTTAACTACTCGTTCCCCGGCTCCCGCCGGGGAACGCACTGAATAGAGGCTCCGCCTTCGAGCGCGCCTGCTTCAGCCGCTGCCTGCCACAAGAACCCGTGCTGCCTTGCGACGTTCACGGATGTGAGGTCGAAGGCAGAGCCTTTGGTCAGTGCGTTGCAAGGCAGGAGCCTTGCAACGAGTAGCCAAGGCGGGAGCCTCGCGATGAGGGGGCCATCCGAGAGGCCCGCGAGGAACTCTACTTCAGGTCCAGCCGCACCAGCTTCGATCCAAGCCGGGCGAACAGGCTGTCACCGGCAAGCGCCGGGTGGGCGAGGATGCGGAGCTTTTCATCGGTCAGCGCCAGCCGGTCGAGCAGCCTCAACCCGTCTGCCCCGACGCCAACGAGCAGCAACTCGCCCTGTTCGCTGAGCGCCAGCACGCGGTCGGGGCCAGCGATCAGGCTGGTGTTGGCGAAAAAGGCGTTGTCCTGCAGTGAATGGGCGGTCTGGAATTCATCGTCAAGCCTCAATGCAAACAGGTCATTCCACACGCCCACGACGAAGCCGTTGACGATCACCGGTGAATGTGTGTCGGGGGCCAGATCAGGGCTGGCTCCGGCCGGTTCGGCTCCCGCGTGGCCGTTGGCGTCAAGGTGGTGGATGCGCGTGCCGTTGTTCTCGCTTGCCAGCACCAGCCGCGAACCATCGACGATAATAGTGGGCACATTGAAGTCGCCCGCGACATCCGGCTCGATCGTCCAGAGCCGCTTGCCCGTTGCCGCGTCCCAGCCACCAGCCGTGGTTTTGTCGAAGCCAATCACCTGGATCCCGCCAGCGTGGGGTGCGGGAACCAGCGAACTGTAGGAGGCCGCCGCACCAGCTGACTGCCAGAGCGTCTCGCCCGACTCGGGATCAAGCGCCACCAGCGACGCCTCCTTGCCACCCGGCTGAACGATCAGCTGGTCGTTGACCATCAAGGGCGAGCCGGCATGCCCCCAGGTCAGCTCCGCAGCGGCAAAGTCGCGGTTCAGGCTCCGCTGCCAGAGCACGATGCCGGATTCCAGCTCGATGCAGGTCAGCTGGCCGAAGGCTCCGAGTGTGTAAACATTTCCGCCATCGATCAGCGGCGTCGCGCGGGGCGAATTGCCGTAGTCAAGCTTGCCCGGGGCTTCGTAGCCGTGTCGCCAAAGCTCGTCGCCCGATTCCTGGCCGAAGCACTGAATGATGTCGCGCTGATCGAGCGCGTCGCGGCTGGCAACGACGACGCAGTCTGCGGCTACCGCGATCCCGCCGATTCCGTCGCTGGTCAGGCCGGCTGACCAGGCGAATTCCGCCGCGTCGGGGAGTTGTTCCGGCAGCCAGGCAACACGGGCATCGCGGTGAAGGCCCCGCCAGCCCGGCCAGTCGCCGTTGGCGGGGTTGGGCAAAGACGTTGCGCGGACTGACAAAGCAGGAGCTTTGTCACCACGCGAGATCGTCAGGTCAGGGAGACTTTTTTTTTCCGTCGTCGCCGGGCTGGTCGCCCGTGACGGTCTCGGCGACCGGCTCGTCCACCCACGGCAAGAAGCCCGACCCGGTTTCGAGGCCCGTCAGCAATTCAGCGTCCAGTTCGACGTCGGCCAAGGCACTAATGATTCGCTCGCGGGCTTCGGTCGTCACGGCGTGATTGACGAAGGCGGTGATGAACGGGACCGGTTTCGATTCGGCGACGATCCGCAAATCGCCCTTCTTGATGTTCCCGCAGCCTTCGAGCAGGGGAGCGGCGTAGCTGGAAATCACGGCCGCGGCCTTGTCACTGGCGGACAGCTCCATCAGATCCTTGGCCGCGACGCTACAGGATGAGCATGTTTCCAGCTCCCCCTCGTTCGTGTCGATGTCCACGCCGTGTTCCTTGAGCAGCTCCAGTGGTGCCGCACTTTTCTCGTCGCATTCAGCCGGACCGAAAAGGATCCGGTAACCATTCAGATCATCCACCGACTGGGCCGCGTTGTCGGCGCGAACGACGATCAAGCCGGTCTGGGTTACCGAGTCGTCCTTGCCGGTCAGCCGGGCCAGCGGAGCGACTTCAATTTGCGCCGAGCTGGCGTGGGCGATCACAACGGAATGTTTGCCGACAATCAGGTCGGCCCGGCCGCCCGATTCTTCCATCGCCGCGGCCAGGGTTTCGCCAAACCAGACCTGAACGGGCTGGCCAAGCTTCTTTTCGAGATGTGCTCCTAGCAACTCGTACCTGCGCTGGGCATAGCCCTGGATGCAATCGCAGGCGAGCGGCCCGGCGAGCGGGTCCATCACAACCAGGGCAAGGGCGTCCGGGTTGGGGACGACAGGTGGGGGGGCTGCTTCAAGTTGACAGGCGGACAGTTGGACGGCCCCGAAAAGCAGAGCCAGCGCGAACGCCGGCAAGCAAAGTCTGAAACAACGGGACATGGGAGAGCTTTCTGAATCAGGGTGTTTTCCGGACTGGCGGGCCGCTGAAAACGCAGTTTGGAAAACGGACGACAGGCAGGATTTGCGCGGACTGACAGGCTGGAAGCCTATCCCACGTTTAGCCATCCTTTCCGGCGGACTCATCTTCGGCGGCATCGCTTTCTTCACCGTCGGAGGCGGGTTCATCCTTGACGCGGCGGTACGTGGCTTCGCCGGCGTTCTGCATTCCCATCAACATGGAGAGGTGGATTTGATCGTCGGAAATGAACTTGATTTCCATGTCGAAATTGGAAACGTCGTCCTGCACCTGGGAGACCACGATCGTGTCACCCTCCTGACGGACGGCGGCCCACTGGCTGCCCGCCCCCGCGAGGAAGGAACCTTCGGCTTTCAGTGTGCCCTCGGCAAGGAATTCCAGACGGGTGGGGATCAGGGACATCGCCTCGAATTGGGTGGCCAGTTCGACCTCGGCGGATTCGTCGGACGGTTCGCCGGAAGGTTCTGATGCTTCAGGCGTGTCGGACGCTTCGGACTGATCGGGCGAATCGGCACTGTCGGTGTCGGGATCCTGGGCCGGTTCAGCAAGGATCAGCGAAAACGCCTGAATGGACTTCACTGCAGTCACGCCGTCCCCACCTGGCGTGTCGCTGGCTTCTTCCTGGTCGCCAGCCGGCTTCGTTGTTTCGGTTCCGGAATCATCGCTGGTTTCCGTGTCTTCGGCCTCTTCGGTTGCTTCGACGGAGGCACCGGCGATCATCATCATGGGCATGCCGCCTTCGCCGTCAGCCGGAGCTGCCGCCGCGTCCGCGACCCAGGCACCGATCAGCTTCTGTCCGAGGCCGGCCAGGGCTTCCTTCGACGCCAGTTCCTCTGCTGTGAACTCGGGGGCTTCGGACTTGGGAACGAGAACGCAGATTTCGGACTTGTCCTCATACATCATGTAGTAGCGGTCGAGTTTCGCGTCGAAGCCGATCGGGACATGCTTGCAGCCGCCGCCGATTTTGGCCTTGCCAATCGTCGCAACCAGTTTGCCGTCCTTGTCGAACCGCTTGATCCAGCCGATGCTCGACTCGGCGGTCAGGATATCGCCGTTGTCGCAACAGCGGACGTTCATCGGGTTGCAGCAGCTGCCGAAACCTTCATCGCCGCCACGTTCGCCGAACGAGGTGACTTCCTTGCCATCGCGGTCGAGCAGGTCGACAGTGAACTTGGTGTTGGCCGCGATGACGAGGTGCTCATCGGTCGCCTGGATATCGCATTGGCCGCAGCAGCCGGAAAGCGACTCGACGACCCGTTCCGGGTTGGCGAAAGCGTGGTCCAGCCGCCAGACTTCGTAGCCATAGCCCTTGCCGCCGGCGCAGACGAAGACATCCTTGCTGTTGACGGCCAGGGAGGTAACCCGCGTGCGGTTTTCGAGCATCGATTCCACGTCAAACATGTCCGCGTAGGCGGCTTCCATCTGTTTGGCCTGTTCCTGCTGGGCCGCCAGTTGTTCGCCGAGGGTCGCCAGCCGTTTGGTTTCGCGTTCGGTCCGCTCTTCTTCGGGCTTTTCTTCGATCTTGGCGATCCGCTTCTCGATCCGTTCGATCGTACTGGTCATCGATTCGGTCATGGTGGCGAGCTGGGCCTTGGCGTCTTCCTCGGCTTCCTTTTTCAGGGCCTCCAGGTCGCCCAGCCAGGGCGAGTCGACGACTTCGATGATTTCGCCATCGGCCGTGAGCTTGGCCAGCTTGCCCGAGCCGGCGATGAAGACCGTCCCGTCCGGTGCAACGCTGACCGCGGTCGGCTTGAACGTCAGTTCGGTCTGCCGGACCAGTTCGCCTTCGGGGGAGTAGACCTGCAGGGCAGAAGCCTTTTCGGTTTTCTTCGTTTCGTACGATCCGTCTTCGTTCTCGACGTATTCGACTTCGCTTCCTCCGACGCAGGCGAGGATGTTGCCAGCCGGGTCGAGGCAGAAGGTATTCAGCTTGACCGGGTCGTCGTCGATTTTGGGACGGATGACGTGGGTCTGTTTGTGGGTCGCGAGCAGCTTGAGGTCGGTTTTCTTGTCATCGTCGTCATCGGCAAAGGCCTGGCCCACCGAGACCAGTGCGACCGAGGCTGCGAGGAGGGCCACAGCCCACGTCCGCCGGCGAACAGAAACAGAACGACAACGGTCAAACAGCCGGCTGCTCATGAGATACTCGCTGTGAAAAAAGTCACTGGCCAAACAGTGGGCCGTCACCCGGGATGGAAAGTCGCTCCGGGTCGCCCGCGCCCGGCATCCAACGCAAAAACCGCTGACAGAGTGTTTCCGCCGCCCCGCGGAGCACTCCGATCACTGACCTGCCGGTCATTATCACGGGCCGACAAGCTGGCCTTAGCCTAAAACCACGGCCGCTCCGGATCAAGCAGGAAACCTGATTCGCGGTTCAACCGGACGGTAGATCAAACGTCGGGGAAGGCACCAGGTTTCACCGCAGCCCACATTTTTCAGCCGGAACCGCTGAAATTCCCCGCCAGTTCCCTTTGAAAACGCACTCGGCAGGACTCGAACCTGCAACCCTCGGTTCCGAAGACCGATGCTCTATCCATTGAGCTACGAGTGCTGAAAGGCGGTTTGCCGAATGGCCAACCAGGCAAAGTCCGCCCATTCTGGCCCGTCCGGCTGGACCGTCAACGCCCAGCCAGGATCAACCGCCGCTTTGCGTTCATCAAGGTTTGCCTGAAACGAGTCAACCGCAGAACCCGGGAGTTCGTCGTTCAGGGATGTTTCGCCCCCTGTTGCGGCATCGAAAAAACCGTCTTTTTCCGGGGCCTGTGATACAATCGTAAGAGTTCAGGGCCTGACAGCCCGCCGCCGGGACCAGTGCTTCGTCAACGTTGGGTTTTAGCGTGGATTTCGTGAGCCGGCACGCGCTAGCGTCCGGGTTCCTCGAAGAACCCGAGGCTAGCGCTTTCGGTTCACCCTAAAACCGGCCTGTGACGCGGCACCAAGTCCGTTTCCCCTTTTTCCGGGCAGCCTGCCGTTTTCCGCATTCCGAGAGCCGGCCGTCGATGCAAGCGGTGACGCTGAGAGTTCTGGAAGGAGCCGACCGGGGGCGGGTCTTTGAGGAAGTCGCGCCACCCGTCTCGATTGGCCGCGAAGCCGGCAACAGCATCCAGCTTAACGACGACCGCGTCAGCCGCTTCCATGTCCGGCTCCAGGTCGATCACGGCAACCTCGTTCTGACCGACCTCGAAAGCACCAACGGCACACGCGTTAACGGCGAAGACACCCAGCTTCGCATCCTCCGCCACGGCGACCTGATCACGGTCGGCCGCAGCACCCTGCTGTATGGCAATCGTGAACAGATTTCCGAGCGGATGCTCAAGCTCGACCGGCCCGAACTGGAACGCAAACTCAACGCCGCCAAACCTGAGAACGGCGACTCGGACCTTCCCTGGCAAAACGATCCGAACTACCAGCTGGGGCTGTCGGAGAGCCAGCCCCCTGACCTCCCCCGCGGACTCAGCCCCGGCCAGTCGGCCCAGCTGGCCGAGATGGTCGAGTTTCTGCACCTCAACCTGCGCAAGCTGGTCTCGGAAGTTGAATACGGCGAGCGGTGCGAATCGGTCACGCTCGGTCTGCGCCACTGGCAGAAAATCATCGACCTCCAGGCACGGCTGGCGGAGTACCTTCGGCGAATCGGAAGGAACCAGTAGAAGTGTAGAGCAGTCGTCCCCAACTGCTCCGACCGCGCATACTCCTCAAAGTCGGCGATCGCGTTTCCCTGCGACCGAGATACTGCGAACAGTTGCGACAACTGTTCTACTCTCCGCGCCGGTTGAGCCGCTGGATTTCGCGGTCGAGTTCGGCGACGGCGAGCGTGGTGTCGACCGCCTTGCCGTCCTTGTCTACCAGGACCACCATCGGCGGGGCCGTAATGCCCAGCTGTGTGGCAAGCGGGCTGCCTTCGAGGCCGCCTTCCTCGAACAGGTTTGGCCAGTTGGCGTTCGGATTCTCCTTCAGAAACGCCGCGGCATCCTCGCGCTTTTCGTCGAGGTTGACGCCGACTACCATCAGGTCGTCCTTGTACTTCGCCGCCAGCCGCTGCAGCTCCTTGAAATCATCGCCGCACGTGGGCGACCATTTGACCCAGAAAAAGAGCACTACCGCCTTGCCGCGCCAGCGCGGGTCCTGGAGGTCGAACTCCTGGCCGCCAATCGCCTTGCCCTTGAACGGCAACGTCTTGCCGGCCACCGTCAGCCGCAACTGGGCCCCGCGGGCGCGCGGAGCAAGCGCCGAGTCGGGGAAGTCTTTCACGACCCGGGCGTAAAGGGCACCGGCCGCTTCCGGGTCGCCGGCGCTGTTGACTTCGGTGTAGAGCGCGAGCTGCATCAGGGCCTCCGGCGTGAACTCGCTCTTCGGCCAGTCGCCAATGAAACCTTCGAGGTCCTTCATGAACCGTTCGGTCGCGCTGCTCCGCTGGTCTTCATCCGCCTGCAGCTCCCGGGTGTAGCGGGCCGAGAGCGAACGCCACGCGATGTAGTCGAGGTCGCTGGTGACTGACTCCGTCTTCAGCCGCGTGGAGACCTCGCCGAGCACTTCCAGCCCACCGTCAAACAGCCCGCCCTGAAAGGCACTGGTCACCGTGTCCGTCATCTGCCGCGTCCAGTTGCGGCGGTCGTCTTCGGTCTGGCTGCCGAGAATCAGGTCCAGAAAAACGGTGGCCCGGTCGCGCTGCAGTTTTTCGGTCTCGGCTCCGGCTTTGGCATCTTTCAGCTTGCCGTCCAGCTCTTCCCACTTCGCAAAGAGCTCGCTCATGGCACCAGTCGCCGGATTGCCGCCCCCGGCGTCGGGATCCCCTACGCCCGGAAGACTGAAAAACAGCCCGCCGTTGGCAACCGTGTTGGTGGCATCGGCCACGGCCGGCAACTCAACCAGCCGCCAGGCTTCGCCCACGCGGATCATCGTGCCGAGGTCCAGCTGGGCCAGTTCTTTGCCGTTTTCAAAGACGGCAGAGCCGCGGTCATAGACAATCAGGTCCTGTTCGCCGCCACCCGGACCAGCCGCAATCAGACAGGGCCGCTGCGATCCGAAGTGGACGAACTTCGAGTCGGGTTTGATGGAGCCCTGGGAACGGGCGAAGGACGGGAAATCGGCGGTCGCCTGCTTCAGTTTGTCGCTGACCGTCGCGCCGATTTCAGTGCCCAGCTTGAGCCCAGCCAGTTCATCGGCCGTCAAAAGCAGGGCCGCGAAGCGGGCTGCGTCGCCATCGCGCACGGCGAGAAAAGCCTCGGTCGCAACCTCATCGCCCGAGATCATTTTCCAGGCTTCGATCTTGCCGTCCTCGTTCGCGTCGATGCCCCAGCGGATCCCGGCCGTGCCCACCCAGCGGTGCTGGTCGGGCTTGTTGTTTTTCGTTGTGTCGAGGTCGCGGTAGACCTCGAGGCCGTTGCGGTAGAACGACCACTGGTCCAGCGCGTTGTCCTTGTCGGTGTCGAGAAAGACCCGCAGCGTCCGGCCGGTCGCGTCGCGGACGATCCAGCCTGGCAGCTTGAGCGATTTGGCAGCCGATTCGATCTTGCAAGTCGCCTGGTCGGCTTCGGCCGGCACGTCGATCTCGTCGAGCGCGGCCTGTTTGGGCTTGATTCCCAGCGCCAGCTTGAGCTGCTTGGCCACTTTTTCCTCGGGCGATTCCTGCGTCTGCCCCGTTGCGCATGGCAGCGGTCCGCCCCCAACCAGCACCAATCCAAGTACCGCCAGAACCGCCAGTTTCAAAAACGTCGCCATGGATCCCTACCCTGTTTCAGACAACCCGAATGGCCCGCGGCGAGCCATTCCGAAAGATACCAGAACCGCGGCCTCCGACGAATGACAATGACGCTCATTTCCTCTGTTCACGCAAGCACTTCCCGCTTTACTCGGTCCTGGGCTCCCGCCCTGGACCACACTGACCAAAGGCTCCGCCTTCTCCCGCCACTCCACCTTCTTCGGCTGGTCCACCGTCGCTCGCCGACAGGACCACAACGAGCCGGAAGCGTGAGTTTTAAAGTTGCGCTTTTCGGCTCTGATTCGTGCTCGTGCTCGTGCTCGTAATCGGCCGACTTTCTTCGAGTACGATTACGAGCACCGTCCCGCCAGGCCGCGACTGAGCACGAGCACGAATCAGGGCCGATTCGGGCGGTCTGTCTCCGGTCTTGGCCCAAATCGCGCAACTTCAAAAAGCGCAAGCAACGGGTATCATCCGGTCACTCGGCCTTTCGCCAACGACAGCATCCATCCGTCGTTAGCAACGACCAGGACGACCAAACCGGACCTTGGGCACCCCTGCGGCAACCGGCCATTTGCGGCCCTTTTCGCGGTTTGACAGCCTGGGGTGTGCCACTAGAATACGGTCCCTGCCGCCCGAACCGGCCGCCCGTTTCGGCCGTCTGTGAGTCTGTCGAGAACCGCCGGGGTCTGACCCGCTCTCTTGGCGGTTCACGGTCAGACTCTGAGAGGAATGCCGGGCGTATAGCTCAGTTGGTTAGAGCGCGTCGCTGATAACGACGAGGTCCCAAGTTCGAATCTTGGTACGCCCACTGCCGGCCGCTCCAAGGGGGCCGGAAAACACGGGGATGTAGCTCAATTGGGAGAGCACCTGCTTTGCAAGCAGGGGGTTGAGAGTTCGAGCCTCTTCATCTCCATTCGACAAAAACAGGCCGAAAGACGGGAGATTCTTACCTGGCGACGTTCGCCAGCGCGGTCCTTTCCCGGTTGAGAAAAATCGTAACTACGGTTTTTTCTGCCGTCTGGGGGACCCACTTGCGATTGGGGGCTTCGGCCGTGAAGTCCCGGTCGAGGTGGTTGGGATCCACTGGGTGAGCCTGGTTGGCGCGAGTGGTCGCAGGTTTGAACTTCGCGCCGCCCCTGCTCTGCAGGCCCATTTCACGCATCGCCGTGGCCACCGTGTTGCGGCAGGCCGATTCCAGTTCGGGTCGTTCGCTCAGGGCCTGGGCGGTCTTGCCGCTGCCGCAGATGCCACCAGCCGCACCGCGTCACGTTTGAACTCTTCGCTGAATCGCCGCACCGCGACTTTCACCTTGCCCTTGATTTCGTTCATCATTCGGACCTCCTGGGAGACTCATTTTGCCGCCCCCGCCACAGCCCAAAGGTCACTGGCTACCGCGGACCAAGCCAATTCGTTACCCTGCGGAAAATCCAACCAGCTTCTACCGGTCCGACACCGTCATGGGGTGTTGAAACGGATTTCGGGTTGGCGCCGCTCCGGCACTGGGTGTTGGCCCCGGTCGGGCCAACGGTGAGCCATGCGGACTCAATCCATAATTCAACTCAAAAAGCCCGGATCACATCTGACGCACTGATGCGGTCGGTTGCGATCAGTCGATCCTTAGCTGAAAAGTGTTACGATGCCTCTCCATCTCGCCTGGTCGAAACCATCCGACAAAATTAGTTGTGCCCCCGTCCTGGCGGGGGATGTGCTTGTTGTCGCCGCGATAGACGACATGGGGCACGCCGTCCTGCAGGGATGGGACATCTACGAGAATTCGAAGCGCTGGGAGCATAAGATTTCGCACGAAATCAATGAACTCGTCACCTGCAACGGGACCGTGTTCTTTGAGGGGCATGCCGCGGACTTTTTCAACGAACCCATGGGAGGACCGGCCAAGAGTGATCCACCGGACCTCCCTAAATCCTACGACGTCGATCCCCATGCGGAAAATGTTACGGTGGAAACCATTGGAGTACTTGCACTGGATGTCGGTTCGGGCCGATTAAAGAGTGCTTGGTACCATGTCGCCAAACTGGGGGACGTCAAACACTTCTATGTAGACACGGACGTGCTTGTTGTCACCACCGCCAACAGCGGCGTCGTGGCGTACGATGTACATTCGGCAAAGGAATTGTGGAAACGGAAGGACTTCCAGGCACGAAATGACCAGAACATAGAGTCTTCCTTGAAATCACTGCCGTCTGTGGCAGTGGGATTTGGCCATGGGGCCATCTTTCTGGCCCAGGATCGAACCGTCACAGCGATCAATATCCGGTCCGGAAAGACTCGCTGGACCCATCACAGTTCCAGCGATCTCCGACAGGACACCCCTCCGCAGGTGGGAAATGGCCTGGTCATTGTGTTGGATGTCGAAAAAGCGTTTGCCCTCGATTGGGAAAGCGGAAAGCCGGTCTGGGAGTCGCCCGCGGGGAGCGAATGGAATACGCCGGCGGTCTGTTGGGAAGGAGATTGCCTGTTCTTCACGACAAAGAATGGCAAAGCAGGGATCCTGGAACTGAGAACTGGCAAGGAATACCAGACCTATACACTGCAGGACATGATCAACAATGCGGGACAACAACTTCTGGCCCCCCAGTTCAAACAGGGAACATTCTTTCCACCGGTCATTCTAGGTCCCGCTTCTCAACTGATTTGTGCCCGGAGCCAGTCGTATGAGGCGAACGTCGTGTTCGCAACAACAAGCGGTGCGGTCTTCAACTTCAATCTGCAGGTCGATCAGTCGAATCCAAACGCTGACTTCAAGGACAAGGCACCTGCGTTCAGACTGGCCAAGGTCATACCGTATCCGAAAGGGCTCCGTTTCACACCGGTTGGGGGTGATGGAATTTATGTATTGACCGACGTCGATAATATTTGCAACTGGAACGCGCTCACTGAAGAAAACTACGCAGCGCGATTTGTTAATCGCAATTCATCCAATCTGCAAGATCGTGTGCCACAGGAGCCCAATTACATCAAGCTGCCCGCGAGGGACAAGTTTGCTTTCGGCAAGAAAGATTTCAGCCTGGAGTTATGGGCAAAAACCACCAAGGGAGGCGAAGTTCTAACGCAATCTGCCGACCCTTCAGGACCCGGGTTTCGGCTGGCGATTGCCAACAACAAGGAGGAGATTCGCTGCGAAGACTTCGGGGAAGCCCGAGTGCAGTTCGCCATCACGGAGTTCGACCGGGAAATTGTACTCTGCGCTTCCACCGATCCGACCGGTCTGACAGACGGAAACTGGCATCACCTGTGCGTGGTGCGGCAACAAAACGTGGTCACCGTGTTTATCGATGGAATCAGCATACCGACCGCTGTGGTGGTTCACCGGGATCTCTTTCCCGAGTCCGTGCGTGCCTTACATGCTCCCAGCAAATTGTTCCTGTCCACCAAGAGAGTCGACGTGACTCCGGAGATTCCAGCAGTAGGAAACGGAATTCAGCCGCTAGTAGTGGGAGCGTACGTACCAGCTCCTGGGCATAAGAAACTCCAGGATGCGTATTCCCCCAACTTCCATGGGCTTATCGCAGAGGTTCGGGTCTGGAATCATGGACTGTCCGCCGCCGAAGTCCAGGACCGCTGTGCGAAACTGCTCACCGGCCGGGAATTCGGACTCGTCGGCTACTGGCCGTTGATGAATCCGGGCCCGCAAAATGGAGCGCACCTCTACGCGGATCTTGCCGGTGGTGGAGAGAAGAATCCCCAGGCAATTCCTGATGAGAATGTCGTCGGGGTCAAAAAGCAGCACACCAGCCTGAAACTGAGGCAAGATCCATTCCCGCACCTGGTGAGAGCAGAGACCGTGGAGTGGCCTTATCAAGAAAGATGGGCGATTGGCGGTGCGGACGCCCCCGGTTGGGATGCTGTGGCCGAAAGGCTGATGACCGTTTCCGGCGATACACTCGCCGTTTCTGGTGAGACTCTCGCATTCTTCTCCGGTGATCATATCCATGCTGTCGATTTGATTCACGGAGATCGACTCTGGTCGCTCACCATGCCCGCGGGGAGGAATCTCGTCGCCGACGAGGACGCGGTCTACATGCGCCACACGGCACCGCTGAAAGAGAACGAACGAGTCGAGTTCGAGTTTGTGCGAGCGCTGGATTCGAAGACCGGTGCTCAAAAGTGGGAGTACAGGGTAATCGGCAATTCAGGTGACGATAAGCTGGTTTCGGTGGGGTCGTTCATCTGCATCGAGACCGACAGATTGCTGTTGTGGGTGGAAAATGCGACGGGAACTGAAGCAGGGTCTATTGATTGCTCCCAGGGGGTGGGTTCAAATCTGCATGCTGGAGCCTTAGGCCTCTACTTCGGAACAAAGGACGGGAAGCTGCACTTCGTGCCCCATCCGGTTCGAGATGCGGAAGGTAAACTCAATCCACCGGCCAAGGCCGCTACTGTCGATATCGGGGGCTTCGGGCCGATCACCACCGCTGATGGTGTTCTGTTTGCCGCAAATGGAAAAACTGTTGTCAGGCTGGATGCCCGAACCCTCAAGTCTTCCCAAAACATCGCGCGGGACGACAAAGGCAAGATCATCACCCACGATCATCTCTGGCAGCCCCCTTCAATTGAAGGAGATTCGATCATCGGCATGGCGGCGTCCCCCCGCCATAATCGTCTGGTTCTCACCACTCAAAGCGGCACGGTTCGATTCTGGGAGTTCGCATCGGGCAAAGAGATTGGAGTCGTTAGTCCGCCAGTCAGTCTGAACAAGATGGTGATCTCAGCACCGGTGATCAATGGCGACGACGTTTTTCTGACCGTCGGCGGAACGAACAAGGGCGCTGACGCCGGGGCGGTCTTGGCCTATGACTTGAGAACCGGGACCTTGCGGGGAAACGATAGTCTCAAGACCCAGCCTCACGGACGACCGGTCATGGCTCAGGGAGCCCTGTATTTTGCCTGCCATTCCGCGGATTCTGAACAGGCCCGACCGGAAGCAAACGCCGTGCACTCGGTTGTCTTCGGCAACGAGTACGCGCTGAATCTCAGCGGCGAACAAAACAGCGTCATCACGATGAAGGACACCGGGAATCTCCTCGACCCTGACGATTCAGGTCCGGACGGACATGGCCTGTCCTCTGGCAACTTCACCCTCGAAACCTGGGTGAATACACCTGGTAAAGGGGGACAACTGATTTATTCACCCGGCTTGGGACACCAAACAAAATGGACAATTGATAGCGACGAAGGTACGAAAGAGGGGTCGTTTTGGAAGGATGATCGCGGAGGTTTTTCCCTGACTGTCACGCCGGAGGGAGATGTCGTTGCCGCCATTTCGAATCATCAATACCGGCACACGTTTACCGCCAAAGGCACTGCGGCAGCCGACGGGCGCTGGCATCATCTGGCGGCCGTCTTCCGCCAGGACAAGGACGCCACCGCGCCGTTCTGTGAGCTGTATGTCGATGGAAGACGGCTCGACTCGGCCGTTGTAGACTCAGCGGATAACCCGCTCTACTTAGCCACCGAGACCAGGAGCGTCTCGATCGGTGGCACTCGCGGGCACGAATTTCAGGGCATGCTGGCGGATGTCAGGATCTGGGGGACGTGGCTGCACGCCGAGGAAATCGCGTCCCGGCGGTCCGTCCGGCTGCGCGGAGATGAGCCGGACCTGTTGGCCAACTGGAGTTTTGACGATGGCACGGTTCACGACCACTCGGCCAATGATTTTCACAATGAATCTGCGGGAACGCAGGTTGTGTGGCTGACAGATCTGCACTTCAGCGCTCCGCACTATCCGTACCTGTCGGCCACGTCGGCTCCGGCTGGTCCCCCGACAAGAAAGCAGAACGCGGACGGAAGTTTCACGCTCGCCGAGGCCGTCTACACCACCACGATCACCGCGCGCACGGCAGATGGTTCCGGGCGACCAAATACGCCACTCACGATTATGACCAATGAAAAGGTCACGATTTCCGGTCCCTCGATCAGCAGGGAGACGCTTGAGCCCGGCCAGACACGAACCGTGGTCACCGATCCGAAAGGGAATTTGAAGCTCACGTTGACCTGCAATGACATCATCCACAGTCCGGAACTGAAGTTGCGCGCGGACTTCATGTACACCAATGAATGGTTCCACGTCTGTCCGGCGATCCAGAATCAGACGATGGTGACCCTGCCACCGCCGAAATTGACCGCCCACTGCGACATGATCGAGGATCTGCATTACGACGACGGAGACACGCTGGGCGAAAATGGCAAGTTGGACGAGAAAGCCCAGATCACAACGATCAAGACCACCATCGTCGCGACAGGATCCAACGGCGGGCCGCTGCCGTTTGAGCCGATCGAAGTCTGGGCGGATGACCACGTCGATATCGAAGTCGACGGGGTCACCTATTCTGTGAATGCTGACAACTCGGCCCAATTCAAAACCGGAGCGGACGGGGAACTGTTGATTACGCTCCACGAAAATGCGAATAAAGGGTCCGGTGGAAATCTGTTAAATGTTCCCAACCTGGTGGTCCGCGCAGGCTTCATGCCCCGGAGCAGCAATTTCGTCATCCATCCGGCGGAGTACTCCCTCAGCGCTTTGGAAAACGTCACTGCCGGACAATTGAAGGGCGAAGAAGCACTGCCTCACGCAGAGAACAAGAAATCAGCGCTGCTCACCGGGGACAATGCAAAGAACGCGGAAGAAGTCGCGAAAACGTTGCAACACATGATGGCCCTGACCAAAAAAGCGAGGCCAGCCGGTGTACAGGCGGCGGGAATGACCCGGGGCAAGGGGCTGACTTCCGAAGCCCGGCATCTCAATCAGCAGTTCGCACCGGCGGACAGCGTGGAGTCGCTGCACCATCATGCGCATGTCGATATCCACAGGCCGGTCTCTCCGGATCATATGCCCGCCCCGCATTTTGTGATGAATTTGAATAAGAACGGGCCAATGGAATATCGGCCGTTTCATAACGACAAAGACCTTGATACGCACCTGGGCATGAACGGGCTGGGAACGGCCGACACGTTGTTTGCATGCGCGTCAAGATTTGGGCCCGACGATGCGGCGGGAGGCTGGGGTTTCCTTGCTTCCATTGCGAGTGCGTTTGAAGAAGCGGCGGCGGGAATCAGCTATGCGGTTCAGGAGGTCACACAAGTCGTCGTTCGCACAGTGCAAATTGTGGTCGAAGCGACCAAAGAGATCGTGAGCCGGGTGGAGCTCGCAATCGTCAGTGCAGCCGGGGCAATCGGCACATGGGTCATCAACACGGTCAAGGATGTGGCCGATCATGTGGTCGCCTTCATCGAGAAAATCGGTTCCGCGATAAAAGATGTCTACAACTTCCTCAAGTCACTGTTCGACTGGAAGCAGATTCTGGAAGTCCATGACGTCCTGAAAGGTACTATAAGCGATCGTCTGGACGGGATTAAACGGCAATTGAAAACAGCCGTCCCCGATGCCATCAGGAGTACGGCAGATAAGGTTGAGGCCGCGCTGGACAAAGTGCTGGGCGTCGAGACCAGTCACGAGTCCCTGAATAGCAAGGCGCAGACTTCCAATGAACATAGTTCGAAAGTTGTTTCCCATACCAAAAGCAACAAAGGGAAACACATGCAGGAAAAGGTCGAGCACAATTCCAAAAAGGCGAGCGGAGTGCCCGACAACCGAGTACCTGATGACAATACGGAACCGCACGACCCTGACCTGTTAGACCGGGCCAAGAAGATCGGCGAAGACCTGATGCAGGTGGTCAAATCGGTGGCTTCTCCCGGTGACCTGACACTGGACCCGTTCAAGCATTTGATGGCCGATATGGCTAAGCTCGCCATTGAAGTCATGAAAGACCTCGGGTTGAAATTTGTGAAAGCGCTGGACGTGGTCTTCGAATTCGTGGTCAAGGGATTCACGGCCGAGATTCACATTCCTTTCATCAGCGCGCTTTACAAAACCCTCACGGGGAACGCGCTGAGCCTTCTGGATGTGACATGTCTGATCCTGGCCGTGCCGGTGAATCTGGTGTTGGTGATGACCGGCACGAAATGGAACAAAACCGATGCCCAATTGGGTGCCGAAGGAGTATTTGCAATGGCAGGCGGACGGCACCGTGACGCTGCCGGTGCACCTAACGGCAGAGACGCCGCAAGGATTTTTAGTATTTTCTGGTCAGTAGTCATCCTCGTCTGGGCGTGTGTCAAGGCTGCGGCCGATATCACCGGCGGTACTATGGAATCTGTGCTGCAGCAGGCGGCTGTGGCTGCTGTTGCTGCGTCGGGGGGTGCCGCAGCAACACAAGCTGTGGCGGCTGTGTATGCGCCCAATCCTGTTGTGGCCGCTTTTGGCTTCATTGAAGCCGGATGTGGACTATGTGCTCAGATCTTCCAGTACATCTACCGAGTGACAATCGACCAAAAATGGAAATGGGCCGGCGATTTCTTTTCTTTTGACAACCTTGGTGGCCTGCTAAGTCTTTGCGGTGTGATTGGCGTTATTCTTGTGTCAGTCAGTCAACTAAAAAAGGGTATACTAGGACCCGCAGCGGATATAGCAAAAATGGTTTGCTGCGGATTAGCGGCACTTGCAATGCTCTTCGCAGTGGTTGATATCTGGACCGTGGGGTATGACAGCGGTGCTGATTGGGCCGAATTCGGCATTTCCATGGGAGCAGGCGCCTTTGGGATTTTCGGTTTGTTAGGTCTTGACATGATTCCCCAGCCCCTTCCAGCCATTGCCTTGGGAGTCCTTGACGTTATCGCGGTGACCGCAATGATAGCGATCCACTATCAATATGGGCATGGGTACAAGGCGTTCTATGGCGATCCGGAACCCGCGGCGGGCTAGTTGTTCATGATGTGTAATCTTTGGCAGAGGAGGTGAACTTTGGCGGCGTGTTCTGTGGCCATGATGTTGGCGGAGATTCGGAGTGTTTCGGCTCGCTTGCACTCGACCCGCTGACCGCTTTATCGATGAAAACGGCAGGCGCGAATGGAACTCTCGTGCCTGTTCCATCGCTCGCAATTGGAGCTCTCATTGCTTTTGTGATTGCGATGATCGCTGTGCATTTTTCCGGTGGTCATGGGCGAGCGTGGATTGAGGCGGAACGCAGGCCGGACTAAACGGAGCGAGGTTCCGGCGTTTGTCGATCGGGGTGCGTGGCGAAATTGCCGGATCAGCGTCGCCGCGCTCCTTGATCCGGCCGGCTTCTTTTACTTTTCATGTGGCGGCGGAACCAGTTTCCACAATGCGTAACCCAACTCGCGGCTCAGGAGATACTTCAGCGGAATGAATACGTGTCCCTGACTCCCCCAGTCGGGACCGTAGGAGTTGCGTGCCTGCACACGCTCGGTTTCCTCATCCAGCCCCACGGCCAGCATCGCGTGGTTGCGAAACGGTGTCTCGTTCGATTCGGGAAGCGTCAGAATTCCCGTGCGGGAAATCTCACCGCCCTCGAACGACCACGAATTGGAACTGCAGAAACGGAGACAAAAGAAGAACGGCGTCTCACTCTGCAGACATCCCCGAATCCCCTCCAGTGTCTGGGGGACTTCTTCAAAACGCCAGTCTTTCATCCTGACCGCTTCGTCATACGCTTCTGTCGGAGGTCGCTCCCGGTAAAGTCGTGTCTCATCAGGCCACAGCTCGACGTCACAAACTCCCCATTCCTTAAGTGCCTCCATCACGGTTGAGGGCGGCACCGGGGCGTTGCTGTTTTGCTCCCCTTCCCGCTTCCGGGCGTTGTAATACACAAACTGCACGGATGGTTTAAAATCCGCTTTCACGCCCGGCACCCGTCCCCGCTGGATTTCCCACCACACGGCATCACAAAACGCAATTGGCCCGCAGGACAACAATCCACGCTGAGACTGAATCGGCGGAAACCGATCACTGAGATTGAACTGCTGCATCTGGGAGATGACTCCGAAATTACTAACGAGGGCTTCGCCCTCGACACAATTTGAGCTGACGCTCGTGAGCGTTTCAATGACGCTCCGAAAGATTGACGGCAAGACAGCAAGACGGCAAGACGGCCGGGGCAAGCCGGATCGAGCCGGATGGCACTGCCGGACCACTGGCGGCCGTTCCTGGACTGGAACATGCAAGTCGAAACAGCCAAAACCCACCCGCACCGTGACTTGCTGGAGAACTACTCCCCCATCACCCTCGTCTGCTAACATGCGGATCGTCGGTGACACCCCTTTCCGCCTCTACCTCAATCCGGCGACTGCATAGCAGCCCGTTGAAAAAGGTGTCTGACCCTCTCCGACCCGTCACATTCGTCGCGTTTGGAACGGGTCTCCAAAGGGTCAGACACCTTTTTCAACGGGCAAAGTGCAGATCAGTTCCCAGCCCACAGACTCCACCCGGAGATAAACTCGATGAATCGAAAAGGTGTCACAGCGATATTCGCGCTTTCGGCTGTTTTTGCCATAAGTGCATTGGCTCAGGCTCAATCAAGCACGGGTAAACAGACAGGGTTGACCAACCCCGGCTTTGAGGAACCACGGGGGAAAGAGGCGAGTTACACACTCGTCGAAACAATGCCCGGATGGAAGACCACCGACACCCACTTCGAAATCTGGGGTACCGGGTTTCTGGGAGTTGAAGCGCATGAGGGTACTCAGTTCGTGGAACTCAATGCGTACATCGATGGGACTCTTTATCAGGATTCCTCAGGGATTCAGTCAGGCGCCGTGCTCGAGTTCACGTTCGCTCATCGCGGTCGCAACGGCGATGACGCCATGAAGCTGACCATCACCGACCTCGGTGCTGACAACGCCCTGGAGGGGGGCGATGACACCGTTCTCTTTACCAAGGAATACACCACCGGAAAGGACGCCTGGGCCGTCTGCGACAGCAGGAACGAACAGAAAATCAAGGCGTTGGGGAATACCGTACGGTTCGCTTATGGGGCGATCTCTGCTACCGGAGGAAACCTCGGACAAGGAAATTTCCTGGATGCAGCGGACTTTGGCGTCGGTGTGGTGAGCGCGGAACCGAATGCTGCAGGCGACACTGAGACGAACAAGGTCGGCATGGAGTTCAAACTGATCCCGGCTGGCAAATTCATGATGGGGTCACCAGACACGGAACAAGGCCGTGAAGATGATGAAGTCCGGCATGAGGTGACGATCACTCGCGACTATTACATTGGCATCACCGAAGTCACGCAATCCCAGTGGCAGCAGATTATGGGGACCATACCCTGGGCAGGGCAGAAATCTGTTGAGGAAGGAAAAGATAACGCAGCGAGCTATATCAGTTGGAATGACGCGGGCGAATTTTGCCGAAACCTGAGCGCGCAGGAAGGGCGTACGTATCGGCTACCGACTGAAGCGGAATGGGAATATGCGTGTCGCGGCGGAACCACGACGACGTACAGCTTTGGCGACGATGCATCACAGCTTGAACAATACGCATGGCATTTTGACAGCAAGCCAAACTATGCAAGCCAGGTCAAACAAAAAAGCCCCAACGCCTTAGGCCTGTACGATATGCACGGCAACGTCTCGGAGCATTGCCAAGACAGGTACCTTGCTTATCCGCAGGGTAGCGTCACCGATCCGGCCGGTCCTTCCAGCGGTTCTGTGCGCGTGAACAGAGGTGGCAGCTACTTGAACAAAGCCCCCATAGTTCGCTCTGCGTACCGCGGTGCTATAGCTGATTTGGCCAAACGGCAATCACAAATTGGGCTTCGTGTCGTGCTGGTTCCGGAGTCAGATTTTTCTTCGGGTCAGTGGGCCCTGAACCGGGCCAAAGATCTGCTGAGAGGCCATTGGATACCAACCTCGACGAAACCGCGAAGCGTGTTGGCGAACTCCACGCTTCCGAACGCGAAGTGCTCTCGATCCTGTCCGTGGAATTCACGTCCCGCAGCATCGCGCTTCTTGTTCAGGATGAACCGGTCAGTCTGAGTATTAACACAGAGCTTGTCACGCCAAACGAATTCTACGACTTGAAGCAGACGGATGCCGGCGACACGTTTCAGCTTGTGCTGAAAGACGAAGAGGGTGTCGAGCACGTGGACGGGGTTCAGTTCCTCAGCGAGACACAGATCCTGGTCACGCTGGGGAAAGGCGGTCGCCCTGTAGTTTTGGATTGGTCTCGTGGCGTGGCCGAAGACACCTCTGGCGTGGTGGAGGACACCTCGCAATCAACAGTCGTAGCATGGGGAAACAATGAAAAAGGACAGACGGACATCCCTGAGGGGCTGAGCGATATCATCGCGATTGCTGCCGGAGGGGAACACAGCATGGCATTGAAGGCGGACGGAACCGTCGTGGCATGGGGCGACAATGAGCACGGAGCAGCGAACGTCCCTGAGGGGTTGAACAATGTCACCGCGATCGCAGCTGGCGGTTCACACAGCCTTGCCCTGAAGCGGGACGGCACAGTTGTCGCATGGGGAGTAAATTTCGACCAACAGATAGATGTCCCCGCAGGGTTGAACGATGTCACCGCTATTGCAGCTGGCGGTGCACACAGCCTTGCCCTGAAGCGGGATGGCACTGTCGTCAAATGGGGATTTAAGGATCAAATCTCTCAAGGAGGACAGTTTGTAGACAGAATGGCATTCCCTGAGGGGCTGAGCGATTTCGTGGCGATTGCGGCCGGCGGTCGGCACAGCCTTGCATTGAAGCGGGACGGCACCGTCGTCGGGTTTGGCAATAATGAGCATGGTCAGTCGGACATCCCCGAGGGCTTGAACGGTGTCATCGCGATTGAAGTCAGTTATTTCGACTGCCTTGCCCTGAAGCAGGACGGCACCATCGTTGCGTGGGGTGGTCTCTATGACCGTGGCAAACTGACCATCCCCGTAGGATTAAACGAAGTCACCGCGATGGCAGATGGCGCTTTCCACAGCATGGCGTTGAAGCGAGACGGCACAGTTGTCGCATGGGTATTCGACGATGAAGGCCGAAACCTTGGGCAGGCAGCGGTCCCCGCTGGGTTGAGTGATGTCACCGCGATTGCAGCCGGTGATGGACACAGTCTGGCATTGGTTAGAAAGGGGAAAGCCCAGTAGCGGTCGTGAATGGCACGTGCGATAATCGTCGACGAATTGCTGGAACCGACCCGCACGCGATACCTTGTCAGCGATTCGACTGTCGAGATGCTTGGCGTCCTGTTGCGCCAGAACCCGCTGGGGCACTTGCTGCTGTTTCGGGATGAACTGGTCGGCCTGCTGGTCGGCCTGGAAAAGCAGGGGCAGGAACAGGCGCGAAGTTTTTACCTGGAAGCGTGGAACGGCGACGGCCGCTTCACGTTCGACCGGATCGGCCGGGGCACAGTCGATATCGAGGCCGCCTGCATCTCCGTCCTGGGGGGCATTCGACCCGGCCCGCTGCAAAAGTATCTCACCGGGGCCGCTCGCACGGGGGGCGACGACGGGCTGGTCCAGCGACTTCAGCTTCTGGTCTGGCCGGACATCGCCAAGGAATGGCGAAACGTCGACCGGTGGCCGGATACGCCGGCGCGGGACCGGGCACACGACGTTTACTTCCGGCTGGCCGGTTCGACGGCCGCCGACCTGGGGGCCACGACCGATCACGATGATCGGATACCGCACCTGCGGTTTACCGGCGAAGCGCAGGAACGGTTCGACCAATGGCGTGGTGGTCTGGAAGCCAAGGTCCGGGCCGGGTCCGAACACCCGGCCGTAGAAAGCCATCTCGCTAAGTACCGGTCCCTGATTCCATCGCTCGCGCTGCTGGATCATCTCGCCGACGGCCATAGCGGCCCCGTGGGCGCGGGTTCGGTCGGCCGGGCGATCAGCTGGGGCACCTATCTGGAAAGCCACGCACGACGGGTTTACGGGGCCGCGACCGAAGACCGCTACGGGCCGGCGCGGGAACTGGTCCGACGTATCCGGGGCCGCCAGGTGAAGCCGACGTTTGCCGCTCGCGATGTCTACCGAAACTGCTGGACGGGGCTGGCCGACGCGCTGGCGGTGGAACAGGCGGCCGAAGTGCTGGTCGAGTTCGACTGGCTGGTCGTGGAACGGAAGGCCACGACGGGCCGGCCGGCCACGCTGTATCACCTTCACCCAAGTCTGCCCCATGCCGACTGCCAAGGCTGACAAAGCCGCCGGAAGGCCCCTTCTGTCAGTTCTGGCGGTTCTGGCAGTAGGGGGCCGGGGCGGAAGGCAAAACAGGGGGCGGCCTTTTTTTCAGTGGCTGGTTCGCGCCTGATACGGTGCATCCGCGCGTACGTTGAGATGGCCAAATAACTTTTGGGTCGGCGGGGCCGGGGCCGGCCTTTGGGTCCCAACGGGGGAGCCGGTCGACTGCGGTAGAATGGAACCGTAGGTCGCGCAGACTTACTTGACGCCACCCGGCCGGCCGTTCGGGTCCTGTCGGCGATCCGCACGCCGCTGCGGTCGAAGGGGTCCGCGCCGGGTTGGCACACAGTCCGGCTGGCCGCGATCACCGACATCAACCGCGATCACGACATCCTCTTCAGGGGGTCAGGGGGCGACTGTGCCGCGGTCCAGTGGAATGGCCGACTGGCGCGTTGCCGCCAATGATTCGCCGTCCTGCGCAGGGGGCCGGTCTGCTTTCACCGGATCGAGGCCCGCCGGGGGTCCGTGGAATCTGGTCTCCGATTCAGTCTCAAACCGACGGTCCAGCGATCCATTCTCGCGGGATTAAAGTAGGCCCATGCGACGGGTCCTTCCGGCGGCCAAAGGCCGGCGCGCAGGGGCGGAACGCCGCGCGGTTCACACACTTGAGACTTTTTTTTCTGGTTGGTTGGTGGACGGTTTACCGGCCCGCTGACATCTCGCCGAAGGCCGTTTTTCAAAACCGGTAACTACCGGATTTGCTCCGCCGGCCTACCGCGCAACCGGACCCAGCCCACGCAACGACCCGGCAGCAGGAGCTGCCGGGTCATTATGCGAACGATCAACAATTGGTGACCAGGCAAATCGAGGCGGCCAGCGCGACTAATAGCGGATTCGACCCTCGAAGACCACGTCTACGTGAATCCCATCTGCCGTGACGGCTGAAAACCCGGCATGGCCGGTCGCACTGGCAAATCGGCCGGTGCCTCCGGCGAACTGATATTGGCCAATCACTGAGTTGGCGGATGTGAATTGGCCACTGATGAGCGCGCGCAATTCATCACCGTTGGCGGCGAAAAAGACCAGTTGCCCCGTAACCGAACCGTCACCATTGACGAAAAGCGTTTCATTCCGGGAGAATTGCCCCAAATGCGTGGCAAGGCCGGTATACGACAGCGAAAGCCCATTGGGCGGGATTTGCCCAACGATCGATCCCGAAGCATGCCCGGAAAAGGGGCGGTCGTGTCCGTTGCCTTGCGCCGAGACCAGGGTCGGGAAGGCCCAGCAGGCTGCTGACAGCAATGCCAACGAAACGATGGATGTAAATTGCCGCGACATTCCAGTTCTCCTTTGAATTTGAATCAGGATTTGCAGGATCCAGCCCGACGGCCCTTCACTTTGTCCGGCCACGTTCGGGCTGTTCAAGAATCAAATGCGTCGTAACCGCCCTTGATGTTCCATGGATTCCTGGTTTTTTTTTTGCGATTCCCGGGACGGCCAATCGACTTGCAGTTTTTGAGGGCAATCTGGCGGGGGCAAGGGTGGGTCCTTCCGGCGACTGAACGCCGGCGCGGCAGGGCGGGACGCCGCGCAGGTTGTCCATGCGGAATTATTCTGGTGCTTTCTCAACCAGGCCGGCATCTCGCCGAAGGCCGTTTTGCAAAACCGGTAACTACCGGATTTGCTCCGCCGGCCTACCGCGAAACCGTGCAAAACGGGGCCTTTCTTTGCGACTGATTGCAAAAGGTCCAAACAACCGATAATCTGCAAAAAACAAGCCAAAAACGGGCTGAAAAGCCGTCTTCACTGGCCGCTTTGCAAGCTGGGGGTTGAGAGTTCGAGCCTCTTCATCTCCACTGACGAAAAAAACGCCGAAAGACGAGTGATTCTTGTCGGACGATGGTCGGCAGTGGGGCCCTGTTCCGGTTGTGGAAGTCCGTCCCCGCTACCGGCGAACCAGCGCCAGCTTCTTCGTGGCTGGCGTCCTTGACCGGGCTCGCTTCGCCCTTGTCGAACACGCTGACGATGATCGCCAGCGCCGCGAGCAGGCCGACAGCTCCGACGGGCCAGAACGGGCCGCCGGGACCGCGCGCGGTGACGGTGTCGATCGCCAGACCGAGGAACGGCGCGATGACAAGCGTCGCGATACCCTGTGCCTGTCCTTCAATCGAGAGAATCGTCGCGCCTTGTTGCTCGTGCGAGTGCTTGTCGAAGCGGCTGATGATCAGGGGCCTCCAGACCGATTGCAAAACGTGCAGCAGGACGAGGGCCGGGACGAGGATCCAGACGGCCGCGAACCAGCCGCCGAAGAGGATCGCGGCGTACAGCACTGCAACCGATATCCAGAGGACGCGTGATGCGGCTTCTTCACCGCCGAAGCGCACTGTCAGGCTGTGCGAACGACGACTGCCCAGCGCGGCCAGCAGATGGAGGACGAAGTACACTGCACCGATCAATACGGCTCCGCGCTGCGTATCAGTCCAGGTGTCGTGGCCCGGGAGCGCCGTGAGCCCGGCCCCCGCAAGCGCCACAGCCGCGGCAGTTGTCAGCACGGGCTGCAGGTAATCCTTCACTGCCTTGAAGACACCCTCAAAACCCATCGACTCGAACATCAGTCGCCGGAGGTCGCGTTTGCGGACGGAGTCCACGACCGCGTCGCGCAGGTGACGCGCGACTTTGAGGACGGAGCGGTCGGCGCCGAGGTCGCCGTCGAGCGCTTTGGGGTACCCCATGAAGTTCACGATGTTCAGCACGCAGGGAATGATCGCGAGGAGGAACACGTAGCGGTAACCGTTGGTCGCGATGACGAACACCGCGGCGAGAACGACAGAGAGTGCGGAACCCAGCTGGCTCCACGAGCGGGTGAAGCCGTAGATGCGGGTGCGCTCGTCGATGCGGCCGTTGAGGCGAAGCCAGGTGAAGATCATCGCCTTGTGCGTGCCTTCGCGAAACGACTCGCCGATTGCAAAAAAGAGCATTGCGGGGAAGAGGAACAGGATGCTGTCGGAGAGACCGAAAACAAGAAAACTGGCGATGTAGGCCGCGAACGAGAGGATCATCGAGAGGCGTCGTCCACAGGTGTCGGCGATAGCACCGGTGGGAATGCCCATGAGATTGATGCACACCTCGCGGAAGGCGACGAGTGTGCCGATCACAAAGAAGGACATGCCTTTTTCGAGGAACACCAGCAGCAGGAACGGCTCAAAGTACCGCTGGTTCTTAAGAAAGCCGTAGAGACAGAAGCGGAAGAGCATGGGGCCGGGCATTGCCTGTTAATTCTCCGCCCACAAACCTCGTGGGTTCCTGCTGGCGAGTGTACCCGGAATCGTCCCGCCCTGAATTTCCTGTTTGGGTCCCCACCCATGACAGCCGGGGGCCGGCTGCCAATACGGGGAAAGCAAACGGGGAACAGGGCGTCAGGAACGGCCCAGCCTGGATCGGTCGTATTGTCGGATCAGGGTCACCGGCAGAATGCCTGCCGTCAGGTTCGACGCACCAGTTGCAGCTGCTTCTCCAGCCGCTTGTCGCTGACGGGGAGGCTGGTGCCGAGGGGTTGGGCGAAGAGCGAGACGCGGTACTCCTCGATCATCCAGCGGAACTGCTCAAGGGCCGGGTCGAGCCAGCCCTGAAGGGAATGTTCGCCGCCCAGTTTCTCGAACTGTTGCCACCAGATGGCGACCTGACGCTGTCGGTCGCCATCCTGACGCGGTGCCGCAGCGGGGAGTTTTTCGAGGCGCCACGAGGCCGCGGAAAGATAGCGCGGGAAGTGTTGCAGCCAGCGCCACGGCGTTGCGCGGAGAAAGCCCGGCGCGAGGAGGTGGCAGAGCTGCTGCCGAACGTCCGCCGCGGCTTCGGCATGTTTCGCCGGGACTTGCACGAGCTGCCGGTCAGCGGCTTCACACGCGGCGACCAGCTTCGGCAGCCATCCGGCAACAGCCTGCGTCGCGAGTCCGATCGATTCGGCGGCCTTTCCGCGGCGATCCATGAATGCGGCGTGCGTGCGCGGCAGAGGCTGTTCCTCGACTAGTGCGATTCGTACCAACAGGTCGCGAAGCAATCCCTCCAGTTGGCCCGCCGGAACCCGCCGCGAAAGACGCAACTTGTGCTTCTCCAGCTCGGGCAACCACGCGACCTGGCCCCTGAGCAGCTGCCGCTCGGCCAGTTGAAAAAGCCGCACGATGCCAGCTCGTGATGTCCGCTCCGCCGCGGCCAGCGTATCCAGCACCTGACGCGAAACCGATGAACCGTTGTCGACGAGCGCAGGAAAGCCATCCATCGGCAGGCCGCGGCGAGTCACCTGAATCCGTTCGGGCCAGTCATCCCACGTCCAGTCGGTAAACGAATCACCGCTCCACGACGACTGGTTCCCGATCGGAGCGGGGGTTGCCGCCCGCAGCGGCCCGAGCTGGCGGTTGAGCTCTGCCAGCGAACGCGACTGGGCAAGCACATTTCCGGCCGGCCCGGTCACGCGAAGGTTGACCAGCAGGTGCGGCTCCAGGCGGCTCCAGTCGAACATCTCCGGGGAAATCCGCTCCCCGGCGATTCGGGTCAGCTCGCGCGCGAGGACTTCGGGAACAGCCCGGCCGGCTGCGCGGACCGCGGGCAGCACCCGCTCCGCAACATCGGGCGCGGGCACCAGCAACCGGCGCAGACTGGCCGGCAAGGCGCGGATCAAGCCAGTCACTTGCTCGCGCAACAACTGTGGGGCCAGCCCCCAGAGGTCAGCGGAATCCAGCTGCCCGACGGCTTCCAGGGGCAAATCGACCGTGACGCCATCGTCTTCGGCACCCGGTATGAACTGGTACGCGAGCGGGATCTTGAGCGAGCCAACCTCGGCTTCGTCGGGAAGGCTCGCCGCTTCGGCCAGCCGCTCGACGTCGACGCCCAGATCGCCTGGCTGCAGACGGAGTTTCCCGTCGAGCGTTTGTGGCTCGACCGGGAACCGTCCCGGAAGGGGGCGTCCCGGAAGGGGGTCAGACTCCAAATCGCTCCGAAGACTGCGCGATAAGGCGTCAGACCCCTGCGATATGGCGTCAGACCCCTGCGATATGGCGTCAGACCCCGACGGTTCCTTGCGGCCGAGCAGTTCCCGCAGCGCGCGGACGTCGACTGCTTCAGCCGGCAGCCGCTGGCGATAAAACCGTGCAAGGTCGCGATCCTCGACCACCGCCTTGCGATCGCGCAACCGGGCGGCCGAGTCGCGGATCGACTGGATGAGTTCGAGGTTGTGCTGGTGAAAGCCAAACACTGCGTGGCAGCGGCCGGCGACGAGGCCCTCATCGATCAGCAGGGACCGGCTGGTTGCCGGATCGATCCGCGCGAGCCCGATCCGGCGGCGCGTGACCACGGGCAGTCCAAACAGCAGCACGTTTTCGTATGCCATCGCGGACTCGGATTTGTCGCTCCAGAACGGATCGGCCAGCGACCGCTTCACGAGATGTTCAGCCAGCGACTCGATCCAGGCCGGATCGACCGGGGCGATCATCCGGCCGTAACGGCGATGGGTCTCGACAACCTCGCCGGCCAGAATCCATTTCGGCCGGGTGTTGAACAGGGCCGATCCAGGCCAGAGGCCAAACCGGATCCCGCCCGCGCCGAGGTACTCTTTCGGCGAGTCCAGCAGGGCCACGCCGGACAAAAAACCGGCCAGCAGGCCGCGGTGAATCCGGTCAGCCGCCGCTCCCCGTTTGCCTGTCACCATCCGTTCGTCGCCGATCATCGCCTGGAGCTGACGGTGCAGCTCTTGCCATTCGTTAACCAGCGAGGGCGACAGGAAGTTCTGTTCGAGGGCCATGCGAAACCGGCTGCGCGACAGGTCGGCCTTCAGCTGGTGGACGAAATCCCACATCCGCAGCAGGCTGATGAAGTCTCCCTCTTCGGCCGCAAAGCGGCGATGCGCGGTGTCGGCCGCTTCACGCTTTTCAGCTGGCCGGACCCGGACGTCCTGGGTCTCGAGGGCCGCCGCGATGACCAACATGTCGGCGAGGCATCCTTCCTCGTCGGCTGCGACCAGAATCCGCCCGATCCGCGGATCGACCGGCATGCGTGCCAGCCGCCGGCCCAGGTCGGTCAGCCGTCGATGGTCGTCGATCGCCGTGATCTCGTGCAACGTCCGGAACCCGTCGCGAATTGCTTCGGGATGGGGCGGATCGAGCAACGGAAAGGCCTCGATGTCCGGCACGCCGAGCGACAATAGCCGAAGCAGCGTGCCCGCGAGGTTGGTCCGCCGGATTTCGGGAGTGGTGAACGGCGGGCGGCTGTCGAAGTCGTCTTCACTGTAAAGCCGGATGCAGGTGCCCGGTCCGACCCGTCCGCAGCGGCCGGCCCGCTGGCTGGCTGACGCCTGCGAGACGGGCTCGATGGGCAGCCGCTGGACCTTGCTCCGCGGCACGTAGCGGCTGATCCGGGCCGTCCCCACGTCGATCACCGCGCGAATGCCCGGCACGGTGATCGAAGATTCGGCGACGTTGGTCGCCAGTACAATCCGCGGGCGCGAATGGGGCCGGAAGACTTCGGCCTGCTGATGGTCCGCGAGGCGGCCGTAAAGCGGCAGGACATCGGCCCGCGCGATGGCCGGCGAGCCGCTGCCGCGGAGCTTTTTCGCGACCGCCCGGATGTCGTGTTCGGTTGGGAGAAAAACCAGCAGATCACCGCCGCCGGACTGCAACAGCCGGTCACAGTGGTGAACCACGGCCAGCAGGACCGATTCGTCGTCAGGGGCATCCGGTGGATGGTACTGGATTTCAACCGGCCAGGACCGGCCTTCGACCTCAATCACGGGTGCCGGGCCGGCCGCGTCCGCGAAATGTTCCGCGAACCGTTGAGTGTCGAGCGTGGCGGAGGTGATCGCCACCCGCAGCTCGGGCCGTTGGGGCAGCAGCTGCTTGAGCCAGGCCAGCACGAAGTCGACGTTGAGACTTCGCTCGTGGGCCTCATCGACGATCAGCAGTTCGTAGTTCCGCAGCAAGCGGTCCGATGGTGTTTCGGCCAGCAGGATGCCGTCGGTCATCAGCTTGACGCAGGTCAATGGGCCTGACTGGTCGGAGAAGCGGACCTGGCAGCCGACGGAATCGCCGATCTTCTGACCCAGCTGCCCGGCGACGCGTGCGGCGATGCTGCGGGCCGCAATTCGCCGGGGCTGGGTATGGCCGATCAGACCGCGCAGTCCAAATCCGGCCTGCAACGCGATCAACGGCAGCTGGGTGGATTTTCCACTTCCCGTCTCGCCCGCGAGAATCAGGACCTGGCGCTGGCGCAGCTGCTGGGCGATCTCGCTGGCGTAACCGGCGACGGGCAAGCTTTCATCGAGTTCGATCTTCGGGAGGGCCAAACGCCGGGCCGCGATCCGTTCGAGCGACTGATCGAGTTTCTGCTTCCAGCCGTCCAGCCGTTCGGTCCGCTTCGGTTCCGGCTCGCGGAGCGCCGACTCAAGACCGCGAACCAGCCGCTCCTGGTCCCGCAGCTCGGCCGAGCCGGTAAGTCCCCGCCAACGGGCGATTTCGTCCACCGTCCCCCGAACCGTCATGGCCGGTCCCTGGCGGGGCAGACACTGTCGATGCGAGCGTCGCATACCAGTCTCAGTTCCAGTTTCATCGCAAATCGGCCCGCCCTTCGGGCATGGTCCTGGTTGGGTTAAGCTGCCCTGTCATCGGTTGCGCAAGAAAGACAGTCTATTCCGGTTTTTACGCATGAGCTTGCTTGCCTTTGTAGCGGAGCGACGTGAGCCGCCCGGCGACCGCATGGGTGACGCTGCGCGGGCGGCTGGACGGCTCACGCCGTTCCGCTAACCAGAGGGTCGACGCCCGAAAATACCGGCCATCCGCCGGATTCCGTTTTCGTCCATGAAACAGATTTCGATCCCGATCCTCGTGGGCTTGGCCAAATTCTTCAGCGGCGCGACGCTGCGCTGGGTCGATTGCGGGCCGGACAAATGCCAGCGGGTCTATTTCGCCAACCATACCAGCCACCTCGACGCGCTGGTCCTCTGGGCGTCGTTGCCGCGGCACTTGCGGCAACTGACCCGGCCCGTGGCGGCGCGCGACTACTGGACGGGAGGGCCGGTTCGCCGCTACGTTTCGAGCCTGTTCAACGTGCTGCTGATCGACCGGGAAAACGTCCGGGCCCACTCCAGCCCGATCGACCAGATGATCCGCGAGATCGGGACGACCTACTCCTTGATCGTTTTTCCCGAAGGCGGTCGCAGTCCGGATGGCGAGCTGGGCGAGTTCAAGAGTGGGCTTTACTATCTCGGGAAGAAGCGGCCTGACCTGGAACTGATGCCCGTTTATATTGATAACCTCAACCGGGTCATGCCCAAAGGCGAGGTCCTGCCAATCCCGCTGCTGAGCTGCATCACGGTCGGGCCGCCGATCTGGCTGGAGGCGGGTGAAGGCAAAAACGACTTTCTGCAGCGGGCCCGCCAAAAGGTGCTGGACCTGCGGGAAACCTGAAGCGCCGCCGCAGTCGCGGTCCGGCTCGATGACACCAGACGTGCCGATCCCACCCCTGAACCCGTTCGCCATGTTTCCGTTCAGCAGCCAGCTGCTGGACGCGCGGGCTGTCGTCTTGCTCGTCGCGATGCTGGTGGTGCTCGCGATCCTCGCCGTGGTTGGCCAAGTCCTTCGTCGCCGGCCCGAATCGGCGATCGATCCCGACATTATCCGGACTTTCAACAACCGGGTCTCGGCCTGGCTGATGATCGCCGCGATTTTGACCGTCACGATGACGATGCAGCGTTGGGTCACGGTGGCCTTTTTCGGCATCCTCTCGTTTTGGGCGCTGCGCGAGTTCATCGCCATGACGCCGACCCGGCGGGCCGACCACCGGACGCTGCTCTGGGTGCTGCTGTTTTTCGCTCCCTTCCAGTATGTGATGGTCGGCCTGGGACTGGAGTGGTATGGCCTCTACACGGTCCTGATCCCGGTTTACTGCTCGCTCTTTATCCCCGCCCGAATTGCGTTTACCGGCGACACGAAGCGGTTTCTCGAACGGACGGCCAAGATCCAGTTCGGCCTGCTGATTTGTGTTTACGCCCTCAGCCACGCCCCGGCCCTGCTCTACCAAAACTACCAGCAGTGGAATGGAGCGACCGACCGGATGGAGCCGTGGTCGGGCAAGCCAGCCGGGCTGTTGCTCTTTCTGATTGTGATTGTGCTCTTCAGCGACGCGATGCACTATGCCTGGGACCGGCTTTTCGGCAAGCATGTGATCGCGGAGTCGGTCAACCCGACGCGAACCTGGGAAGGGCTGCTCGGCGCGGCGGTCATGGCGGCGATCGCCGGGATGCTGCTGCAGCTGCTGGTCAACGTCACTCCCTTCACCTGGTACGGGGCCGGGCTGATGGCCCTCCTGATCAGTGTCATGGGCTCATCCGGCAACATGACCATCGCGGCGATCAAGCGCGACCGAGGCGTCAAGGAACACGGCACGCTCGTTCAGGGCCACGCCGGAATGCTTGACCGGATCGACTCGGTCTGCTTCGCTGCCCCGATCTTTTTCCATGTCACGCGGTACTTCCTGGTCGGACAGCAACAGCCACCCGATACGCCGCCAGCGACCGGAATGCTTGAGAATTTCCTGCACCTGCCGTGGATGGGTTGATGACCGGATTGGGAGAAACGCTCGAAAAACATGGCCTGTCGCTTGCGGCGGATGTCGCGGCGCGGCTGGAAGAATATTGCCGGCTGCTCTGGGACCACAACACGCGGGTCAACCTGACGCGGCACACTGACTGGGAACTGTTCGTAACCCGCGACCTTGTTGACACGCTCAAGCTGTCCGGGTTGCTGGCCCCCAACGAGCACGTGCTCGACATTGGCACGGGTGGCGGCGTGCCGGGGCTGGTCCTCGCGATCTTGCGGCCCGACCTGCAGCTGACCCTCGCCGAATCGGTCGGCAAAAAAGCCCGCGTCCTCGAAAGCATGGCCGAGGCGCTCAAGCTGCCGGTCGAGATTCAGGACCAGCGGGCCGAGACGCTCCTGGAAGACTTCCGTTTCGACGCCTGCACGGCCCGCGCCGTGGGGCCGCTCGACAAGCTTTGCCGCTGGTTCGACAAGAACTGGTACTCGCTCGGCCGGCTGCTGGCCGTCAAAGGTCCGCGCTGGGAAGCCGAACAGGTCGTGGCGAAAGAAGCCGGCCTGATGAAAGGCATCCGCCTCACCGTCGCCGCCCGCTACCGCATCCCCGGCCAGGAGTGGGAAAGCGTGATCCTCAAACTCTGGCCGATCCAGCTCCCCGAACCAGGGCCGAATCTGGTGAATCCGGTTGCCGGTTGAAGACGGAAGGGGTCGGGAGTCTTTTAAAAAGTGAGCCTGAGGCGCTAGCCGATAGCGCTGTATTGACCCTTATCCCACACCCAAAGAAATCGGCTAGCGCCTCAGGCTCAAAGGAATTGGACGTTGTATCAGCCCAGCTCCAACCCCGCTGGCCCGAACATGCTTGATCGACTTGATCGTTGGGCATCAGTGCCGCTTGGCCGGATCGGCTACTTCGCCTGGGGCTTTGGCCTGATGCTGTTCAAGTACCTGGTGGAATACGCCCTGGTACACGGCACGAGCGGAGGGGAGTACGGGCCGTTGATGTTTGTGTCGCCTCTTTTCACGTCGCGGATCGAAGCGATTCGCGGCGCTGGGGCCTGGGTGCCGATGTTCATTCTGCTCTGGTCGTTTCCATTTGTCGCGCTGGCCCTGTTTTTCACCGTCCGCCGGTTGATCGATGCCGGTTATTCGCCGTGGTTGAGCCTGTGGATTCTCTTTCCGGTGATCAACTTTGTCCTGATGTTGGTCCTCTGCCTGCTTCCATCAACGTCCCGCACGTTGAGGGCAACTGAAAAGGAAGGCGAGTCCACGAGTGCACCGATTGGTGTAATGGAGTGGCTGGTTTCGCTGGCGATCGGTCTGGTCCTGACGGTCGCCGTCCTGATGTTGTCGATTCTGTTTCTCGGCGACTATGGAGTCGCGGCATTTTTCATCGCGCCGGTGTTCCTCGGCGCGACCTCGGGCTATGTGCAGACCCGGCGGCGCGGCTGCGATGCACGCGAGGCCATCCTGATGGCTGTTGGGACGATGCTGCTGGGGATGGCGATCCTGGTCGCCACTGCTTTCGAGGGCATCATCTGCATCGTGATGGCTTTGCCGATCATGTTGCCGGCCGTGATGCTGGGTGGGTACTTCGGCCATCTGTTTGCCAGGAACGGGGACAAGCAAGGGCCGTGGATGACCGCTGTTTTGGTCCTGCCCGGCGTGTCGCTGGTGGAACACTGGACCAACCAGCCCGTGGTGTACGAAGTCGAGTCGAGCGTCGTGGTGAACGCGTCACCGGAAGAAGTCTGGCCGGTCGTGATCGCATTTCCCGAAATCACCAGGCCTCCCGGCTGGCTGTTCCGACTTGGCGTGGCCTGCCCGGTCCGTGCCCGGATCGAAGGCACCGGCCCAGGCGCGACACGTTATTGCGATTTTTCGACCGGGTCATTCGTCGAGCCGATTACGGCCTGGGACGCGCCCCATCACCTTGCATTTTCGGTCACCCGCCAGCCCTGTCCGATGACGGAACTCAGTCCGTGGGGTGCGATCCACCCGCCGCACCTTGACGGCTATTTGCGCAGCGAACGGGGCGAGTTCCGGCTGGTGCCTTTGCCGGGCGGAAGAACGCGGCTCGAGGGCAGCACCTGGTACTCGGTCGACATGTACCCCCAGCTTTACTGGAAGCAATGGTCGGACACGATCATCCACGCCATCCACCTGCGCGTCCTCGGCCATATCCGGGAAACGGTAGAAGGCGGCAAGTTGTGATGTTGGCGAGCGGCAGGGCGTCAGCCCT
>JANOFL010000403.1:0-11126 GCA_031405895.1 Planctomycetota bacterium
ACCGTTTCACTGAGTACGAGTACGAGTTGGGGCCTGGCATGTGGAGCAGCTCAAGGGCTGGTGCCCAATGGTCGATCCCACCAGACATCGGTGTCGCATCAGGGACGGTTCCCGGTGGTTGCCGTACTCTTTTCCAGCTCCTGTCGCGTCGCGATGGGAACGTAGCCAATCTCAAAACCGGGCGGAGGCGTCACGATCAGGGCCGGGTCGATCTCGGCCAGTTTGCCGAAGTCCGGCGGCGCAAGATAGTCGCGGTCTTTGGTCCAGTTGCGATGCAGCATTTCCACCCGTAGCTGAACGATCTCGCGTTCGGCGTCGGACAGGTCGGCGTTCAACATCGCGGGCTGGTCGGCGAAACGGTACCAGTGGTAGGTGACGACCGTGCCATCGCCGAGTCGCGCCTCAAATGGCCCAGCGACCGGGCCGGGATTTTTCCAGCAGCTTTCCGCGTCGTCGGGTGTCGTGCGCGGCTCCTGCGGAGCTTCTGTCGGCGTTGCAAAGGAATACTGTGTCAGTCCGGCGTCCGCGGGCAGCTCGTCGGTCGTCACCGGTGTCCAGAGCGGCTCGTCGTTTTGACTGTCCAGCCGGTAGAACTCCGGCAATGTCACCAGCGTGGCGTTCCGGCTGGTCAGTCTGTCGTCCCATTCAAAGCCAAGTGTCAAAGGGTCGGGCGTCTTCGATTTGGCAAATGATCCCCAGGCAATCGAAGCGGCCTGATCGCGGGGAATATCGGGCGGGAAAAAACTCCAGCTCGACCCGCCGGTGGACCGGAAGGTCTGCGTGGCGGAAGCCGCGGGCCTGATTGTTCCGTCGGCCGGCGGGCCGCCGTCGAACCAGCTTTGTACATCGTTCCAGAGCGCTGCTTTCGTGTAAACCGTGTGGCGATGCAGCAGTGCCGAATGGCCGTCCGCCGTGAGCGGAAACGACGTCCGGGCCAGGCGGGCAAATGGCGTCCCGTCAACAGACTTTCCAAACACTGCCGGGATATGCTGCGTTTCCATCTGAATCGCCTTGTTCGGATCGGAAGGTGCCGCGTCAAGCAGTTTGCCGGCCCACTCGGGATGCTCAATCAGTGCCCGCGACCAGAACCAGGGCGTGAAGAAAGCCGTCGGCCCCTTGAAATTGCCCGTGTTGAGAAAGAGCGTCCAGCACTGGTTGCCAGTCGGTACATTCTTGCCCGCAGTGGAGGCCTTCGGATCAGTCAGCGGAAGCGGCAAGTAGCCGTAGCCAAACAGCTCGCCCTCGGTGCCCTGCTTCAGGTTCAGCCCGTCCAGCGGAAAGAGCAGCCACGGGCTGAGCTGCGCGACGCCGTAGAAGCCGCGATCATTGTTGCCGTTGCCCGAGCCATAACCGGGCCCGTTGGCGATGACCGAAAAATTCGGCCCCACGCCGCCCATGATGAACTTCGGCGTTGTCGTTGGAAAATGCGTGTCGCGCCACCAGCCCAGTCCGCCCTCGATGTCGGTGTAGCACTCTTCCGCGGGCTGCTGGCCGGTTTTGTACAGTGGGTGCATCCAGGTGCTGAGCAGTCCGGTCTGAAAATCATGGCCCGGATAGTGGTCGACCAGCGGCCAGGCCGCGGCATAGAGCGAGAAGCCGGCGTTGAACTTCTCCTGCACCTGCTCGCCGCCGAACAACAGGTAGCCGTACATCTCGCCCGGCCGGGGCTGCGCGGACAACGAGGATGCCGGCAAGACCTGCCAACCCACCAGAAGACAAAAGAGCATAAGCTGCTTCACCGGGCATCCTTCATCAGCGTGAGGTTCACTTCGGCGAAAGCGCGGCCCATCTGGGCAAACGTTTTGGCGCAGCCGAGGTAGTGATAGCCGCCGTTGGACGCGCCACGTTCCCAGAGCGCTTTTTCGTCCGGCGAAATGAGCTTCGCCTCGAATTCGCCCTGATACGCCTGTTTCTGTTCGTCCGTCATTGAGCCGTCGGCGTTCGGATGATCCTTGTGCTTCGAGTCGAGGAAGTGCCGCATCAGACGAACCTGGTCGTGCTTTTTCGCGATGGCACCGAGTTCTTCGGACCAGAACGGCGCGGTCGGCACGGCCGTCACATTGCCCTGAAACTCGGGCAGCCGCTCCGGTGCCGCCATGGCTTCGCGGAACGCGGTGATTTCCCGGCTGGGATTCGCACCGTCAACGCCCAATACGCCGATCACGAACGGCATGTCGGGAGCGTTGATATCCTTCCGCACGTCGCGGATGAAGTGGGCCAGCACTTCGCTGTAAGCGTCGTAGTTGGCGGCCTCGCCGCGATCCGGGTAGGTCCAGGAATCTACGAGGTCGTTCCAGCCCTGCAACCAGACGAAACCTGAAATCTCATAACCCTGCTGTTCGTCATAGTCCGGATACACGCGTTTGATGTCGCCCAGGACGTGCCGGACATGATCGATCATGAGCCGGTAGTAATGGCCCGTCTCAGCGATCTTCGCTGCTTTCGCAGCCTCGATGTCCTCGCCGCGTTCTTTCAGGCGCTCGAGATGCGACGCGCTGAACAGATACGGCCCGGCGCTGGGCGCGCGAAAGTCGGTGTGCAGGCTCTTGCCGCCCCAGGCGGTCTTGATGATCAGGACCGGCTCGTCCAGTGCCTCGTCCATTGTGAGGCCGAACGTGAACTCCGGCCCGATCTTTTCGCCCGGCCTGGTCCGGTCCTGCCCCCACATCGAGCCATAGCCGGCCGTCAGTTTGCCGGTCAGCTCGAAGTCCGACTCTCCGTCGCTGGTCAGGTAAGACACCCACACGCCGTCACACACCGCCGGCTTCCCGTCCGCCCCGCGCATCTGCCGCAACAGCGGCGCGGTGGCCGGGTCGTCGCCGATGTAGTCAAAAGTCCTGATCTGCGCGTGGCCCTCCATGTTCGACTGGCCGGCGAGGATGAAAACCCGCAAAGGTTTCTGTTGCGCCGCCAGGGACTGACTGCAAACGAACACTATGATCGCAAAAAGAGTCGGGCTGGGTTTCATGGCGTGATTACCGGTTGGGGGTGCTTCGGCCGTTTGTTTTGGATTGTTCAAGCAGGGCTTTGAGTTCGTTCACCCTGTCGGGTTGCCTGAAGTAGAGGTTCGTCGTTTCACCTGGATCAGCCGCAAGATTGTAGAGCTGACCGGGCGCTTCGGGAGCCGCCTCCGCAATGATGAACGGCTGGAGCCCCGTATCGTTCGCGTAGCGGTTTCCGCCCGAACCGGGGTGGTCGATGTACTTCCACTCGTTGCGACGGATTGAGAGCGAACGCTTGCCGCCGAAAGCCTGCTGCAGGAGATAGGGGCGGATCGGCGCCTGGGCTTCGTCGACCAGTGCGGGGAGCATGTTGAAGCTGTCTTCGGCGGCGTTGTCGGGGAGCGTCTCGCCGAGGATGGCCGCGACCGTGGCCATGATGTCGGTGTGGCTGGTGAGCTGCGCGCTGGTCGTGCCGGGCTTTACCCTGCCGGGCCAGCGGACGAGGAACGGCACGCGATGGCCGCCCTCCCAGCTGTCGCGCTTCATCCCCCGCCACGGACGCGCGCCGTCGTGGCCGTAGTCAGCGCGCATGTGGATCACGCTCGTGGTCTCGGCGCCGTTGTCGCTGGTGAAGATGACGAGCGTATTGTCGGCGACGCCAAGTTCTTCCAGCGTGCCCAGCAGCTCGCCTACCACCTGGTCGAGTTGATGAATGAAGTCGCCATGCGGGCCGGCCTGTGTCCTGCCCTTGAAACTGGGCGCCGCGAAGGACGGCAGATGGACCGCCTGCGTGGAGTGAAAAAGGAAGAACGGTTTCCCCGGAGACTCGCGAACGTGCTGCAGCAGAAATTCGCGGCTCTTTTCCAGGAAAACGAGGTCCACTTCCTCCATCGGATAGCCCGGCGCTATGAGACCGGGGCGGCAGTCGTTGGCATAGGGGTGCCGTGGCAGCTGCGACTTGTCGATCGGGCTGGTGGGCGGCACAGGGACGCGGTCGTTTTCAATGAAGGCGTAGAGGAAGTCCGTGGTGGGACAGCAAGCCGTGCCGAAGAACTGCTCGAAGCCGTGATCCACGGGGCCGCCTTCAATGCGGCGGGAAAAATCCACGCGCCGGACGGCCTCGACGCCGTCGCCGTGCACGGGCTGGCCGGCCTGGTCGAAAAACGTCAGGCCGACGTGCCATTTGCCCACGCACGCCGTCGCGTAGCCATGGTCGCGCAACAGCGCCGGAAGAGTGAGCTGCCCCGGCGCGATGAGCGACGGCCCACCAACGCCGGTAAAGACCGTTCCGCCATTCGGCACGCGAAACGCCATCTGCCCCGTCAGCAGGCTGTAGCGCGACGGCGTGCAGACCGTGCAGGGACTGTGCGCGTCCGTGAAGCGCATCCCATCGCGTGCGAGGCGGTCCAGATGCGGCGTCGGAATCTTCGACTGGTCGTTGTAGCAACCCACATCGCCGTACCCGAGGTCGTCGGCGAGGATGAGCACGATGTTGGGCTTCGGCTGTTCAGCCTTGGTGGCCGCAAGGGCATCGCTTGCCAGAAACAGCAGCGACAGTACGACGAGCCGGAATGCGGAAGCGGTCATCTCACACCTGCTCGATGGGGGGCCTGGCCGGTCCTCCCGGGCTCCCGTTGCATCAAGGCCACCATCGCGCGGCCCAGCGCGTCGCCCGTTTCGTAGTAGGTCTCGGCGTTGTGATGATAGTGGTGACCCTGATCCACCGGGGAAACGTCGGCCTCGCGCCACAGGTCGCGCGTATCGACCGCTTTCACATTGCCTTCGAACTCGGGGTACTTGCCCAGGTCGCCATCGACCGCCAGCTGGGCTTCGGCGATCTGCAGTCCAAAGCCCTCGCGGCCGGGGTTGCCGCAGCCGGTGGCCAGAACGAACTTCGCGGCCGGGGCGTCGAAGTCCTCGCGCAGGGACTGGATGAGCCGCACAAGGTTTTGTTCGTAGCGGCTGGCCAGCGCGGCGTTCTGGTCCTTGTGACCCTGCCACCAGACAAAGCCCGCGACTTCGTAGCCCTGGCCCTGGTATCCAGGGCAGTACTTCCCAAGGTCCTCCAGCACGGCCTTTGCATGCGCAGTGTCGGCGTCGTACTGGCGGCCGGCGTACCAGGGAACGGGTTTTGGCTCGCTCCCCTTGTCCCAGAAGTTGGCCACGTCCTTGTAGCCCGCGTAAATCTTGCCCTCGAACTCGAACCGTTCGCTGCCGGGAGGCAGAAGGTCCCAGCCGAGACTGCGATTGCCGATGCACGCCTTGAGCAGCAGGACAGGTCCGTCGCAGAAGTCTCCCAGCACTTGTCCAAACCCCAGCTCCGGACCGAATGAGCCGTTCGGGGCAAGCCATTCGTTCCGCATGTCCTGGAACGTTTCCATGTCGGTGTAGTCAGCCCCGCGCTGATCCATCACATGGACGTAACGCACATCCTGCCGCATCGTCCAGTTGCCCGAATCATCGACCAGATGCGGGTACATGCCGCGTTCACGGACGAGGTACTCCAGCGAACCCTGGGTCTCCTTCGGTTCTACCCTTCCGAAGCCGAGCATGTTGGACTGCCCCAGCAGGATAAAGACCTTGACCGGCTGGCTGTGGTCCGCAGGCTTGCCGGCCGGATTGGGCGAGACTTCCTGCGGGCTGGCCATGGCCAGCGCCGGACAAATGAGGACCAACAGGAACCAGACCATCTTTCGCGACGGATGGGCGGTTTGATTGTTCATTGCCGGCCTGCGACATTGGGAACTTTGTGAAAGCCAGAATCCGTCTCAGCGGTTTGAGTCTATCCGCCGGCTCCTCGCAGACGATTGCACGGAAACCACACTGAAACGTGAAATCGCGCACAAACCGGCCCCTGTTGGAGACCCCCGCCGCGTTGCGGTCGATCGACCTGCGCGCGCTGACGTCATTGTTCGACCTCACGCCGGATGTGGCGTTCTTTGTCAAGGACGAGGACGGACGGTATATCGCGGTCAACGAATCGCTGCTGGCCCGGCATGGGCTCCGGCAGGCGGGTGATGCGATCGGCAAACGGCCGCGCGACATTTGCCCGGGTGATTTTGGACAGATCCCCACCGAGCAGGACCAGCGCGTTCTTCGCACCGGCAAGCCGATCATCAATCACCTCGAACTGCAGTGGCATCGACCGCGCGAACCCGTCTGGTGCCTGACGTCCAAACTCCCCTTGCGGAACACCGAAGGGACGGTCATCGGGCTGATCGGATTCTCGCGCGACCTGCGGGCTCCGGTGGAGCCCGCCGACCTGCCGGATGGACTGGCCGCGGCACTGGCCGGCCTTGAACTGGACCTGTCGCGGTCCTGTTCACCGGCGTCCCTGGCGGAAGAAGCCGGGCTGTCCTCCACGCGACTGGCACGGCTGACAAGGAAGCTGTTTGGGCTGACGCCCCTGCAGCTGATCGCCAAAACCCGGATCACGGCTGCCTCGCGACTGCTTCAGGACACGGACCGGACCATCGCAGACATCGCCCAGGAATGCGGCTATTTCGACCAGAGCGCCTTCACGCGCGCCTTTCGCGCGACCACCGGGCTGACGCCAGGCGAGTTGCGTCGCCGCGAGAAGCAGTCATCCTGAACTGGCGGTCCAGCGCGGCGACGGTGGACGAAATGGCGCTGGCAATCCGGGCCGACAGGACTTTCCCGGCCGGGCCGTGGGCCAGCCACCCGCAGCCGCGGTGAGCTGACAGGTCATTGTCCGCGCGGCCGGCGGCCTCCAAACGCATCGATGTCCAACAGGGTCGGAGTCGCAGTGCTGGCATCGATCGTGGCGATGGCCTGATCCAGCGACTGGACGGCGCGGGCCTGCTCGTTGCCGCGATTTTTTTCCAGCGTCTGCCGCCGCATTTCCCTCAGCTGGGGCAGGAACTCCCGGGCATGAGTGCCATAGCGGCCGAGGTACTCAAGGCATTTCGGCACCCGGTTTCCCTGGCCCCAGCGGTCGGGTTCCATGACAGTCACGCAGAGCGCCATGCCTTCGCGGATGTGCAGCCGCGACAGCAGGTCGAGCCCGGCCAGGCGGATACCGTCCGCGAACATCTCGTTGCTCGGTGCCATTCGCTCAACCGCTTTCGCAATCGCCGGCAGCAGCTCGGCCAGGTCGTCGTCGGTCAAGGTCCCATAGGTGCGCTGGAGCGATCCGCGGGCCGCAGCATCGTCGTTCTCCAGCACGGACCGGATCGCCGGATAGAGCAGCTGCCGGTCCACGCCCTCGAGCGATTCCGCGAGGATGCTGCGGGGCTTGCGGGTGCCGGGGTAGGGAGAGAAAAGCGCCGCGCTGGCGGCCCGTTGGGCCATCCGCCGCGGGTCGGCCGGATTGACGCGAACGGTCATCGCCAGCAAGTCGCTCACGCTGGCCTTGCGGGCTTCCGGTCCCAGCGCAGGCAAGGCGGCACAAGCCAGACTTTGCAGCCAGGGATCCGGATCGTTCAGGAGCGCCCGCAACTCCGGCGCGGCGGCGTCCGCCCGAGTGCCGAGACAGCCCAGTGCTTCACAGGCACCATAACGCGCGTCGCGGCTGGTGCTGGTCAGCTGCGTCCGCAACTCCGGAACGAATTCCCCTTCCCGTCGCGCCAGTTCCCGGGCCGAGCGTTTGCGGACTGCCGGCGACCAGCTCGACAATCCCGCCAGCAGCTCATCGGCGGTGCGGCTGGCGTAACCGCTGCTGGAGCCGGGAGGTCCGGCATCCCGTCCCGCGGCGAGGACTTCGTTTACTTCCGCGCCGTTCAGGGGCGAAACCGCGCCAGGTTTTTTTCCGGTCAGCAGGAGACTCTTCAAGGGCAAACCAAAAGCCAGCAGGTAAGCCCCCGTGCAATCCCAGGCCTTGTACTTTCCATGCTCCTCCTGTCCAGGTGGCGAGCCCTGGTAGCCAAAACGGCCGTCCCAGCCCCGGGCGAGGTCGTAGTACCAGGACTGCTCCTTCCAATAGGCTCCCGTGGCCAGTGGACCGCAGCGCGAGACGCCCGGCAGGGCCCACAGCACATTGAAAAAATTGCCGGTGTGCCCTTGCTCGCGCTCGTCATAGGCTGCGGCCGACATCCGGGCAAAGAACGCTGTCGCCTCGCCGTCGCCAAGCAAATCGAAGAGCACTGCCGCGCTCGAACACTTGCCGTTGTCCTCGTGGCCCGGCCAGGGCTGATGATCGCCGTAGGGTATCGCTCCCTTGTGGACATACCAGCGCAGGTACCGGCTGGCCCTGTCGATCACACGGTCGACATCGGGGTCGTTCACTCCGGCTTCGCGCGCATTCACCAGCGCCAGCGTCAGGACGATCCCGGGCTGGTTCATGCAGCCATAGCCGTTGAGATTCCCGTCCGGCCGCGCGAAGCGGTGCCCCCAGGTGCCAACGGAACTCGCGCCGAGGGCAATCTCTTTTGCCAGTCGCCGCAGGCCTGGCATGACCGACTGGTCGCCCGTCGCGACGACGTACTCCGCGAGAAACAGGGTCGCGTAGCCGTAATGCCATGCGGCGAACTCTTCCGCCCGGAAATCGGCCACCTGCCGCGCGTATCCAGCCAGCACCGGCCGGTACTGGCCCTCTCCGGAAGACAGCAGGGCCAGTGCGTTGAGGTCGTTCGGGATCGAGATCCTGTCCAGTCCGGCCGCCGCAATCGCCTGACATCCCTGGACGAAGATCCGCGCCGACTTGGGACAATCGTAGGGTGCCGTTTCGGCATAGCTCCCCAGCACGGCGAGCTTCAGCTCGACCGTTTCCGTTTGTCCGCCGCGCCAGCGGATCAGCCGCAATGCTCCGCCGCCCGCCTTTTCCTCGGCCCGGGTAATCGCGCGCGCAAACTGGATGCGGGCATCGTCCGCAAAGGCCCCGTCGTTCGTGCCCAGAATGACATCGCCGATCTCCAGGATTCCCCCGGCAGGCGAACCCTGGGCCACTTCGGTGACCAGAATCTGCCGCGCGTCGGCCGTCGTCCCCTGCGTGCCGTAAATCCAGCCCCGTGCTCCGGTTGGCCCGAGCGTCCAGTCGTGAGTCTGGTCCCTGACGCCACCCTCGGTCAGATCGGGCACCTGCGGCCAGGCGCTGGCCACCGGCAATGCAGTCAGCAACCCCGCGAGCAGCCACAACCTGGCGCTGCCCGCGATGGCTGTCAGGCGAATCAATTGAACACCCACAGCCACCGGGTCCCTGGTCATCGTCGCACGCCTCGTCGCATGATGGAACGTCTTTCGCCACACCCGGATGATACTGCGGCCGGTTCTCCCCGTGCCGCCTGGCAAGTTGCCGCGAGTCCATCGGACCGAAGCAGCCGCTCTGGCCGTCTCGCCCAGATCCAACGACCGGGAGGGCGGTTCGGCGCGGCCCCGGTTGCCTGCCTGCCATTCGGAAACGCGAATTGACGAAACTTCGTTTAGAATTCGTAACGGATGAAGCTGGTTCCCGTTGAAAAAGCAATCCCGTCTCTCATGTCCGACGTCACCCATCTCCTGGCACAAATCAAGTCCGGCGATCCCAATGCCGCCGAACTGCTGCTGCCGCTGGTGTATGAACAGTTAAGAAAGTTGGCGGCAGCGAAACTTGCAACCGAGAAGCCCGGTCAAACGCTGCAGGCAACGGCGCTGGTGCATGAGGCGTATCTGCGGCTGGTCGGCAACAACGCCTTTGCCGATAGTCGGCATTTCTTCCGCGTGGCTGCCGAAGCGATGCGGCGAATACTGATCGATCGGGCGCGACGGAAACATCGTCTGCGGCACGGAGGCGATCGACAACGAGTCCCCTTGTCGGACGTCGATCCGGCCGCGGAATTGCCCGCTGAAGAACTTCTGGCAATGAACGAGGCATTGGAACGGTTTTCGATTCTCGAGCCGGCCAAAGCAGAATTGGTGAAGTTGCGATATTTTGCGGGACTGACGGAGGAGGAGTCGGCGGCGGCTCTGGGAATCTCCCGTGCCACGGCCAGTCGGTACTGGAGCTATGCACGGGCCTGGTTAATTCACGACCTCGATGGGAAAAGCAGATAATCTGAATTTTCGGTGAGGTGCCAGGTGCCAAAACAGCGCTTGTCTATTGGAACGAGGAATCCTGACAAAAACTGAATACCACCTGAAGTTCGAGATATGACTGAATCCCGCGACCGCACCGAATCGGTTTTTGCGGCCGCAGTGGCCCTGCCGGCAGCCGCTGAGCGAGCTGCCTTCCTGGCCACCGCTTGCGCTGGCGATGCCGTGTTGCAAGCCCGCATCGAAGCGTTGTTGCGAGCCCACGATCAAGCGGGACATCTGCTCGATCAGCCGGTTCCGGGCGGCATGGAAGCGACCCGGGCCCTGTCCGTCTCAGAACACCCCGGCATCGTCATCGCCGGCCGCTACAAGCTGCTGGAAGCGATCGGCGAAGGCGGCATGGGTTCGGTCTGGGTCGCCGAGCAATCCCAGCCCGTCAAACGCAAGGTGGCCCTGAAGCTGATCAAAGCCGGGATGGATTCCAAAAGCGTCCTGGCCCGCTTCGAAGCGGAGCGACAAGCGCTGGCCGTGATGGATCACCCCAATATCGCCAAGGTGCTCGACGGCGGTCTGACCGAACAGGGCCGGCCGTACTTCGTGATGGAATACGTCAAGGGCATCCCGATCACCGAATACTGTGACTCGCGCCAGCTTAGCGTCCCTGAACGGTTGCAGTTATTCGCCCAGGTCTGCCAGGCGGTGCAGCACGCGCATCAGAAGGGGATCATCCATCGCGATTTGAAGCCTTCGAATATTCTGGTCGCCCCTTACGACGACAAGCCAGTTCCCAAGGTCATCGACTTTGGCCTGGCCAAGGCGATCCACCAGTCGCTGACCGAGAACACCCTGCACACGGCGCACGACATGGTGCTGGGCACTCCGTTGTACATGTCGCCCGAACAAGCGCAGCTCAACAACATCGATATCGACACCCGCAGCGATATTTATTCCCTCGGTGTGCTGCTCTACGAACTGTTGACCGGGAGCACGCCGCTGGAAAAACAGCGAGTCAAACAAGCGGCGTGGGACGAAATGCGGCGAATGATCCGGGAGGAAGATCCGCCACGCCCGAGTCTGCGGCTGAGTTCGGCCGAGACGTTGCCATCGGTGGCCGCGGGCCGGCATACGGAACCCGCGCAGTTGACCAGGCTGGTGCGTGGCGAGCTGGACTGGATCGTGATGAAGGCGCTGGAAAAGGACCGCACGCGCCGGTACGAG
>JANOFL010000001.1:0-4861 GCA_031405895.1 Planctomycetota bacterium
CCTGCCCGCGCGCGGTTTCACCGTTCAACTGAACGAGCTTGCGGTAGCCCTTGGGCACGAAAAGGCTGCCTTCCGTCGTGCGGCCGCCGGAGGACTGGTTGAACGCTAGTTCGAGCGCGACCGCATCCAGCATGCCATTCAGGGCTTCGCGGGCCGATTCGGCCGCCGACTGGACTTCCGTTGCCGACTGGTGAACAAACTCCAGCCGATAGTCGCGGATGCCTGCGGCAAGAAAAACGGCGAGGTGCCGAGCCGCTGACTGGACTTCCGCCCCAAAAACCGTGTTGCGACAGCCGACATCGGCCAGCAGCGGATGCAGCCGGCCATCTTCATCCCGCAGCGCAACCTGGTGCTTTTCGCAGGGGTGACCACAGTTGGTGTGATCGGTCCCCGAAGACATGAACCGGCAGAAGACGCAGTGTTCGGTATGAAAGACGGGCAAGTGCTGGAAGATTACCTGCTCCAGCGGAAGGCCTGAGTCCTGGCGGGCCAGATCGCAAACCTGTTCCGCGTTCAGGTCATAACCCGGCGTCAGCCGCGACAGCCCCAGCCGGCCCAGTTCGCGCGCCGCGAGCCGGTTGACGACGTTGAGACTGAAATCGCCATGCAGCTCCGGGCGGTCCGCCTCTGGCAAGCGCGACAATTGCCACAAGAGTCCGCCGCTGCGGACAAGCAAAGGACACTCCAGCGAAACCAGGAACTGCCGCACCCGCTCTTCGGCCGGCTTGAGCACCCGCGGACTGGCGACCCGAACGGAAACGCCGGCCGCGCGAATCCGGTCCACGGAGTTCCGCAAGCCGTAAAGTTCCAGATAGTCGAGCGTGATGCTGTCCGGTCGAGCCGCAATCGCGCCGTCCAGCTGGGCCGGTTGTCGAACGAGCAGGTGAACCCGCGGCGGCCTGTTGCACAACCTTGCCGCCAGGGGGCTTGCTTGCGGAAGGGAAATCGCTTCCAGCGCGGATCGGTTGATCGCGCGATCCGGGGGACTGACGAGTTTTGCGACCAGTTCGGCAACTGCGTCGCGACGAAGCTGATTGAGCACACTGGCCGGGACAAAAGCATCTGGACTGCGGTCGATGGCCAGTTCATCCAGCCGGAACGGTGAACCGCCGAGGCGGCCAACCTGATCGCGCAGCATTTCATCCGGTGTTGGAGCTGATCGGGCCGCCGCGACGACTGTGGACTTCACGACGGCGTTTGCGAGACGCCAGTTGTTCGCCTGGCTGGCTCCGGGCAACTCGAGTTCAAGCTGAAGCGGCTGACCTGTGATCGCCTTCAGCCGGCCTTTGACCGGGATCAGCCGAACCGGGTCGTTGGCATGGGTTAAATGGCGGTACCGGCGGGCCAGCCCCGGGTCGTGTGTCTTCCAGACCAGATCGCCGGGCGAGATGTCGGTCAGGTCGATTCCATCCACGCCGAACTGAAGTTCAATGCGACCTGAACCGTCTGGCGTGACTTCAAACAAAAAACCGCCCTGTTCCTTGAGCTGTGGGCTGCGCCGGTCGGCCGCGTCAAAGACAACACCATCGCCTCGCGCGAGGTCGGGGTCGCCTTCGATCAGCACCCGGCCCCTGCGGACTTCGACCACCCTGCCTGCAAGTCGCCCCCGATGGCGCGGTGCGCGGCCGCTGACCGCGCGCTGGTGATTGGTCCCCTCGATGAACCACGGTCCCAGCCCGCGCGAGTAGACCTGTTCGAGATCAGCCATCTGGCTGGGGTCGGGGTCGAATGCCTCGCCGGCCATCGTCGCATCGATGGCGGACCGATAGGCTGCGGTGGTCGCCGCGACGTAGGCTGCATCCTTGTAGCGACCCTCGATCTTGAAACAGGCCACACCGAGGCGAATCAGTTCAGGGATTTGCTCAAGCGCCATAAGGTCGCCTGGCGAAAGCAGATACCGTGCGGCACCCAGTTCGCGCTGCTGGCCATCGACGATCAGGTCGTAAGGAAGACGGCAAGCCTGGGCGCACTGGCCGCGGTTGGCGCTGCGGCCACCCCAGGCTTCGCTGCTGAAACACTGGCCGGAGTATGAAACACAAAGCGCACCGTGAACAAAGACTTCGAGGTCAAGGCTCGTTCCCGCGCGAACCCGGCCAATGTCGGCCAGTGACAGCTCGCGGGCGAGGACCACCCGGCTGCAGCCGAAATGACGGGCCAGTTCGGCTCCTTCCGCACTGGTCACTGACATCTGCGTGCTGCCGTGAATCTCCAGCTCCGGGCAAACGGCGCGGGCCAGCCCCGCGATCCCGACATCCTGCACGATGATGGCATCGGCACCACTTTCGGCGATCGCGGCGATGGTTTCGGCCGCCTGCCGCAGTTCGTGATCGAAGACGAGCGTATTGAAGGTCACAAATGCCTTGACCCTGCGACCGTGCAGGGTCCGCACGGCCTCCGGCAGTTCGTCGAGGTCAAAACCGGTTCTTGCCCGGGCGGTGAAGTGATGCAGCCCGAAGTAGACCGCATCCGCGCCGGCTTCGATCGCCGCCCGCAGCTGCGGCCAGTGCCCGGCCGGGCTCATCAGTTCGGGTCGGCGGAGATTTGGCACAGGAGGCGGTGGGGGGGCTGATATAACGGCGAATTCTTCTGAGCCTGAGGCGCTAGCCTTTTCCCCTGCGTGCGAATCAATGGCTGGATCAGTGTTTTCGGCTAGCGCCTCAGGCTCACCTTTCTAGCCCAGGCTGGGGGGTCAAACAGAACCGGAATGGCGCGGACTGACAAAGCGGAGCTTTGTCACCACGTAAGAGCATAGCGGACGGACCAGATGAGAGCCTGGCCCCACCTTCAGGCGGCGCGACGGGCCAGCGGAGAGGCAACGGGCTTGCGTTCGCCGACCAGGAGCTCTTCGTGAAGGATTTTCAGCACGGAGACGTCGGACCAGTAATTGAGATGGCCGCGGGCACCGACGTGGTGATTGCTGCAGACCAGGGCAGAGTTTGGGGCGTTGTCGGGAAAACGGATCGCTGTGCCCACGAAGTCGTCGGCCCGGCAGATGTTGATCCAGCGCTGCAGCCGGCAACGCAGCTCCTGCCAGTGCGGATGCTCAAGCGGTGGGTATTGATGCGAGAAGTAATGCTGATAGAGGTGCGTAAAGGGCGATCCCATCGTGACGAGGCGGACCGACGAAAACCGCTGGTTGAGCCAGGCCAGTTCCGGGTCGTTGAGGACTTCGATCGCGATCATCGTCCCCTGGCTGTGACTGATCAGCGTCAGGGCCGGCCGCCCGCCAGCGTGATCGCGGAAATGGGTCAGCGCGTTCTTGATCCGGGCGTGGATCGCATCGCGGCGGGCAAAGTAGAGGCTTCCCTGTTCAAAAGTCGACTCGCGAATGTCGTATTCGTCGCCGTCAATCGCGTCGGCGAGACAAGTGGGACGGAACCAGAAGTGGTTGACTACATCGAGCACGATATCGAGCACCGGGCGGAGGTGCTGAAAGAGCATGAACCCGAGCAGGGCGAGGGGCAAGAGCAGGCTGGCCATATAACGGTTGGCTTCGGCCAAAACCCGCCCGGCCGCGTGTTCCTCGTACCTGATGTCGAAAATCTGCATCACGTTCAGGAACGCGATCAGGGAAACGCCGGCCAGTGTGCTGATGCCGGCCGAAAACTGGAGCGCCGGATGCACGATCAGCCGGGGCGCGACCGCCTGAGCCGGATTGGCGAGCGCTTTGCTGTTGCCGCGCCAAACCCAATAGCGAATGGCTACACCGCCTGCCACCATGACCATCACCCCGGCCATCATCAACTGAACGCCGAGCATGGGCACGGCCTGCTGAAACAAGGCGTCGAATTCCTCAAGCTTGGCGGCGCGACGCAGCCACTTGGCGGCGAGCAGCCATGTCATCGGCAGCAGGAGGCCCCAGAACCCAACGACCATGGCAGGCAACAGGAACGCCGCGTGCAGCGAGCGGCGCGATGCGGCGGGACGGAACTGGGCGGCGAGCCAGGCGGCACCCATCGCCATCACGATCAGCATCTGGCCCAGCCAGAGCAGGCCCAGCATCCAGACCAGAATCCGGCAGTACCAGAGCAGGCCCGGCCGCACGTTTTCAGTGAACGCCAGGCCCGGCATCCAGGCATCGAGCAGTATCGTCTTGATGAACATCAGCCCGGCGATGAAAGTCGCCGTGATATGGACCCAGTCCCAAAACAGCTGGACGCCCTGATGGCTTGTGATGCGGTGCCCAATGGCGGCGGCGGCGATCGAGAGCAGGCTGACGCCGACCATCAGGACCTGAGTCCAGAAAACACCGCGCCACGCTTCCGGCCAGATGACTTCGGTGCCGACCAGGGCGAGTGTCTGGACGGCAAGAACAAAGGTCACGGCGAGGGCCGGACCGTGAAGGATTCGCGCGGCGATCTTTCCCAGGTCCCGCAGCACCTGCGCGGCGCGACCGGACTGGGAGGCTGCGGCATAGGCCACAAACTGCAGGCCGAAGAGGATTTCGACCAGGCCGATTGCGGCACCCAGCAGGCCGCGGCGGACCCGCGAAAGATCGCCCCAATAGACTTCCGCCAGCAGGGCCTTTTCTTCGCCCACGTCCAGCTGCCGGACGTGGGTCGCAAAACGCTGGACGTACTCGGGGTTCGGGCTTTTCTCGTCGAGCCAGACAACGTCCTGGGCTTCGTTGAGCGGCTGTTCAATCTGGGCAATGCTGCGCGCGAAGAGGCTGAGCGTTTCGCCGGGGGCTGGATCGCCCACGCCGTGGATCACCATCACCAGGTGATCAACCGCTTCAGCCTGTCGGGAACTCTTCATGGAGGTGCAGCAGCCGCTCCAGCCTGCCGTTGGAGCCGCAAGATTTCATCGCCGGCCCGAACGGTCGGCGTGGCGACCTGGCTCCCGACTGGTCGGGTGCGGA
>JANOFL010000015.1:0-4989 GCA_031405895.1 Planctomycetota bacterium
CCGTGGACTCCCGGCGCGCCGGGATTCCAGGGCGGGAGCCCAGGAACGAGTAATCCAGGGCAGGAGCCCCGGACCGAGCAGTCTTTGCGCATGAAACAGGGTGAACGAAAACGACGCCCAAGCTCTTGCGGCAAGCCAGACTTGCGGTCAAGGTCCACGATGCGGGACAATCGCGGCCGCAAGGCGGATGTGAACAACCCACTGGCGGGCGGCGGAACTGAATGAGCGCGATGTTTACCGGATTCACCTGGCTGGCCTGGTTGCAGGAAGGCAGCAGCGCCGCGACTGAAACCGGGGGCGACGGTTTTTTTGAGATCGTCTTTTCCGGCGGGCCGATCGGGATCGGGATCATGGTCACGCTGATCCTGGTGTCAATGCTGGCCGCTTATCTGGTGTTTGACCAGCTGATCACTTTGCGGCGGCGGGAACTGCTCCCCGACGGGTTGGCCGACCAGGTCCGGCAGGCATTGGCAGCCGGTGACCTGGCGGCCGCACATCAAGCCTGCAAACAGCGACCCTGCCTCTTGTCGTTTGTGCTGATGCATGGCTTCAGCGAGCTGGAATATGGTTGGAGCTCGGTTGAAAAGGGTCTGGAAGAATCGCTGGCCGAGCAGGCTGCCGGGCTGTTTCGCCGGCTGGAGTACCTTTCCGTAATTGCCAACATAGCGCCCATGCTCGGGTTGCTTGGGACTGTCACCGGAATGATCATGGCCTTTCGCGAAGTCGCCATGACGCAAGGCATGGCCAGCGCTCCCCAGCTGGCGGAAGGCATTTACTCGGCGCTGGTGACCACGGTGGCCGGTTTGATGATTGCCATTCCCGCAATTGGGGCCTACGCCATCTTCCGCAACCGGATCGACCGACTGGTGGCTGAGGCCGCGTGGAGCGTGCAGCAGGTCTTCGCACCGCTTCGCAAACGGGCCAAACAGCGGAGCGATGCGCGATGAAAAAACAGGACGGAGGTCTTTTCCACCGCATCTGTAGCGGAAGGGCGTTAGCCCTCCGGCCCGCGCGCCGAGATATTTTCCAGCTTGTCGCCGGTCATCGCGTCCGGGCTGCCTCGTTGGGGCAAGACATCGGGCTTCTGGCGGGTCTGCTTTCCGCACGGCCCCAACTCCCCCACCGGATGGCTCATGCCGTTCCGCTACGGGCGGCAATGCTCCTGAAGGAAAACAGGCCCCGCCCCACCTTCTGCGCGGGGGCACCATGAAGGTGCCAAGGCGAGTCTCCGGTTCGCGCATTGGTATCAACATGACGCCGATGATCGACGTTGTGTTTTTGCTGGTGATCTTCTTTCTCGTCAGCAGCCACCTCGTGCGTCAGGAAACGCAGGTCGAACTGCCCCTGCCGGTCGCGGCAAGCGGCGAAGACGATCCCATGAGCGATCAGCCGCGCGTGACCATCAACGTCCGCGCAGACGGGACGCTGCTTTTGAGTGGCCGGCCCGTCAGCCCCGTTGTGTTGACCAGCCGGCTGACGGCGTTGCGTGCCGGTGAAGGCGACCAGCTGGAAGTCCGCGTCCGCACCGGACGGGGTCAGCCCTATGCTTCCGTCGAGCCGGTGATGATGGCTTGCACCCAGGCCGGCGTCTGGAACGTAACCTGGTCAGTCTATCGCCAGGAGCCGGCCCGATGATCGCCTGGCGAACCCGGCAACGCGAGTCCGCCCAGGCGTCACTCGACTCGGCGATGACGCCGATGATCGATGTGGTGTTCCTGCTGCTGGTTTTTTTCGTCTGCACGGCGAGCTTCAAGCTGATCGAACAGATGCTGCCGGGCACGCTCAGCGCCCAGAGTGCGGGCAACACGACGCAGGCCCCGATCAGGCCGACTCCGGAAGATGACTTCGACCAGGTCGTGCTGCGGGTCGGCTGGGAAAACGATCAACCGCTCTGGATCGTCAACGACCAGCCGCTGGCCGACGCGACGGCGCTCCGCGAACTGCTCAACTCGCTGGCCGCGATCAAGCCCGACGCGCGGCTGATCCTGCATCCGGTGCCCGAAGTTCCCATGGAGTACGTCATCAACGCCTGGGACTGGTCACGGCTGGCCGGTTTCCAGGCGGTCGCTTTCGCAGTCAATCAGGGCGAGTGATGTTCAGGACGTGGGATAGGCTTCCAGCCTGTCGTCCGAGTCAAAGAATCATGCTTTCACCCCGTTTTCAGTCGCCGGAAAAACGACAGGCTGGAAGCTTGTTTCACGTCTGCGCGCCCTCATCGCCTGATTCACGATCTCAAATCTCAAATCTCAAATCTCAAATTTCAGATCTCAGACTCCAGAGACTTCGGTGCTACGGCCCGTTCCTCCCACCGCCGCTTCCGCTCCGCCGGCTTTTGGTTGCCGCGACTCTGATTCTTCTCGTTCTCTCCGTTGACGTTTCTGCTTTCGCTGACGAGTACTGGCGAACGGATGACGCGCGGCGAGTTGCCCGGGGATTGCGCGAGCGAAACCTGTTCGGGCTGGTTGACAGATTCTGTTCACGCGAACTGGCCAGGGAGGGCATTGCCGCCGCCGAACAGGCCGATCTCGTCATTGAACAAACGCTGGCCCGGACGGCGAAAGCGATGGCCGCTGGAAGCTCGGGCGGAGAAGCCTGGGACGCGGCGCTGGAGCCCGGCCGCGAACTGCTGGTCACCGGCCCGGAGCATCCGCGGAAACTGCTGATCGAGTTTCAGCTGGCCCTCGTCGGCGCGGCTCGTGGCCGGTTCACGGCCCGCGAACTGCGGCTGGGCGTGTTGCCGGAAGCAGCTCGCCCGGAAGCCATCGAGCGGCTGGAAAATTGCCGGCGCGAGCTGGAGAGCCTGCTCCGCGCGATTGGTGAAGCCTTGCCCGCGGCCTTGCGACGGACCACTCCAGGCGACCAGCTTTCGGCGGACGAGCTGCAAACATTGACGGCGACAGTCAACTATCAGATTGCTGTTTGCCTCGCCGCGTCGGCCGGGCTGCAACCGGACGCCGACCGGCTGAATCAGATCGATGCCGTGCAGGTTGTCCTCGAGCGGCTGGAGCAGGTTCGCCGCCAGACGGGGATCAACTCGGAGCTGAACGTCGCTTGCGAACTGTTGCGGGCCGAAGTCCTCGGCGGGGCCGGCGATCCAGCGGCGGCGCGCAAGGTTCTGGCTTCGCTCGACCGCGACACGGTCCGTGGCATCAACCAGCAACGCTACTGGCAGCTCAAGCTGGAACTCAGCGAGCGGCTGTCCAGCCCGGAGCTGTCCGAGCTGACCAGCCAGATTGAACGGGGCGAGGCCAACCTGCCCGAGACCGAGATGGCGGTTCTCGAAAGCCTGAGTCGCGCGGCAATGACGGGGCAGGGGAGTGCCGAACAGCTGGAAGTCCTCCGCGCCTGGGCGGCGCGGATTCAACAGCGATTTGGCGACGGCTGGGGAAGGCTTGCCAGCCGCACGCTGCTCAAAGCGGCTGGTTCGGCCACGGTCGAAGCCTTGGCCGGAAGCGACGGCGGGTTGGCGCTCGACTTCGCCATCCGCACCGCCGAGCTGGCCTTGGCGGAAGGCCAGAAGGAAGAAGCGATCAGCGGCTTCTGTGCGGCGGCGGAACTGGCTCGCGAAAACCCCGATGCCGGCGCGGAAAATGCGGCCAACGGACTGCGACTGGCGGCGAAGGCCGGCGAGCTGCTGGCCGAAGCCGGCCGTCCGGCCGAGGCAGCTGTGGAATTGCGGGTGGCCGCGCTGCATTTCCGCGCAGAACGGCTTGCACCCCAGGTCCACCTGCGGGCTTGCTGGTACCTGCGAACTGCTCCGGTGGAATCGGCCACCCAGGAAGCCGTGATCGAACTGCTCGACGAACAACTCGCGACCTGGCCCGGAAGCGAAGTCGCGGGTCAGGCACTTGCGTGGCGGGCCGCATCGAAAGTCGATGCGGGAGACGCCCGCGCCGCGCTGAACGACTTTTTCGCGATCAAGGCCAGCGATCCGCATTTCGCCCAGGCCTGCGACCAGGCCAGCCGGTTCATCGGGCCGCTCGTCAGTGCCGCGGTCGGTGCCGAACGGGAAAGCCTGGTTCGCACGATTTGTGAACGCATGAACACGCCGGTCGATCTGGCGGATGAGGCTGCGCGGAACAAAGCGGTCGCAGGACAATGGCTGATTCGCACCGCGGCCATCCGGGCCTGGCTGAAAGCGAGCGCCGAGCGGCCGGCCTGGATTCCGGAGGCCCTCGCTCCAGTTCTGCAAACAGGAAACCAGCTCGCTCGCGAACAGTTCTGCTCCAGCCTGGCGGTTCTGGCGGCCGCAGTGGTTCGGCCGGATGGTGACGTCGCGCTCCTCAGGCAAGCCATGGACGCGGCTGGCGAGTCAGCCGCCAGCCCGAACTGGATCTGCGAATGGCTCTCTCTGGTCAATTGGTCCGAAGAGTCGCCGCCGCGCGCCACCCTGGAGCTCTGCGCGACGCATAGCCGCGGCCTCGATCCGGGCGCGCAGAAAACCGGGACTGTCGAGATCACTCCCTTGCTGGTTGCGGCGCGGATTGAGCAGGCCCTTGGCAATCACGACCGCGCGGCTGGCTTGTTGCGGCGGCTGGCCAGCGACTGGCCGGACCGGGCGGACTTGCAGCTCGCCCTGGCCCGCGCGCTGGCCGGCAGCAATTCGGATCGCGTGGAAGCCCTTGAGCTTTGGCGAGCGATCAGCACGCGGTTGAAGCCCCAGTCCGAAAACTGGTTCGAGGCCCGCTACGAAGTCGCCCGGCTGACGCTGGAAGATGGCGACGCGGCCGGCGCGCGCAAGCTGCTTGAGTACCTGAAAACCGTCCCCCCCGGTTGGAGCCAATCGAGTTGGGCCGAGCGGCTGGAATCTCTCCTCGAACGCTGCCGCGCTGCCTCCGACTGAGCCGCGGGCGCTAGCCCTTAGGTTTACCCACATTTTTTCGTTCGTTTGGCGATGCGGGCCCCGGTGAGCATGGCCTGCAGTTCGTTCCATCCTTTCCACAGTTTTTGCCAGCCGGGGGGATGGTCGCCGCGCCGGTTCTGGTGGCC
>JANOFL010000035.1:0-25520 GCA_031405895.1 Planctomycetota bacterium
CCAATGAGCCACGTCCTGTCACTGCACGCTTTACTCAATTGTCTGTTGGTCCTGAGCCTTGCGTTCGCATCGACCGCCACCGTTTCTGCCCAGACCTGGTCGGGGGGAGGGGCTGACAACAACTGGTCAACGACTGGCAACTGGGTGGGCGGAATTGCCCCGGTCAGCAATGCGGCAACCGAGGTGACGTTTGCCAATCCCGCGCTCCGGAACAGTCCGTTTCAGAATATTGCCAACCCGTTCAGTCTTAACCGGCTGACGGTCAATTCGACCACCGGGGCGTGGATCCAGGAGGGTCAGCCGCTTCGGTTCACCGGTGGGGCACCATCCGTACTCTGGGACGGATTCAACGCCATCACTGTCAACCAGAACTGGCTGATCGAAGATACCAACTTCTCAACGGGTGGCCTGAACAGTACGGCTGTTACCCTGGTCCACAACGCCGACATTGGCGGGACGCAGAACTTCACTTTGAGCAACGGGCGGTCGCTGACCAGCAACGGCACTTTCTCGGGCGCTGGACGGATCATCGCTGGCGGGACCAACACGCTCCTGACAGTCAATGGCACGGTGGCCGCCAGCGTCGAGGCGGTTCAGATCGGGCTGAACGGCAACTTCTCCGTTAACTCGGGGCAGCTGGCCGGGACCGGGACCATCAACTCAGTGTTGACGGTGGCCCAATCGACAGCCCAGGACAACACAATTTCGTCATCTGGAACGCTGACTGCCAATGGCGTGATCAGTCTGAACGGCGGAACATCGACCGAGACACTGAGGTTGAGAGTTACTGCCGGAACAATTGCGGCGAATGGGCTGACCGACATCGGCGGCAATGGCGGACTGATTGTCAACGCAGGTGCCGTGGTTGCCGGCAGCGGCGGAATCCAGGTCCGGAACTGGGGAGATCTGTCAGTTTCGGGAGAGCTTGCCGCGACCAAGACCGTCGATTTCCGCCAGACGAACTTTCTTGGTCCGGCCGGCAGCGTGGCGGTCCTGTCCGGCGCTGGCGTGATCCAGGGAGCCGTGGATTTCGGCGGCGGAATCACCACCGGCACGCTGACCCTGAACGGCGGCGTCAGCGTTAACCAGTTCTCAAACCAGGCCGGAGCTTTCTTTGGCACTTCGGGCGACACGATCGGAAGTTTCGCATTCGCGCGCAGCACGCTGGCCGTGAACGGTGCCGTTGACTTCAACCAGAACATTGCCAACCTCGGTGGCGTTGAAGCCGGCGGCAATTTCCTCGGCAACGGCACGCTGAACATTGGTGCCGCCACGGCCAACCAGGTGCGCTTCCACAAATCGGACGTCGGGTCGGGCCTGACCGTGAATATTGCCGGGGGTGCCGAGTTGAGCGTCGACGGAGACGGCACGACCGGATCCGTCTTCCGCAACCAGACCAACCTCAACGGCGGGCTGCTGACGACCAGTTTCACGACGTTTACGGCCACCAGTTCCATTGAGACGTCGGGTAATTCCGTGATCAGTGTCGGGTCCAGCAGCAACTTTGATGGACTTGTGACGGCGGAATCCGGGACCCTGACGGTCGGCGGGATCATGGAGGGTACTGGTTCGCTGACCATCGCCGATGGCGCGAGCCAGCAGTTGCAGAATGCTGCGTCGCGGATGCGGCTGGTGCTGAATGTCGAAGGCAACCTGAATGGCACTGCCGGCTCGCTGATCGAGAACTCCGTCAACCTGCTGGGGGCCGACCTCGCCGGGCCGCTCGCGATGACGAGCGTGGTCAACGTTTTGACGGAGGAAACGAGTACCCTCGCGGCCGGAACGAACATGGCTGTCACCGGCTTGACCAGCATCAATGAAGGTGTCCTGCGCGTCGCCGCTGCGGCGACGCTGACCGGTAGCGGGGCCCTGGCGGTCAACCACGGCGCGGCGCTGCACGTCCAGGGGCTGGTGATCAAGAACACCAGCGTGGCCGAAGAGGGCCGGATTTTCGGGACGGGCGAACTGCGTGGAATCACCGACGTCGATGGCCTGTTTGACCCCGGCAACTCGGCCGGGACGATCGGAGTCAATGGCTCGATCGACCTCAAGACGACATCGACCGTGACGATCGAAATCGGTGGTACCACTCCGGGCACCGGGTTTGACGAGATTCTGGGCCTGGGGACCGGTTCGACGGCGAACCTCGGCGGGGGAACGCTTGCTTTGCGCCTGATTGGCGGCTTTATTCCCGATCCGGGCCAGCAGTTCAATTTCATGAACGGCTTCAGCGGAATCACGGGGACCTTTGGCAATGGCGGTGACGGAGACGGTGTCGACCGGATTTACTTCGCCGATGGATCGTTCGCGATCGAGTACCAGCCGACCCAGCTGCGCTTATTTGACTTCCAGGCCGCGATTCCGGAACCATCGGCGATTGTGTTGCTGGCGGGAATCGGCCTGTGGATGGCGGGGGCCCGGCGGCGCAGTGTCGCCTTTCGCTCTGCGAAAGGGTGAGCGCCGGCGAGGTGGGCTGGCGTGCAGAAACTTTCGCGGAGCGAAAGGCGACACTGGGCTGGCTGGCGAAAACAGAGAGTAGCCGGATGCCAAAGCGTGCCGGCTGATAAAAGGAACGGGCGAATGTCGGAAGAACGGGCGGGCGAGAACATGCGTTTCGCCGAGGCGGCCATGCGCCATGGACTGGTGACCCGCGAACAGCTCGCCGCCGGGCTGAAACTCTGGGCCGGCGAACAGAGCCGTGGGCTGGCCGAACTGATGGTCCGCGAAGACCTGCTGTCCGCGGATAACTGCAACCTGATTCATCGCCTGGTCGAACGGTCCCGGGCAGCGAACGGAAAGCAATCGAGGACGGCGGCCGATTCGCAAACCATTGGTCTCCCCGGTTCGCGGGTGGAGTCGTATGTCCGGCAGCTGGAGGAGTTGCATGCCAGCCTGGTGGAGAGTGAGCCGGATGGGGCCTCGGCACCGGGCAGGGATGGCTCAACCGGAAAGTTGGCCGCCAGTCCGGTCGGCGAAGAGACGTCGGCCGGCCCCACGGGCGCGTCGCATACCCGTCCGGATGGTGAGGCCCACTACCGCCGCCAGATGGACGTAGCAGGCAGCCGTTTTTCGGTTGTCCGTTCGCATGCCAAGGGAGGTCTGGGGGAGGTTTTTGTCGCCCGCGATCACCAGCTGGCGCGCGAAGTCGCACTCAAGGAAATCCAGCCGCGGTTCGCGACCGACACAGCGGCCCAGGCGCGATTTGAGCTGGAAGCCTGCATCACGGGAGGGCTGGAACATCCGGGCGTGGTCCCGGTTTATGCGTTTGGCCATTATCCGGATGGCCGGCCTTACTATGCCATGCGGTTCATCCGGGGTGAATCGCTCAAAGAGGAAATCGCCCAGTTCCATGAACTGCCAACCGGCCGGGCTGGCGAGGGCCAGCGGCGACTGGCTTTCCGCCGGCTGTTGCGCCGCTTTGTCGACGCCTGCAACGCGATTGCCTACGCCCACAGCCGCGGCGTCCTCCATCGCGACATCAAGCCCGCCAACATCATGCTGGGGAAGTACGGCGAGACGCTCGTCGTCGACTGGGGGCTGGCCAAGACCGTCGGTCGCGATGGACACCACCGCGTGGACGGGGAAGACACGCTCCTGCCGCTGAGCGGCTCGGGCGGCACGGAGACTTTGCAGGGAAGTACGATCGGCACGCCGGCCTACATGAGTCCTGAGCAAGCCCAGGGGAGGATTGAAGAGCTGGGGCCGGCCAGCGACATCTTCAGCCTCGGTGCCACATTTTACATGCTGCTTTGCGGCCGGCCGGCGTTTGAAGGCAAGTCCGCCAAGGCGATTGTCGAACGGGTCAAACTCAACGAGTTCCGTCCGTCGCGGGAAGTCCGCCCCGATGTTCCGCGACCGCTTAATGCGATCTGTCAGCGGGCGATGGCGACCCGCCCCGAAGATCGTTACGCGACGGCGCTGGACCTGGCCAGCGAGGTTGAACGGTTTCTCGCCGACGAGCCGGTCGCCGCCTACCGCGAGTCGTTGCATGAACGCTTCCGTCGCTGGCTGAAACGGAACCGCACGCTGGCGACGGCGGCGGCGGTCCTGCTCCTGACCGCGGGGGTGGCTTCGGCGGTCGGATTTTTCCTCGTCTCGGCCGAAAAGAAACGGACGGTCGATGCCCTGACCAGGGTCTCCGCGGAGCAGGAAAAAACCAGCGCGGCGCTCGAGCAAGTCAGTCTGGCTGAAAAGCAGGCCCGTTCCGCGCTGTCGTCCACGCAGACCGCGCTCAACACGGTCACCGACGATTTCATTGGCGAACTGATGGCCCGGCAGATTCAGCTGACTCCCCTCGACAAGGCGTTCTTTTCATCGGTCATCGGACAGTACGAGACTCTCAACGAGAACCTCGGTGGCAGGCCCGAGACGGCGGCGATGCGTGCAGTCGGGCTGCTGCGACTGGGCAATCTGCAACGGCGTCTCGATAACCTCGCGGGTGCGGCGAATGCCTATCGCGATGCAGAGGCAGCGTTCAGCGAACTGTTGGAGGAAACACCTGGTGAACCGGCCCTGGTGCGGGACCTCGCTTCGGCCCGGGGAAACCTTGGCCTGACGCACGCGGCCGAAGGGAAAGACGACGAAGCGCTGAAGTTGCTGGACGATGCCGGCCGGCTGCTGCGGCAGGTGATGGATGGGGACTTCACTCAGCCGACAGCGGCCGGCGGCGCGCCTGGTTCAGCCGTCGCGGGGGTCAATCACCGCGCCAATGCCAGGCTGGAACTGGGGCGGGTGCTCATCAACCGTGGCAATGTGCTGGCAGGGCGGCGTCAAGCGGACCAGGCGGAGGCCGCCTATCGCGAGGCTCTTGGTCTGCTGGACGAAAAACAGTTTGCAGCAACCGGAATTGACAGCCGCCGCGATCTGGCCCGGGTTGCGATCAGTCTTGGTGGGGTGGTGTCAACGATCAAGGATCGTGCTGCCGAAGCGGTCACGCTGTTTGAGTCCGCGATCAGGACGCTCGATGAAGTCCTCGTCGGCGGCAACGAAGCGCGACCGGTCCGCGAGGAACTCGGGATTGCCCACCTCAACTTTGGCGCGGCTCTGGGGCGTATCGGTCGCGCTCCCGACGCGGTGATCGAACTGCGCAAGGCCGCAGACATCCAGGCGGCGCTGGTCAACGAGTTCCCCGCGATCAACAGTAACCGCCAGGAACTGGCCCGCTGCCGCTTTGGCCTTGCCCGGGTGCTCGAGGCGCTGGGCGATCCGGCCGCGGCCGAAGAGTACGCCGCCGCGGTCACCGGCATGGACCAGCTGGTTGCGCGGTTCCCCGAACGGCCACAATTTCGTCGCGACCTGGCCAGGTTTCTCGACGCCTGGGGGCTGTGGGCCAAGCCGCGGGAACCGATCGCGGCGCGGGCCGCCATGAATCGCGCGCTGGAACTGCGGAAAGGGCTGCAGGAGGCCAATCCTGACGTCCGCGTGCTCGATGAGGAGCTGTTCGCGACCGAAGTCAATCTGGCCAACTTTGAACGGGAATCGGAGAACTGGGAAACTGCGGTTGGGCTTTACCGCGATCTGCGGGCGCGCCTGGAACCCCGGGAAGAGATCGATCCGGACTGGACGCGGGCCGTTGATTTCGGACTGGGCGATTCGCTGGTCCATGTGCGCGATCATGCCACGGCGCTGGCCTGCTGGGAACGGCTGTGCATGGATCCCGAAGATGCCGAGTGGGATCATTTCGAGCTGCAACGGGCGATTTGTCTCGCATGGACGGGCAAGGCGGGCGAGGGAGTCGGGGCAGCCCTGGCTCTCACCGAATCGAGCGAACTGGAGCCGGTCCTGCTCTACGACGTCGCCTGTTGTCTCAGCGTGGCGGCCGGGGCCACTGGCACCTCTTCCGAACAGCGAACGGCGTGGCTTGATCAGGCCATGACGTACCTGGGCAAGGCCGAGGCGGGCGGGTTTTTCGATGACGCGATGAAAGTTCACGCCGCGAACGACCCGGACCTCGCCACGCTCCGCGATCACCCGCCATTCAGGGAGTTCGCTGGGCGGGTCGGCATCAAGTAGCGCGGATTTGGGCACAGGCGACAGAATCGGGCAGGTCTTCATGGCCGCACTCGGGGACATGACCCGCCGAGGCAACGGTTCACGCCTCGATGCACATCAAGCGCGCGGGGACACGGAGGGCTGACGCCCTGCCGCTCGCCCAGGCATCCTTGCCTCGATATTCCCAGGGAAGCCGGTTCGTGTCAGAATTGAGGCTACCCGGGCCGATCCAGCGAACTTCAGTGGCTGAAAACCAGTTGCATCCGGACCCGGCTTGATTCGCCCCGCCTCCGGTAGCCATGACATCCCCCGGCGAAAGTTCCGTCACGACCTGGGTCCGTGACCATCACAAGGGCGATCCGGACGCTGCACGCAAGCTCTGGAACCGGTACTTCGAGTCACTTGTCCGCTACGCCCGGACTCACAAGCCGCGCAAGCTGACGCTGCCGGTTGACGAGTATGACCTCGCGAGTCGGGCGTTCGAGGCCTTGTTGACCGGCGAAACGAACGGGCGATTCGAGCAGGTTCGCAACCGGGACGACCTGTGGCAACTGATGACGATCATCGTGCAGCGCAAGACAAAGAATGCGATCAAGCGGGAACTGACGGGCAAGCGTGGGCGGGGCCGGGTGCGGGGCGGTTCGGCCGTTCAAGAGTCAGTGGTCAGGCCCCGGCCAGTTCAGCTCGAACCGGATGACCCCGCCTGGATTGCCGCTTTTCGGGAGCACCTGCAGGTCTCGCTGGCCGCCCTCCCCAGTGACGATCTCCGCACCGTCGCGCTGCTTCGGCTGGCGGGGCACAGCACGGCCTCAATCGCCGAACAGCTGGGCCGGACCCAGCGGACGATCGAACGCAAGTTGCAGCTGATCCGCCAGTCCTGGCGAACGTTTCTGTAAACCAGGCTGGCCAGGGCGTGAAGGCGTGGGTCAGGGTGTTTTCTTCAGGCTCTCTTCGAACTCTCCCAGCCGGAATGCCCATTGGGTGGCGGCTTCGGATTCCCCGCGGAGTTCGTGGAACCGCATCAACCGGCGGAGGGCGTTGCCGATCTGGGCGGGACGCCAGCTTCTGGGGATGGACTCGAAGCGGGCCATCAGTTGCTCGTAACCGCCGTGCAGCAGCGCGTCGGCTTCGTCAAGCCGGTCCTGCTCCATCAGGACTTCGCCGAGCACGGACTGGTTGTCGAAAACCTTCCAGTCGCCGGCCTCGAACTGCTCGCGCATCACCAGGCACTCGCGGAGCAGTTTCTCCGCCACTTCCCATTCCGCGCCGCGGCGGAACCAGTTGGCGACCGGCCAGAGCGCCAATAGCCTTTCGGGGCCGGCACCGGGCGAGCGCTGGTTGACCAGGGTTAGCTCTTCGCGGGCAATCTCGATGGCCCGTTCCGGACGTTTGGCGCGGAAACAGGTTTCGATCAATTCCTTGGCGATGAAAGCCTGATCGTGGCTTTGCAGTCGCCGGGAGTAAACGGATTCCATCATGGCAAGCGCTTCGTCGAGCCGGCCGGTTTCGCGGTAGTTAATCGCCAGGTTGGCCATTACGCCGAGCGTGGCTTCGTGGTCTTTGCCGAAGGTCCGCTCCAACCCGGCGAGCACGGACTCGAAGATCGGGATCGCCTGATCAAACTGTTTTTGGTGAAAATGGGAAACGGCCACGCTCTGTTCGGCAATCAGGGAATGCAAGTGGTTGGGGCCGAGGGCTTCCCGGTGCCGGCGGGCCGATTCCTGCAACACAGGCATCGCCAGCGTCTGCGATCGCCAGAAGACCAGGAAGCTGGCGAGATTGTTGAGGGCGGCCAGCGTTTGGGGATGGTAGCGGCCACGGTGGGTCTCGCTCAGTTCGAGCGCTTCACGCAGGCAGGGTTCGGCTTCTTCGAAACGGCGCATCCGGTCAAGCACCAGTCCGTACTCGCCGACGCTGGCAATGTAGTCGGAGTCGGACGGCTGCAGCCGCTTCCGTGCCAATTCAAGGTTTTCGCGCAGCAGCTTTTCGGCCTCGTCGAACTTCCGCAACTCTGACAGGGTCTGGCCCAGCAAATGCCGCGCGCGGTGCTGGCGAGCCAGCCCATCCGGCGTTTCGTCCGGCGCCGCCTCGACCAGGTCCCGCGCCATCGTTTCGGCCTGGTCGTATTGGCCGAGCCGGCGAAGGTTGGTGGCCGCGTTGAGCCTCGCTTCGACCGCGACGGCATGTCCCGGTGGCAAAACGTCGTCACAGGACTTGATGATTGCCGCGAGCAATTCCGCGGCTTCCTCGTGTCGCGACAGTTCGATGAGCAGCAGTCCGCGCTGGGCCTGGAATTCAAGCGTCGATTCATGCTGGTCGCCCCATTCTTTCCGGGAAAGTTCGATCACCGCATCTTCCAGCGTGAGCGCCGTTTCAGTCAGCCCGGTTTTGCGGGCCGAATCGGCCAACGACACCAGCAGGCGGCAACGGATCGTCGGCTGGCTGGCAAAAGAGGAGTCCACCAGTTGCCGCGTCCGGTCGTAAAACCCGCTTCGTAACGCTGCAATCGCGACATCGGTAAAGTTGGCCGGGACAAGCGCTTCGGCCAGCCCAGGTCGTTCCGGCTCGGTCACTTCCCGTTCATCGGCATCCTGTTTCGCGAGCTCCTGCTCCTGATCCAGCAGCGCCTGGCGGATGGTGACACCCATTGCCGAAGGATCCAGGAGCGCCAGTTGCGACGCCTGGAACTCCGCGATCAACTCGAGCTCGTCGGCGCGTTTCTGGGCGAGTTCCTTCGCTGACCTGACATCAGCCAGCGCGCCGGCGAGATCGTTTGCCCGCTGATCGGCCACTCCGCGGGCGCTGCGCGCATCGTCGCGCTCCCGGAGGGCCCAGTTCAGGGCCAGGAGGGTTGCCATCAGCCCGATCACCAGCGTGCCGAGAGTGACGGCGGACGCAAGGACTGGTCCACGATTGCGCCTGAGGAACTTCCGGACGCGATAGGACCGCGACCGCGGCGCGGCGAAGACGGCCCGTCCGTCCAGGCATCGCTCCAGATCGTCGGCCAGTTCTGCCGCGGACTGATAGCGCCGGGCCGGGTCCTTTTCGAGGCACTTCATCACGATCCAGTCTGGCTCGCCACGAAGCGCCGGGCCGTTTAGCCCACGGTTGCCGGCGCTGCCTGCCTGCCCGGATGCCACGGTGCTCGGCAGGGGCGGGTCTTTGCTCCGGATCAGCTCCAGCGCTTTCTCCATCGGGATTGAGCGCAGCCCGGCGGCATCGAGCGGACGCGCGCCGGCCAGCAACTCATACAGCACGGCACCCAGCGAGTAGACATCGCTCCGGGTATCAACGTCGGATTGACCAAGAAGTGTCTGTTCAGGGCTCATGTAGTCGAGCGTGCCGACCACCTGTCCGCGGCGGGTCTGCAGCGAGTCATCGGTGAGAGGCGTCGCAACCGCCTTCGCAAGGCCGAGGTCGATGACTTTGGCCATCGGTATTCCGGAGCCGGTGGCGACCAGTATGTTGGATGGCTTGAGGTCGCGATGGATGATCCCTTTCAGGTGCGCATGCTGGATCGCGCGGCAAACCGGAATGAACAGCCCGATCCGGTCGCGGAGCGCAAGCCCATGCTGGCTGGCGAAACCGGTGATGGACGGACCGTCGACCAGTTCCATCGCAAGGTAGGGCTGGCCTTCGGATGTCTGGTCAGCTTCCAGCATCCGGGCGATGTGCGGGTGGGCCAGCACGGCAAGGGCTTGACGTTCGCCGCGAAACCGGGCCAGTGCCTGGAAATCGAAGCGGCCACCGCGAATCAGCTTGAGCGCGATTTCGCGCTGAACCGGCCGCAGCTGGCGGGCTTTCCAGACGGTGCCCATGCCGCCCGTGCCAAGATGTTCAAGCAGTTCAAACGGGCCAATCGTCTGTCCCGGCTCCAGTTCTCTGGCCGGCATCAAGTCAGGCCGTGATTCCGGTTCCGGGGTACACGCAGAATCGAGCGGCCAGTCCGCGTCAAAGGCGCGAACGCCGGACGCCGAATTCCCAAGCTCCGCAGGGAAAGCCTCGTGGATGATGCTGGCAAACTGGGGATACCGTTCCCGCAGTTCGCACGGATCAAAATCGCCACCGCCTGATTTCGCAAGGTCAACATGCAACCGCAGCAGCTCGCGAACCAGCCCTGCCCGCAGGGATTCATCGAACGACGATTCCGGCTCAAGGCCCTGAACAGAAGCAACAAACGCGGCGATGTCGGGAATCGTCCCGCTCGCCCGAAACGAGGATTCAAACTCGTCGCAGCAGCGATCAATCAGGACCTGCTGGTTCAATGGAAGCAATGTCATGGTCTCTCAGCAAGAATCGTCAGGTGCCGGGATCAGGATACCACACGGATTCCCCCTGCCAGCCGGAACCCGCCTTGGGCGAACGGCAATCAAGAACTTCCCAATCGTAACCCGCCGCGTAAGCAGGGATGAGAAGAGATTTCCCTCGTTCACGCTTCGGGTTACGGTAAGCACTCTTATGCCGGTCGCCTTACCGGCCGATCCAGTTACCCATCAGTTCGTGCAGTAGCCGGGTGGTCCGGTCGAGGTTGCCGGCTGAGGGGACCACGAGCGACGGATCGGGGACCCAGGGTTGGGTCATCCAGTCGGCGGGAACGGCATCCAGTTCGATCCCCGCGACCTTGGCAAGGTTCATCGCGCGCGTCATGTGCCAGGCACTTGTCACCAGGCCGATTCTGGCGGGCCGGGATTCTGGTGACTGCCCGTCGAGCCAGGTTCGCAGGGCCGCCAGCTCTTCGCTGGTATTGAATCCACGCAGGGCGGTGATCGCTTCGGCCGGCAGTCCGGTGGCAACGAGGATGTCGCGCGCTTCTTCAGCGGCGTCGGGGTCGGCTTCTTCGGTCCGCCAGGCCTGCTCGCCTGTGACGACAATCCGCTTGGCCATGCCAGCATGCCAGAGCTTCGCAGCCTGCATCACCCGGTCGCCAGCGCCGGAGAGTTGGGGCTGAAACGACGGGTTGGCGGTTGTGCCTCCGCCGAGCACCACCAGGAGATCATAAGGCGGCGGTTTTTCGGCCGGCACCGCCAGACTTTGCCGCCAGGGCTGCTCCAGCCAGCCGGCCAGCGCCCGCACGACCCATTGGTTCCCGGCCGCAGAGAGGAACAGAAAAACAAAAAGCAGCAATACGGCGCTGCTGGCCTGACGGCGGATCGTCGCGATCCAGGCTCCCGCCAGCAGCATCAGCCAGACCAGCCCCAGCGGCGAGGCGAGTGCCTTGAGCGTTTTTTCCAGCATCAACCGGCCGCTCAGGCTCCAGACCAGTCCGAGGCCGACGAGAGCCAGCAGCCCGAACACAAGCAGATGGGCCCACCACAGCGGCCGCTCGCTCCGTTCGCGCAGCGGCCGCCGGGCGTAATCTTCCTGAAACTGATCGTGATGGTCGCGGCGCTTCCAGAATCGCATGGCGCTGAATGAACGGTGTGAGGATCAGACTGGACCGGCGGATGAAGTGGTGCTGTTCGGATCCACTGCATCCCTGGCCGGAACCGCAAGCCGCAGATGCGCCAGGTCGTTCATGCTGCCGCTCCGCAGTCCGGCCAGGTCGAGCGTGACAAAGCGAAAACCGAGGTCGCGAAATTCGTTCAGCCGGTCGGGGCGGGCAAGCCACTCAACGGCCCTTGCCAATTCCGACGCTGGCACTTCAACCCGGGCGAGACTGTCCGCGTGCACGCGAACCCGCAAATCCCGGAATCCGGCCTGCCGCAGAAGGCCTTCCGCCGCGTCGATCATCGCAAGCCGTTCGCGCGTGACTTCGATTCCCGGCGCGATCCGGCTGGCGAGGCATGGCCCGGCCGGCTTGTCGTGGCAGGTGAGCCCCCACAACCGGGCGATCGCGCGAACCATGGTCTTCCCGAGGTTCAGCTCGGCCAGCGGCGAGCGGACCGACGCTTCCGCCGCGGCTTGTAGCCCGGGGCGAAAATCTCCCAAGTCATCCGTGTTGGTGCCATTCAGGATCGGCCAGGGCAGTTTCACATCGCGTCGAATCGTCGCGTAAAGGGCTGCTTTGCAAAAAAAACAGCGGTCACCCGCATTGCGGCGATAGCGCGGGTCGTTCGTCTCGTCGGTTCGCACGACCTGGTGCCGCAGGCCCATGCCAACGGCCAATTGACGGGCGGCATCCAGTTCTCCGGATGGAAGACTGGGGCTGACGGCCGTGACCGCGAGGACACGCTCGGCACCCAACGCCCGCACCGCCGCCGCCGCAACCACGGCACTGTCGACTCCGCCCGAGTACGCGATGATCGCGCCCGGCAGCGAGCGGACAAGTTCCATCAGCTGTTCCGAAGCCCGGACTTCGCAAGGGGGAGCTGCGCTCCGTCCAGAGACTGGTGTCTGGCCGAATTCACTCGCCGCTTTTATAACGGGCAGCGAAGCCAAGGGCGGTTGCGCGAAGGCGAGCGGCAGGGCGTCAGCCCTCCGTGTCTCCTCTAAAGCGGGCAACGAAGTCGAAATTGTTTTCGCGGGACCAGACATGCTCAATCTTCAATCCGAATCACGCGAACGCTGGCTGCGGCAGGTCGAAGCGCACTTGCCGGAAATCCTGGTCGATCACGCTCATTGCGAAAAAAAGGCCGCGGCCTGCGCGATGAACCTGATCCTCGCCTACGTCGACCGGACCGACCTGTGCCGGGAACTGGCCGGCATTGTAGTGGAGGAGCTGGAGCATTTCCGCATGGTGCTCGATCTGCTCGAGCGGCGGGGAATCGCGTTCCGGCGTCAGCAAGCCGGCGGTTACGGCCGGCAGCTGAATGACCTCGTGCGGCGGATCGAACCTGAGCGGGCCGTCGACCGCCTGCTGGTCGCCAGCCTGATCGAAGCCCGCAGCTGCGAACGGTTTGACCTGCTTCGCCAACACGTACAGGACAGCGAGCTGAGCGAATTCTATGGCAGTCTGTTCGAATCCGAGGCGCGGCACCACACGACCTACGTCCGGATGGCCCGGCTGTTTGCCCCCGAAGGTGAGGTTCGCGCGCGGCTGGAGGAACTTGCCGCCCTCGAAGCCGAGATCATTCATCGCGGCGACGCCTTGCCGCGGATGCACAGCTGAAACCGGCCAGACAGCCGGGTTTTTGCAAGCAGACCGCGTGGCTACTGTGCCGCCGCCGGAGATTCGCCAGTGCCCGGTTCGGGATCCGCCACGGGCGGCGAAACAGCTTCCGCCTCGGGAGGCAGGATCTCGAAGTCGGTGTAGTCCTTGATGTGATCATTGATTTTCGCCAGCCGGTCCAAGAGCGGCTGGATCTGGGCGTCGGGCAGCGACGTGTGAAACTGGACCAGCGACTTGACCATGTCGGCCTTGAAGTTGACCACGCCCTCGCAATCTTCCAGCTCGCCCCGGACCGAGGCGACACAGGTCCCTCACGTCATGTGCGGTGCAATGAATCGCACCCGGGACATCTTCGCCAGTTCGGCTTCCGGAATGTCGACCGGCCAGTCCTTGTCGGCCAGCGACTGGGCACCCGACTCATCCAGCCCACTCGGAGCCGTGAGAACCCTGGTCAACGTCAACAATGCTGCCGCGACCACAATCAGGCCGCCCAGTCCGATCAGATGACTTCGCTTCATGGATTTGCTCCCGGCACTGAATATTCGGTTCTGCTGTCAATCGACCGTGGTTGGCCACCATGTTGCAACGTTGGCTTATGGAATTATCGTCCTCCGCAGACTCAGTTTCCAGCCGGCCGACCTGAAACCGCCTGTGTGTGGTGACCAGGCTCCCGCCTGGTCCGCCGGCCAAGTTTTTTGTTCCACCCAGGCCGGGAATTCCCCGAGCCTGCACCGGACGGTTCCCATGTGATGACCGGCAAAGTTCCCGATAGCGCCGGTTTCCTGCGGGGAAGCAGATGCCCACGGGCGACTGATAGCCTGTCCGGGAAACGTCGGGGTCTGCCGCCAATTTGCGCAGTCATCGGAGCAAATTGGGGTCTGACCCCCTTCCTGGACGTTTCCCGGACAGGCTCTGAATCCCGAACGGACAGGCGTCAGGGAGTCCACTGGACGATAGAAATCTCCATGCTCCTCGGGCCTCACAACGGGCCGGTGCCAAACCGAAACCGGCTGCCGAACAGTGGCCGGAATCAGTGGCTGGCCGCATGGCAGTCTGGTCAGTATCGGCGGGTTGGCGGGTCTGGTGCTACGATTGAGAAGGCAGAATCCAAATGACCCGGCTGGGCATGCAACATCTGCGATCCGCATCCGGTCGGACCGCACCCCTGGAGCCGTAGTTGTCCGAGGCTACGCAACCGAACCCGACGCTTCCCGTCCCCGATCTGCTTGGTCAGCAGATTGGCGACTATCGGCTGCTGCGCCGGATCGGCCGCGGCGGGATGGCCGACGTCTACCTCGCTGACCAGCTTTCCCTTCGCCGCCAGGTCGCGCTCAAGGTTCTGCGGGCCGATCTTGTCGCCGATGCCGGCTACGTCCAGCGATTCGAGCGCGAAGCACAGGCGGCAGCGGCACTCGTCCAGTCCAACATCGTCCAGATTTACGAAGTCGGGCAGAAGGACAACATCCACTACATTGCCCAGGAGTACGTTCCGGGCCGCAATCTCCGCCAGTTCATCAACCGCTTTGGCGCGGTCCAGCCGGCGATGGCGCTGAGCGTCCTCCGCCAGGTTGGCGCGGCATTGCAGAAGGCCGGCGAGCTGGGCGTGATTCACCGCGACATCAAGCCCGAAAACATCATGCTCAGTCCGGGCGGCGAAGTGAAAGTCGCCGACTTTGGCCTCGCCCGCATAACCGGCACTGGCCAGGGCAATGACCTGACGCAGATCGGCATTGCGATGGGCACGCCGCTCTACATGAGTCCCGAACAGGTCGAAGGCCTGCCCGTCGATCCGCGCAGCGACCTCTATTCACTTGGCGTCACGGCGTGGCACATGCTGGCCGGTTACCCGCCATTTGAGGGTGCCAATGCGCTGGCCGTGGCCTTGCAACACGTCCGCCAGGAGCCAGAACCACTCGAGCGAATCCGCCCCGACCTGCCGCCCGAACTGTGCCAGGTCATCCACCGGTTGATGGCCAAGAAACCGGAGGAACGGATCCAGTCGGCCGCCGACCTGTTGCGCGACCTGCGCAAGGTCCAGATCGATCTCGACGGCGAGATTGACAGCCTCGCAACCAAGCTGGCCGAAACGCGGCCGCAGTTCGTGGGTGCTGGTTCAACGACTGCGACCGAGCCGCGGCTGGAGGCGACCCGCCAGCTCCAGGAGCTGATGCAGGGGCACGATGTCCAGCGTTCCTTCTGGCGGCGCACGCTGTTCGCGGCGGCGCTCCTGGGTTTGTTGGGTACGGCGGGCGGTGCCGCGATGGCCTGGCTGTCGCCGCCCCGCAATCCGCTGGATGAAGTCGCTGCGGTCGATCCCAACGAAGTCCCGCGCGAGGCCACGATCGAAGAACAGTATCGCGCGGCGATCCGTTCGCTCGATTCACCCGCCCACTACCTGGCCGTCGAGCAATACTTCCCGCCCGATTCCGCGCCGGCGGGAGAGCGCCACACCAACCTGCTTCACAACCGCAAGGCGTGGCTGGAGCTGGGCAAGCTTTACCTGAAAACCGAGAATATCGCCCGGGCGAAAGCCTGCTTCGAGCGGCTGGCCGCGGCCGACGATGTCGCACTTTACTACCAGCTTTCCGGCAGGGCCGGTCTCGCCATCATTGCCGAATATGAATTCGACATTCCGCTGGTCACAAAGCTGCTGCTCGAGATTGACGAGAGCCTTGAGGCAATCGACGGCGTCCCGCTGCTGGACGACTACCTGCGCGAGCAGCTGATCCCCGTGATCGAGCGCCACGGCGAAGAGATCCCCGGCTTCGGCCTGCCCCAGTTCCTGGCCCCGGCCAAACGCGAAACCGAAATGACCTGCACCCCCCGCGACCAGTCGATTCAGCCAGCAACACCTCGCGAATCGCTCTGGATCATCAGGATCCGAAGTTCTGGTTGAACCACCAGCGGATTCTTTGCCAGAGGCTGCGGTTCCCAGATTGGCCACGCTCTTTTTTGGCCCAATATGTCACCAATTGGTGACATATCAGCGGACCGCGGTCGTCCTTCGCCCGAAGCCTCCCATCGTCAGCCGTGCCTGTCCTGGGCTGATAAAACAGCGAACTCTTGTGAGCCTGAGGCGCTAGCCGATTCCCTTGTGCGTGAGTCAATGGTTGAATCAGCGTTCTCGGCTAGCGCCTCAGGCTCACTTTTTGTCAGCCAGGCCTGTCCTGGCCCTCCCCGGCATCGAATCGCACGGATTTCCCAACACCCCCGGGGAGGGGTTGCCTGCCTGCGCTTGCGTCGACGAACAAAACAGCTGGAGATTTGCCTGGCTAGCCCGCATTTCTCACCAAAGGATACCCTGGGTGTGGGTTGACGGCTGAAACAGCGATCTCGGCTAGCGCCTCAGGCTCACTTTGCCAAGCCATAGCTCGGCCTGGGTCATGTCCCAGCCGCCGACGCCGGACCCGTCGAAACCGCTTCAGCGGGCCGTGCACTGCATCGCCGAATCGCACACCGGGCTTTTCTGCGGCGAGATTGCGGGGGAGTACATTGCGAAACTCATTGATCGCAAACACCCCAAGGAGCGGGTGATTCGCTACATGACGTGTTTGCTGGGCGCGTTTGAGCAGGTGACGGTCGTGTCCAAAACCTGCGATCCGGCTCCCACCGATCCCGACGACGTGATCTTCCTGCTCTGCGCGATCGACGGCCGCGCGGACTACCTCTTTTCGGCTGACCACGCAGTCCTTGGCGTGAGGCATGCCTACGACCCGCCGAAGATCAGAAACCACGACGAGTGCACGATTGTGCTTGGGCTATAGGCCTATCAACTGGACCAGTCCCTGACTGGAGAGCGCCACGCTTGTAAGTGACACTCCGGCTTCACCGATCGTCAAAACCCGGGCTTGTCTTGTGCCTCGCTCCCCTGCCAGCTTGACTGGCTGGAAGCCATGTTTGAAGGGCTAGAGAACGCGACGCCCCACTACCCTTCTTTTTCTCCCCTTCCGCCGCCGACGGCGGAAGGGGAGAAAAAGTGGGAGGGGTAGTTCGAGGTTTCCGGTCTAGCTGGCCAAACTCTGGCTTCTGCCAGTCAAGCTGGCAGGGGGCCTGGTGCCGCTCAGGATCCGAAGTTCTGGTTGAACCACCAGCGGATTCTTTGCCAGAGGCTGCGGTTGCCCGTTTCGATCCGGCCGTGGCCTTCGAGGCCGATGCTGTAACGCAGGCCTTCCGGTTCGGGCAGCTGGGCAAGGGCGAAGTACTGGATCGATTCCTGGTTGCTCGCCGGGACCAGTTCGGCCAGGAGGTCGGGCACGCGGGACCGCTGCTGCATCTGGTCGGCTGATTCGTCGCGCGTGTCGCGGCCTGTCAGCCGGTCGCTGACGCCGGTGCCGGAAATCTGCGATTCAAGGCTGGTACCGGGGTGGGCATTCAGGCGGACCCAGAACCGCTGACCCGGTTTGACGAACCTGATCTGCTGTTCATCGAGCAGCACGGCGGCCCGCCAGGAACTCGTGTCGACGACTTCGCCCAGCCGTTCGCCCCGGCTGAGCGTCGGGTGGTACTGGACCTGGCTGAGCAATGGGGCACGGTCGACCAGCGGCGTCTCGAACTGGCCTGGGGTCTGGGCTTCCCATGGCGTCGCGACCAGTTTGCCGGCCAGGGGACTGAGAATGTCGAGCTGCGTGTCGCGTTCGGCCAGGACCGCGGCCTTCTCTTCCATCCGCACCAGTTCGGCTTCCAGAGAAGGCACGAGGGCCAGTTGCATCGATGAACGCGGATCGAGCGTGGCCGACTGCAAAATCAGATCGCGGCGGATTTTCATCCGCGCGAGGTCGGCGTTGTTCTGGGCGATGGCTGTGGCGAGTTCTTCGTTGACCAGCCGCGCCAGCATGTCGCCTTTGTCCACCTGGTCGCCGGGTTTGCGAACGAGTTCCACCAGCCGGCCCGGCTCGGCGACATAAACCGTTTCAATCGCGGCCGGCAGCACAATTACCCGGCAACGCAGGTAATGCGGAAACGGCACCAGCATCAGCAAGCCGAGGGTTCCAAAGAAAATCCCCGACGCGATCGCGAAACGTTTCGGCTTGATCTGCATGATGCGTCCCGGAACAGCGAAGTAACGATATAGCCGGTAAAGCGGCCAGCCCATCATCCCCAGCACGGCGACCCACGCGATCCCCTTGCCCACCGACTCGATGCCATAGGGCCGCAGCCAGCGGGTCAGGAAGAGCAGGATCGAAACGGCGATGAACCATTTGTAAACCGTGGCCGCGACCGTGAACAGCGCGAACCAGCCCATCCGGTTCCGCGGCAGCAGCGGATCGTCCGGAATCTCCAGCCCCAGCCACTTCCGCCCCAGCAGCGTGGTCAGCGAACGGGTCGCTTTCTGGTGCAGGTTCGGAATCTCAAGCAGGTCGCTGAGAATGTAATAGCCGTCAAAGCGGAGCAGCGGGTTGCCGTTGAAAACGACCGTGCTGACCGACGCGATCAGCATGAACTGCAGGCAGATGTCCTGGACAATCCCGGGCGCGGCAAACCACCAGACAAATGTGGCGAACGAGGCAAGGATGATTTCAAAGTACATCCCCGCCGCCCCGATCACGGCCCGGTGCCACTTGTTGGGCATCCGCCAGCTGTCGGACACGTTGCAATAGAGACAGGGCGTCATCACAAGCAGCATGAAGCCGATTTCGTGGCACTCGCCGCCGAACCGTTTGCACGACAGCCCGTGCCCGAACTCGTGGATGATCTTGGCGATCGCCAGCGTGCAGCCCATCATGAACCAGCGGCGGTAGTCAAAAAACTGGTCAAAGCCCGGCAGGCGGGCTGTGAATTCGTTCCAGTTGATGACCACCGAGAAGAGGGCCGTGAGCGCGGCAATGGCAACGAAGAATGCGGCTGGTTTGGTAAACAGCCACCACGTCCAGCCATTCAGCCGCGTCAGCAACCGGTCCGGATCGACGCCGCGGAAGCGGATCGCCAGGACGTTGCTCCACGTCGCCAGTCGCTCGAGCCGCTTGTTCTTGCGGCCGCGCTTGAGCAGTTCCGTCCCCTGCCCGCTCGCGTCGCTGAGAATCAGGGCGTCGCGGTGAAAGCGCTGCAGCAGGCTGTGCAGCTGGTCGAGACTCAGCCGCCGCGGCGAGAATTCGCTGTGATAGTTCTCCAGGATTTCGAGGGCCGAGCGCTGGCCGTCGAGCTGTTGCAGCAGGAAAAAAACCTGCGGGGGAAGCTGAAAGTACTTCTGCCCGAGCGGTTCCTTGACCACCCAGTACTCGACCCCCTGCCAGTATTGGCGGGTCGCCGACAGATCGGGCCGCATCCGCAAACGGATCGGAACCTGCTGGACGGGAAGTTCAGCGATCGACATGCGCGGGACCGATTTTCAGGATGGAACGCACTTGCCGAAGCATTGCCGTCAAACTCTCAAATCCCCGCGGTCGATTTTTGGCCTGATACGCGGTTGCTGCCGGATCAGCCGTTTCTTGATCTCAAATCTCAAATCTCAGATTTCAAATCTCTGATTTCTGATTTCTGATTTCAGAAAAAGACTCTCGTCCGCAGGAAATCGATGACCTGGTAGAACCAGACAAACCCGGCTGCCCGGCGGCCGCAGGCGACCCGGACAGTGACTCCCGTGCCTGGTTGCGGTTTTTCCAGCAGGGCTTCATCGAGGTCGACGATTCCGCGGAACATGGTCTGCCCGTCCGCACCCTGTTCGGCCCGTTCGGCGACAGAAACGAGCGTGCCGGGAATCCGGCGGTTGGGATTGGTGGCGACGATCATCTCGGTCTTGAGCGGTTTGCCATTGTTGTTTTCCAGGGCCTGGTTGATGTAGCCGACGCGGTTCTGGGGGATGGTCAGTTCCACCCGCCACGGCCCATCCATGTCGGCAATCGTCATCAGCGGCTGGTTGGCGGCGACCGGGAGTTTTTCCAGTCTTCGCCGCGCGTCCCACGTCACCACCGTTCCGGCGACGGGCGAGACGATCTCCAGCGACTCCATCTGGCGGTTGACGATTTCCAGTTGCTCGCGGAAACCTTCTTTCTGGATCTGCATCTGTTCCAGATTGGCGTTCATCTCGAAGCGGTCGGCTTCCGGCAGGTCGTTTTGTTGATTGAGCTGGCGGGACAGGTTGAGGACCTGCTGTTCCAGCGTCCGGATCTGGCCCTCCAGTTCCAGCTTGGCCAGCCGCAACTGTTGCGAATCGAGCTCGGCGACCACGGCTCCGGCCGGGACCGTCTCGTTGTGGTCGAAGTGAATTTTGGCCACCACGCCATCGACTTCGGTGAACAGGTTGCGGCGCGTTTGCGGCTGGAGCAGGCCATCGACCCGCATCCGCAATGTCAGCGGCCAGAAACAGAGGAACAGCGCAACGGCCAGCAGGGCCACCGCCGCGGTGATTGTTTTCTTGCGGGCGTCACCCAGCAGGTAGCGTCGGGTTTCGCCCAGCGTTCGCCAGAGCGGCATCAGAAAGACCGCGTCTTCATCGATCGAGCGCGACAGGCCGATTGCCGCGTGCTGGGTTGAGAGCCGCAAGTCGTCTTCGACCTCGGCCCGCATCCGTTCGCGGTCGAAGAATTCGATCACGATAGCGCCGCAGGGCTGTGAACGCTGGACGCTGGGCCGGCGTTCCAGCGTCAGGGCCGATGCCGGCTGGTCGGTCGTCATGTCCTTGCGGAGCGGCAAGACGGCCAGTGTCCGCGAATGCGATTCTTCGAGGAATTCGTTGACGCGCGCGGCCAGCGATGGGGAAAGCTGGCTGGTGTCGCCCGTGATCCAGAGCGGCTCGTCGGTGCGGACCACCGAGTCGGCGATCCGGGTCAGCATCTTGACGACGTTGGACCGGTTATCGAAGCGGTCCTGGCTGCTGATCGCCTGCATCCGGGTGTGGTTGCCGGACCACGACAGCACACTGACCCGGTCGGCGGCCAGCAGGCGGCGGGTCTCGTTGGCAATTGCGTAAGCGGTCTGGGAAAGGCCCCGGCTGTTGTGGACTTCGCGCGTCAGGTCCATCCGCTGCGACCAGCGGTCCTGGTGCGAGCTGAGCTGCCGGAGATCGTGTTGTTCCTGCCAGCGGGAAAAGAGCGTAGCCAGCTGTTCGAGAAAACGGAGATACCCGTCGCGGGCCGACTCGCCGACGTTGACTCGCTGGAGCAGCTCCAGCATGCCCCAGATCTGCTGTTTGCGGTCCAGCACCGGAACGATCAGCAGCAAAAGGTCGGCCGCTCCGTATTCGTATGGCTGGCCCTGTTCAAGTCCGACGGCCCCGCTCGGAATCGCCATGGGCTGGCGGGTACGGGCCACATCGATCAGCAGGTCGCGGTGCCGCTCGCTCGCTTCGCCAAACTCGTCAGTCCGTCGGCCGTCGGCCTGGAAAACGCGGAAGCCCGCCCCCGGATCAAACTGCCAGACGATGGCCCCATGGGCACCCGTCAGCGGGATGACCCGCTGCAGGAGCGCCTGGCAGAACTGCTCAAGCGGAATTTCCTGGCGCGAAAGGTCGCGGAGCTGGTCAAACGCCTGGCGGACCTGCAGACGGACCTGTTCGGCCGCGGCGTTGTTGCTGGACTGGCTGGTGGAGCCGGAAGACATAAAGCGGAATGGCGGCGGGTGATGGTTGGATTGATGCGCGCGGCGATACCGTCCGCATCCGTGCAGTGACCGGGCGAGCGGCCAGCGGACGGTGTCATTCCGGATGATCAAGGACGGGGTCGAGCCCCATCTCCTGCTGGGTCTTCATGATCGCCTTCTCATTATACATGAGCAATTTGCGGGCACGGTAATGGCGGCGTTCGACTTTGGCCTGGGCCCGGTTCATCAGGGCCAGCCACCAGCCATCGGGGCGGGCTTTACCGGTTGAGCGAAGTTTAGCGGCGCGACGGACGCCGTACGCCACCTCGAGCAACTGGTCTTCATGCGAAAGATGTTGCCGCGTGCTGCCCGGATCGCCTTGCCTTCCGCAGCGACCGAAAAGCTGTCGGTCGATCCGGGCCGACTCGTGCAGCTCGGTGCCGATCACATGCAACCCGCCCAGCGCGCGGACATCGTCGTCGATCCGGATATCGGTTCCCCGTCCGGCCATGTTGGTCGCAACCGTAACCCGGCCAGTCTGCCCGGCGCAAGCGATAATCTCGGCCTCGCGCTCGATCTGGTTCGCGTTCAGGACGCTGTGCGGAATGCCGAGTTTTGTCAGCCGCTGGCTGATCGTCATGCTCCCGGCAATGGAGCGCGTACCGACGAGAACCGGCCGGCCGGTGGTGTGCATCGACTGGACTTCGGCCGCGACGCGATCCCATTTTTCGTCGGCCGTGCGGCTGACGACGGCTGGGAGGCGGGTTGTCTGGTTGGGTTTGTTGGTCGGAATCACGGCGACGGGCACGCGGTAAACGCCCTTGAACTCGCGGGCCGCGGGCGAAGCCGTGCCTGTCATGCCGGCCAGCAACGGAAAGCGGTTGACCCAGGCCTGGACTGTTACGCGGGCCAGTGTGCGGGTCTCGTGCTGGATTTTTACGCCTTCGCGGGCTTCGACCGCCTGGTGAATCCCGCGGCTCCAGCGGCGGCCCTCGGCCACACGGCCGGTTGCTTCGTCCACGATCACGACTTCATCGTTGCGGACGATGTACTGCACGTCGCGTTTGTAGTCGCGGTAAACGAAGACCGACCGCTCCATCGCCTCGTACAGTTCGATCAGTCCGACTCCATCGAGCTCGGCCGGATGCCCCAGCCTGCGGACCTGCTCCGTCCCGAACGTGGTCAGGTCGACTTTGCGTTTCTCGCGGTCGTAGAGGTAATGCTCGTCCTCCACGAACTGCGGGGCGGCGGCGGCACACCAGCGGTAGACGGATTCCTGACGGCGGGCCATGTCCGCGTCGGCCGGCGCACTGATGATCAAGGGTGTGCGGGCGTCGTCGATCAGGATGCTGTCGGCTTCGTCCACCAGCAGATAGAACGGTTCGCGCTGGACGGCGCGGGCGTCTTCGGGGGAAGCGGCGGCACCGCCGTAGAGCTGGGCCCGGTCCTGGGCGTTCTTGCGGCCGCTGTGGTCGCGAAGAAAGTCGAAGCCAAATTCCTTGAGCGTGCCGTAGGTCACGTCGCGGGCATAGGCTGCGCGTCGGGCCGGGCGGTCCATGCCTTCGATCACGATTCCGACCTGCAGGCCGAGGCGTTCGAAGACTGGCTGCATCCACTCGCCATCGCGTTTGGCGAGGTAGTCGTTCGCCGTCGCGAGCATTGCGCCACGCCGCATCAAGCCGGCCACGGCCAGCGGCAGGACGGCGGTCATTGTCTTCCCCTCGCCCGTCGCCATCTCGGCGATGCGGCCGTGCACCATCGCGTCGCCACCCAGCAGCTGGCAGGGGAAGTGCTGCATCTCGAGGGATCGCAGTGCCGACTCCCGCACCAGCGCAAACACCTGCGGCACGACGAGTGCAAAATCCCGGTGCTCGCGCAGCTCGTGCCCCAGCTCCAGAATCTGGCTTCGCAACTCGGCGTCCGGCTTGTCCGCCAGTTCGCGCTGCCGCCGCTCAACCTCGGCGACAAGGTTGAATGAAGTTCGGGAACGTTGAAACAGGGACATTAGCAATTCCGGACAGACGTCTGGACCACGGGTTGTTGCCAGTGAACCTTGTGGATCAGCTGATTATTGGCGAATCCAGCCAGTTTGCCAGCGTTTTGGGGCCAGCTTTGCCTTCTCGGCAGCGGCAGTTTGCAAAGCCCTGCCGGTTTTGACGATGGAACCCGCTCGGGTGCATTTCGCACTTTGCGCACAATAGTCCTCTTTGTTGGCGGCGGAACATCCATCTCCTCAATTCCGGCTCCCTCCCCCGCCGCGGCTTTGGGCGGTGTGGGGAGGGTGGGGGAGGGGGCGTCCGCACAACCTCGACTCCTGGAAGTTGGTGCCTTTTGAGCCGGACACGGAATCGAGCCCCAAGGATTCAATGCGTGACGATCGACAAAGAAGGAGCTTCGTCGCCACGAACCTACCGCTCAGCCCGATCGATGCAGGACTTCTGGAAAGTGCGAATCGCACCCAACCCGCTCCATCGCCGCAAAGTCGTGTTGCTGTCAGTCTGCCAGGTTCATACCATCCGCGGCCCCGAATACCGTGGTGTATGGCTCCACGTGGGACAGAGCTCTGCTTTGCCAAACAAGCAATGAGCATAGCTCTGCTTTGCCAAACAGCCCGGGTTTTTTCAGTGCGGACCGCAAAGCGGAGCTGTGCGCCACGGGAACTCCGTTTACGGCCGGCGCTCCGCTGATCAAAGGCTCACACAGCACTGCAAATGGTCGAGTTTGACTTTCGCCGTCCCAGCCGCCAGTGCAGCGTCGAGAACCGGGCGCTGTTGCCCGGGGAGGCGTACTTCTCCGCGCTGGTCGAACAGCCCAACGGCGAACTGGTCCGGATCGATACTTCGGCCAATGCCTGGTCGGGTCCGCCGGAGCACTGCGTCGGCTGGTGGCAGAGCCGGGTCGCCGAATTGCAAAAGGGGCGGGTCTATTGGGCGCCGGCGGAGGTGCTGCTGGCGGTCTTTCGGCACGCGATGGAACAAAAACGGAACGACATGGCCTGGGTCCTCGGCACGCTGCTCGTTCGCAAGCGGCTGCTGACCGAGCGCGAGGGGTCGCCGGGCAAGGGCATCGTCAGGCTGGTTCATACCGCCACGAAAACCGAATACGAAATGGCCGAGCCGCAACTCGACGCGGGACAGATCGCGGCGATCCAGCGCGAACTGGAAGAAAGCCTCTTCACCGACATCGCTGCGAACGAACTGGCCGGACAGGAGGCGAGTTCATGAATGTATGGCAACCGAAGCCTGACGCGCCAGCGAAGTCAAGCGGGATGTCCAAGCCTGTCAATGGCCCGGTACAAGTCCCCACTTCGCTTGCGCGTCAGGCTTCAATAAACGCCGCTGAACTCGCGCGTTCCCTTGGCAGGGTTTTGGTGCTTTCGATTCTTGCAGCCAACTCCGGCTGTCGGGTAATGGACCAGTTCCGGGCACCCACAGCTGTGGCACCAACCATCCTCGATCCCGCCGCGACGACGCTCGACCAGCTGACCAGTGCCCTTAATGCGCGAACGGCGAAAGTCCGTCAGCTCAAATCCAGCGTCCGCGTCGCGGCGGCCGGGATGCCGGGCCTGCGCGGAGACCTGCTCGTCGAGCGGCCGCAACGGCTGCGGCTTCAGGCGGGGCTGATGGGAATGAACGAAGCCGGCTTTGATCTCGGCAGCAACGACGAGGCGTTCTGGATCTGGCAGAAGGTCGCGTTGCCCGGCCAGCCGGAGACATTCTGGTACGCCCGGCACATCGATTACCAACACAGCCAGCTGCGAACGGCGCTGCAGCTCCAGCCAGTCTGGCTGATCGACGCCCTCGGGCTCGTTGAATTCTCTCCCTCCGACCGGCATGAGGGCCCCCTTCCCCGCCCCGATGGCCGCGTTGAAATCCGCACCTGGTCGAGCCGTCCCGGCCAGACCGCCATCCGCCGGACGGTGCTCGATCCGCGAACGCTGGAAGTCCACCAGCAGTCGTTTTACGAA
>JANOFL010000136.1:0-11222 GCA_031405895.1 Planctomycetota bacterium
TTTTTGGGCCCTGGCCTTTTCCTTTTGTTCGGGGCCCTCCGGGGGGGGCCCACCGGGGGCGCTTTTTTAATTTTCTCCCCCCCTCCCCCCCGTGTGTGGGGGGGTTTCGGGGCGGGGTTTGGGGGGGCGTCACGCGCAATGGGGGCTCCGAATCGCCGCCGCCCCACACCCCCGACCCCTCTCCCCGTTCAAAGCAACGGGGAGAGGAGGGATGAGTATTGTTTGTTCACGTGTCGACAGGCACTTCCGGTTCGGCGAAGCTCATGTCGCGTTCGCCAATCGCCAGCGTGATTCCCGAGGCGGAGCGGAGTTCGACTTCGTCCAGTTCGGCGACCACCGGCGGTTCGCTCCAGGCTTGTCAGCACCGGCTGGACCAGCCAGATTGTCTCTCGCTTGATTGATGTTTCCGGATTGACTTCGCGGCGGATGCTTTTGTCTCCCGGCACTGTTTCTCCGGGGATTCGGCCGCGAAGGGCACTCCATTTTCGGAGCACTTGCGATGAACGGTCCTGGCCGGCTGGGCAAGCTTGTTGTCTATGGGGTGATCGTGCTGCTGTTCCTGGCCGTGTTGGCATTGGTGCGGGCGGGAGACCGGTGGATGCCGGACTACCTGCGGCTGGCGTGGCTGATCCGGTTTCCGCTGCTGGGTAGCCTGATTCTGCTGGCCCTTTCCGCGGCGCTCTGGAAGCCGGTCCGGCCGCTGCTGGGTGGGCTGGTTGTGCTTACGAGGCGTCAACTGGTGATTGCCACGGCAAGCGCTGTGCTCGCAATGCTGTCGATCAGCCTGACGGCCCGAACGGCGTTGCAGGAGTCGTTGTCGCTGTCTGCGGAATGTACCAGGGACGGGGAGAATCCCCAGGCCGATCTGCAACTGTCGATCAGCGAGCCGGTCCGTTTTCCAGAACTGAACAGGGAACGAGCCCAATGGCTGCGCGGCCTGCTCGGACCTTTGGGCTGGAATCCGACACGGACCTGGTGGCAACTGGCGCTGGTGCTTCCGCTCATCATCATCATGGTTCTGAATCCAAGACGGGAACCCAATGGCGTCCGGCGACCGGCGAGTCTTGCCCGGTCCACCGCGCCTGGGGAAAAGGGTCCCAACCCGGATCGGACCGGCAAGGAGCTTTTGATTCGCGGACTCCTGGCTTTTGCAACGATCGCCGGGACGGTGCTGGTCGCGGCGGCCGCGTCGGCATGGCTGGGCGACCGGATTGGCAGATGGCAATTGGGGCTGCCGTTCCGGGAACAGCTGGCGAAATTTGCAGGGCCAGGCTACTTCGAGCCCGTCGACGGGGAACCCAAACTCCGCGGCATTCACCTGGAAGTGGCCGCGTTGCTGGTTTTCTACCTTGGAGTTTATGGCGCAGGCGGTTGGCTGCTCCATCCTGGTCCGGACTGCGGCTGGAAAGCACTGCGCGACCGCTGGGTGCCACCTGTTCACTACCTGCTTCTGATAGTGACGCTCGGCGTCTTCATCCTGATGGGATGCTCGTTTTTCCTGGACTACTGGCGACTCTCCTCAGTGATCCTGTTGGGGCTTTTGAGCTTCGCGTTTTACTGGTGGCTGCTGTTCGACCACTTCTTCCGCACGGAATCGTTTGCCCAGCCGACCAAGAGGGGCTGTAAAAAAGCATTCGCCAGTGCTGAAGCGGCGGCGGTCATCCGGACTGACGACGAAAAGTCTGATTTCGTCATTGTCGCCAATCGCGCAGACGCGGAAAAAAAGGACATCCAGCCGGCAGCTGCAAGTCTGAAACAGGCCGCAGAAGCCAGCGCACTGGAATCCGGCGGAGTCAGGCACTCCGGCAGGACGATGGTCGTGATAACGGCCTACGGCGGGGGCATTCTCGCCGGTTCGTGGGTCGTCAAGGTCGTCTCGGAACTGATGCGCCGGCTGGATGGCTTCCAGGCAAGTACGGGCCTGATCAGCGGTGTGTCGGGCGGGAGTGTCGGTACCCTCTTCCTTATCGACGAGTTGTTGAAACAGAAGGCTCTCCGGCTCACAGACCACCAGGTTGAACAGCTCAACGCGCGGATCCGGCTGTCCAGTCTCGAAGCTACGGCCTGGGGGCTGGCTTATCCCGGACTGCTGCGGCTGATGGTTCCCGCCCTCATTTCGGACCGATGCTGGGACAATGGCTGGGCACTCGAAGAATGCTGGCGGGAAAAGCTCAGCCACGGGGAACTGACGCTCCGCCAACTCGCGTTGGAGGCCGGCCGGCGCAAAGTCCCCCACGTCATTCTGAACGCGGTTTGCGTCGAGAATGGCCGGCGATTCCTGCTTTCAACCGACAAGTTCCAGTATCAGCTCGATCGCGCGAAACGGTCCGGGTTCGGTTTCCTCGGCCTCTACCAGGATCGTGACATTGACCTGGTCACCGCCGCGCGACTGTCAGCCAGCTTTCCGTTCGTCAGCCCCATTTCACGGATTGACGAAGCCGGGAACCAGCCGCCGTTTCATTTCGCCGACGGCGGCTACTTCGACAATTTTGGCGTCTTTTCGGCCGTCGAATGGCTGCGCTTGCACCTGACGCGGCGGGAACATGCGGATGAAGCCGACAATCCGCTCAACGGGATCGACCGGATACTCGTCGTGCGAGTCAGTTCCCGACAATTCCAGCGGGACCCAACCGGGCTCCGGGCTGGCTGGAAGAACGCCCTGCTCGGACCCTTGCTGACGCTCCTGAGCGTTCGCGGTGCGAGCCAGTCGGAACGGGTCAAGTCGGAAATCGAAATGCTGACCGACTGGTGCGCGCACCTCAGCTCACCAGTGGCCGTCAGCCTCGCCCGCTTTGAACTGGATTATCAAGGACCGCTGTCCTGGCAGCTCGAGCCCCAGGACGAAGCGGGACTCGACCTGGCTTGGGAACCGTTTGCGCGGGCGCTCGACAACCATGATCCGCACTGTGCCGATCCTGATGTCGACGCGGCCGTGTCCGCGGTCAGGCGACACTTCGAACTGGCACCGCAGGAATAGCCCGGGGCCTGAACAGGGTACCGGCTACCGCGTGACCGATGCCGGCGTGGCCCGCAGGCGGTTGATGGCCGCGGGCATATCGACCGCCGGTCGGGTCAGGGGTTCCGACGGGAGCGGTACGAAGCGGGGCAGGGGCTCGCTGGCCGCTCCCTGCTGGGCGGGCTGTGCCGAGGGGTGATGTTGGGGATCAACGTCTGGCGCGGAGTTGCCGGTCGCGGGAGCTGGCTCGGTGCAGCGCTGATTGGCGGGCGGATTGGTCCGGCGGTGCAACACGAACCCGATCGTGTTCTTCACATGGTTGGGCTCGCCCAGCAATCGGGCCGGCGTTGCGTTGTTGCCGCCTTCGGCAAAGACGACGTGTGTGTAAAGGCTCAGCTGCTGGACCGCCTCATTGCCAAGCTGGTCCAGGGTCAGGTTCCGGAGTTGCACTTCGGCCGACTTCAGCAGTTCTTCGGCCGAAATCGTGAACTGGTCGTTCTGGGCCTTGCCACCCAACAGCCAGAAGGGTTCGCCGACAGCACCGCCGTCATTGGCCAGCCGCCCGACGACGCGAACCGGCAGGTCAGCCAGCATGAGGGGCGTGGGATTTCCCTGGTAGCCGAGTGCAAAGTCAAGATCAGGCGCATTTCCGTCAAGGCCGAGGCAACCGAAGGAATACACGCCTTGGCCATCGTCATGGAACGAGTAGTCCACATGCAACAGCGAATCAGGCCGCCAGGCCCAGGAGATGCCATCAAGCACCTTGGCGAAATAATTGAGCCGGGCTTCGATCTCCGCGATCTGTTCGGCAGCCGGTGCCGCTGGCTTGGGCTTGGCCGGGATGTGCAGGTGGCTGGTCACGCCGTAAGGAGTTGCCGCATGGATGGCGACATAGGGGATCTGTCGCCGGGGATCGCGGGGGTCATCGAAAACGACCGTCTCGACGCAGCGGGGGACCGTGACCTGGACCACCTGCCGGCTGATCAGCTTGACATGCTCGCGTGGCAGCTCCACTCCGCCGGCGATGATCCGCGTTTCGTGGACGCTGAAGTTGTCCCCGACGAGAAAGACCGTGGTGCCATCGCCGTAGACTTCACTGGACAGCGATTTGCAGTGACAGTCTTCGGGCGGCTGGGCGGCGATCGAGGGCAGGCTGGATCCCTTCTCGCCCTCCGGACAACGACTGCCGCCGATCATGATCCCCGGCCCGCCGTACCAGCCGACCAGTTCGGGCGCGAGGTCGGTCACGCCGTTGCTGAACATCTCGAAGCCGCCGAGCGTGTTTTCGTAGGGAATCTGGGCCCGCATCGACTGGAGCGGCAGTTCGCGATCGAGCTGGTGGACCCGTTTGAGCAGCCGGTCCGGCTCGCCGTCGCGGTAGAGGTGGGCGCATTCGATGCACTGGGCCGAACAGTCCTGCATTGCGCGGATGCTGCGGCTGAGCTGCATCGACTGGTGCATCGACAGGTCGCTGGCCCGCGGATTGTCGAGCCGGAACCAGTTGCTCCGCACATCGAAGTCGCAGTACGGGACGAACGAAGGCATCAACACGATCGCCGTGCACTCGCGCATCCCCGGCTCGAGCGCCGCCTCGCGGAGATTGGCGTCCGGGCCGCGGCCGAAGACCGTCTCGCCAAACGCGCGGACTGTGCTCTGGCTCTTGTGCGTCTGGATTCGCGGGCGGAACCGCCAGCCGAACGTGTCGTTGCTGTGCGCGAAGCCGGAAATGGTCCGGTTCAGCCCGATCGCCTCGATCTGCTCGCGATACTGCCGGGCGAACTGGTTGGCCTGGATGAAGTTCATCCGGCCGGATGACAGTCCGACCGCGGACGCGATTGCCAGCTCGCGGGCCAGCACGGACGATTCGCCCACGTTCTGCTCTTCGTTGACCGGATCAACCTGAAAGACCAGGATCGGCCAGCGGCAGCGGACATAGTTCTGGAAGGCCTCCGTGGCTGCCTGGAATTCAACGTCGGTTTGCTCGGCCTCGTGGTCGTGCGGCATCGGCAGATAGTATTTGTGATGTTCCGTCGGGTGGCAGCCGCAATCGCCCCGGGTCACGGCAATGTCATGCACGTCGCGGTTGAGCTGGTCGCTGAGCAGGGCCATCTCGATCAGGACCGGCCAGGCGAGCTGGGCCATGATCGAAGTCGTGCGCGAGCCGGGCTGGAACATTTCAGCAAAGCGCGCCCGGACGGCCTCGACCAGTTGCTGGTCGGCGCTGCGGACGGCCGCCGCCAGACCCTCGGGGGTCAGGCCGGGCTCGATCAGTTCCTGGATCAGGGCCCGGTTCTGGGGCAGGACCAGCAGGTCGTGCGCCCCGCGAAGATTGGATTGCAGGAAATGCCGCGTATCGGCAAGGTGAATTCGCGGTGCTGCTGGATCACCATTCCATGCAATGTAGCGGCCTTCGTACGCGTTCCGGAACTCAAGTGCGATCTCAACCAGCTCAAACCTCCCGATGATGGTCTCCAGCTGGACCTGGGCAACCGGCAGGGCCGACCGCCGACGCGTGATCGGATTGACGGAAACCGTCTCAAATTCGTAGAACGTGAAAAGCTCATTGAACAGCTGCTCAACGTCTTTCAGGCGGGCCCGAAAGCTGGCCAGTGCGATTTGCACCGCGCCACCGTCGACGGGCGGCAGCGCGACGTTGGGCGAAAAGAGGGACATGGCAACCGGGCTCCCGGTCTGGCCCAGAATCCGGTTTACAGATTCCATTTCCCCGGCACTCGTGGTGGACATGACATAGTTTCGGGCTTCCAGGTCCATCGTCTGAATCAGGACGGAACCACGAACGGCGGCCGCCAGTTCGTCGATTCTCTGGATGTTCCTCCTGGCATCCTCCCTTTGCCTGGAATTCACCGTCGTGGCGACATGCAACTGCAGCGCATCCCGGGCTTCGGCCACCAGGTTTTCCATGGCCCGGATATTGGACGTCACATCCGGAAAGCCAAACGCGGCAGCCAGAATCTGGTCGATCTCCGTGAAACCCGGCGCACCAATCTGCCGCGAAACAGCCTTCACAGTCGCGATCGTACGGTGGTGTTCACGATCAAACAGCTGGACAAACCGGGCAAAATCAAGGCTTGGATCCTCTGCCAGTTTCATCAACGGCAGCGCCAGCTGATCCACGAGATCATTGATGACGAGGCTGCGAAACGTTTCCGGGAGCAGCGTCGGGCTGATCTGCGGCGTGGCGGTGATGGTGATCTCGGCACCGTGGCCGCGGCGGGTGTCGCGGCCGGGATTGATCGAGACGGGAATGCGGACGAGGTTCAGGGAGTAGCCGGGGGAATCGGACGTGTCGTCGCCTTCGTTGATCCGCCGCAGTTCGTGCAGGTGGTTGATGTAGCGCGAAAGCTGGTCGAGCTCGGTGGTCATCTCAAGTCGTGAGTCGGCCCCCTCGCTCAGCCGTCCAGCTGGTGCGGAGTTGTCCACACTGACCGTTTGCGCCGGCAGCTGCGCGGTGACCACCGAGGGATCGGGGGCCTTCTCATCTGCTTGGGGGGTTCCCACCGCGGACTGGGAAACCACGACGTTGGGAGTGGTCCCGCCTTCCAGCGCCAGGCCGAGACTTGTGGCGCTGGCGAGGAAAGCAATGTCACTGCGCAGGATGGCGGCGTTGTCGCGGACTTCGAAACAGGAGATCCGGCGGGATAGTTCCTGTTCGTACTCGTTGCGGAACTTGGTCAGCCGCGATTCGCCCCAGACGTCGGGGTGCTTGGCCACCACGCTGCCATAACGGTCGAGGTAGGCTTCCAGCCAGTCGATCTCTTTCGCCAGCTGCTCGATGCAGTCGTCTTCGCAGGTCTCCGGTGCCTGACGCACGAAGAGGTCGCGGAGGGTTTCTTTCTTGACCGAATGCAGCTTCTGCTTCAGGTGCTGCCCGGAAACGGTGCCAGCCAGGCCGGCCAGCAGGCAAAACGTGAAGGCACAAACCCGATGCGGGCGGGAAAAGCCGGGAATGGCGGTCATGGCTCACAAGTCCAAGTGTCGAGACGGGCGGAGAACGCGGCAGGCACAGGCAGGTACAAAGCCGGGTGGACGGCTGGCCAGCCCGCAAACGGCCCAAGAGGCGGTTCACGACGGTTCCAGCGGTCCTGTGCAAGGCACGGGTTGTTGCGAAAGGTCGGATTGCCGGGCCGGCCGGTTGCAGGAACAGTCCCGTTTGGCACGAAGAATGGGCCTCGGGCGACCGCAACACCGCCACATCCGTCACAGCCTGGCAAATGCAAAGGGCAGGGGAGAGCGAGTTTAACGCCGTATGTAGCGGGAAGTCCAATGATCTGCAGGACAAGCTTCGGGATTCATCCATCTGCGGTTCAAACCTGCCGGATTCCAGCGACTGACTACACTGCCGCGGCAGGCTGGTCAGTGTCCTTGACGAGGAAGCCGAGTCCGCCCGCGACGAGCAGGAAGAAGGAAAAGGCGAGGCTGACTGGAACAAAGAGCGCCGGAAGGATCGAACTGGCGATCATGGTGATCGCGGCCGGGCGGACGGCCAGCTTTTTGAGCAGCACGAGTACGCCGCAGATGCCGCTCGCCGCAGCGCCGAGGAGCAGCAACCAGCCGGCCCGCCGGGCATTGCGGATTTTGGCAAGATTGGCTTGAAGCGTGGCAAGGCTGTCCGCGCCAAAGACGGCACCGGCCGAGCCTTGTTCCAGCTCGCTGGCCAGCTGTTCCATCTGACGGATTTCGCCGGCCTTTGAACTGGAGTCACTGAGCCAGGTCATGCCCAGGAATGCGGCGCAGAGGGAACCGAGGAGGGCGAGGATGGTGACGGCGATGCGCATGGAATTAACCCCGGAGATTTGGTTGAGTGGGACGTTGGGGTTCACCAGGTGTTCGGCGGCGTCGCACATATTGGCCCCCTCACCCCCCGCCCCTCTCCCACCCAGTCAAAGCACTGGGGGGAGAGGGGGGAGGAATGATCGCGCGCGGGGTCAGTTTCCGCTGATCTTCGACAGCAGGACCTGGCTGACGAGGGCCGGCTCCTGGGCCGGGTCGCTGACCCACCAGGTGCTGACCGAGTCGTTGGCGAGGTGGTCGATCACAAAGTTCAGGCTGTGGCGGGCGGCCGTCTGGTCGTTGTGCGGGACGAGGACCCAGGCCTGGAGACGGCTGGTATCGGTTTTGTGGAAGGCCGAGTTCTCCCAGACCCATTTCGTTTCGCGGGTCCACTCCGGGCCGACGATGCCGGCCTTGAGGACTTCGCGGCCGTTGCCTTCGGCGGCCCATTTTTCGGCCAGTGTCTTGAGCAGCTGGTCGCGGTCGGAGTCTTGATAACCGTCGGGCGGCATCGGGTTGGACTCGAGAATCTGGGCGGTGAACCCGATGGCGATCTGGTCGACTTCCTGTTTGACCTTCTCAACGTCAGCCGCGGCCCTGGTGAGGGCGTCGCTTTCGCCATCGAGCAGCCGGAGCATGGCCAGCCGCTGGCGGGCTTCACTTAGACGGGTGTAGAGTCCGCCGTCGGGCTGGAACCAGACCGGGGCCTGGTTGTCGACCGCGATCTGGGCGAACTGCCGGACGTAGTTGATGTCCTGCTGGACATGGTCGGGTGAAGCGACATGGTCGCGGACGGACTGCTCGAAACGTGCGACTTCGGATTCGTGCGACCGGAGCCGCCAGTCGAGTTCGCTCCACGGCTGTTTCGGCTGTGCGAACCGGGCGGCAAACTGTTTGCGGATCCGTTCGATGTTGGCCCGATAGCCGGGGAGCAGGCCGACGTTATGAATGGTTGCGGCGAGGTCCTGGTTGACCCGCGTCGGGTCGGGCAGCCCCTTGCTGACTTCGCCAAGGGCTTCGTACTCACGCTGGCAGTCTTCCTCGCTGTCCTGGGCGATGGCGATGGAAACGAACAGACTCAGCCAGCCGAGAGCGGCTGCAAGGCAGGTGGCGCGTCGCGAGTACATGGTTTTTCCGGGTGATGGAGAGAGAGGCACCGGCAGGGGTTGTTTCACCGGATGCAGCTGGCGCCGGTTTTTTCCCGGATCATCTCCGGTTCGGCAGAAAGCAGCGGTTTTGCGACCCGCATCGGCGGTCGGGGCCGGAAAAACCGGCCGGCGAGTGTGCCAGGAATGGCCCAGTTTGGGCGGCAAATCAGGTTTTTTTGCCCGGTTGCCGGGCTCGTCCATTATTCTGGGGGAACCGAAAGGCAGGCCCGATGCCTGCCTGGCCGGCCTCCCTGATCCACCGCCAGGAATCCTCCCATGCGTAACCGTCGCCGCAATTCGCGTTCAGTCCGTCGCGAAGTCCACCTGAACTATGAGGCCTGCGAACAGCGACAGCTGCTTGCCAGTTTCACCGCGACAGATGGAACCGACGAAGTCATCATCAGTTTTGAGAATGGCCGGCCGGCGACGATTCGGATCAATGGCACGCAGTTCACCAATCCGGATGCCACGCTGAACATCGCCCTGGGCAAATCAGTGTCTGAACGCCGGCCCGACCAGCTGCTGTTCGAAGGTGGCACATTTGGCGTCACGGGGACGGCGACGGTCACAGATGGTTTGGGGACAGCCGGTGACATCGTGAACGGAATCGGCGAAGTCAACAACGTCGTGTATTTCAGCTTTCTCACATCGGTCAACATCGTGACCGGCAGCGGCAACGACCAGTTCAACCTGACCGCGCCCTATGCCGATGCCGACGCCAGCGTCTTTCCGGGGCAATGGCAACGCTACTTCAATGTGTCATCCGGCGGGGGCAACGACACCTTCCGGTTCGCGGGCTATGTCGGGAACATCGACCTGGGTGACGGAGCGGACACGGTGCTGGCCGATCCTGGCCCGCCGGTCGGTTTTGACCAGAGTGCCAAACTGAGAGGTTACTTCAATGGCGGCAAGGGCAACGACGAATTCCGCCTCAGCTACCGGCTGGGTCTGCTCTATGTGTCCGACGAGCTGACCTTCGGGCTCAGGAATCCGGACAGCAACAACCTCGAGCCCGTCACGGGATTCGTTGAAGGTGTGGAGTCATTCGTCAACCTGCCAGGCTCATCTGCCAGCCTCGTCTCTGCGAAATACGGCACGTACGATGTGGATTTGCTGCCCAGCCTGCGTTTCGACATTCACGGCAACCGGGCGCGCATTACGAACGCAGCTGTTGCCGGGCTGGTGGATGTCCATGACTTCAACGAGTTTGATGGAGCGAAACTGGCGACGCCCCTCGGAACGCAGGTGCTGTGGCACATGTCGGCCAATATCTGGTCTACGGCCTATGACCTGCGAATCAGCCAGTTTGAGACCATTACCGTCGGCGGCAACACGGCCAGCGGCCTCGCCCATCTAATCACGCACCGGCTGAGCCTGTACGCAAACAGGGTCTCGATTTCGGCATCAGCCAGCAGCACGGGTCGGGACGTCTATCTCAGTTACTTCCAGGAAGCAGACGGCATCCGCTATGTGCTCTCGGGACTGACGGGGCGATCCATCGAATTCCGGAATCATGACCAGTTCCTTCCGCCAGCCGGCCAGCGGACCTTTTTTCCGGCTCATTTGGTGGTCTATGGCAGTGGTACGGCCAATGACCGGTTCTTTGTGGCCGGCACCGGAGCCGCGCGCGACCGCACCAGTCTCGTGGTAAAGCCGTCCCGTGTTTCGCTTTACGGACTTGACGGCGACGACGCGTACTGGCTTGGGAGCACGATTGGCGGAGCGACCCGGAACCTCGACCACTTCAACGGCCAGGTCGACGTGATTGGAGGCGTGGGCAACGACCGGCTCCGCATCGACGACCGCGACTCGGGCTGCGCATGGGGCTATCGTTTCAAAGACCCCTGGTTCAGTGTGGCGGACAAGGTCGGCTGCTCCAGCCGGAACGCCTTCATCGGCGTCTGGCATTCCGGCCTTGAAGAGCTTTCCCTGATTGGCAATGCCCAGGACAACCGCTTCTGGATCACTCCGTCACTCACGACCCGCTATGTGATCGATGGAGGAGGGAATTCCACGAGTGCGGGCGACCGGCTGATCCTGATCGCTCCCTATCCGGATCACAGGATCCAGATCATTCGGGGATTTGGAGCGGGAACCTGGTACTTCGGCGTCAACGGTTCCGATGCCACGACGCACAAGGCGATCATCTATTCGGATATCGCGTTTGCACCGGCGCCGTGAGCGCCAAGGCAGGTCGACGTCGCAGGCAGCGGTCAGGCATCCTGCAGTGCGAGTTTTGAAGTTGCGCGTTTGTGGTTTTTGCCGCAGCAATACCAGCCCGCAGCGCAAGCAAGGGAAAAGCAGCCCCCAGTCCGGTCCTTGCTTGC
>JANOFL010000050.1:0-6161 GCA_031405895.1 Planctomycetota bacterium
CCCCGTGGGTGTCGGCGTTCCGGGGCTTTCTTGCCTCTTTGGGCGCCTCCTCGGGGCAACCGCCCCCCCCCACGCCTCACGTCCCACTCTTGACGCGCAACACAACAAATCCGGTCCGCTCGCTGGCGTCCACGGGGTAGACCGGCTCCAGCCACTCGGGCAGCGTGATCCCGTCCACATTGCGCTGAAACACCACGATGTAACCGATTCCGTTTTCGCTCGTGAGCGAACGGAGCCAGCTGGCGGCAAACACTTCAAAACTTCCGCCGCGGCCCAGATACTGCCTGGCCTGTTCATCCAGCCCCCGTCGCCGGTTCCATTCCATCAAGCCCAGCGCATCCTGCGGCGCGTGTTTCCACGAAAACCACTCGGCCCTGTCGGCGTGCCAGGCGAAGCTGCTGCCTTGGGCGGGAGCCAGAAACAGCGCGTCCGCCGGCGTGTTTTTCCTGATCCAGTCGCAGACCCGGTTCCAGTTGGCGGCAACCGCCGCGATTCGCCCGGCTTCGAACTCTTGCGCTGCGATCCCCAGCCGGTCCGCGGGCGGAACAATGTCTCGCACAAGGTTCAGCCCCTTGATCGCGCCGGCGGCCAGAAGCAAGCCTGCAACCATTCCTGCAATCAACCGCAGACGCTTCTCACCCGACAGACTCCAGTTTTGCAAAAGCCGGCCGGCCATCACTGCGACCGAGACCGGCACCCAGACATCGGCCATCCGGAACCAGTACAGCCGCAACAACCGGACCGAAAGCTCGTGCCCCGGCGCACGGTTTTCGACCAGCGCAGAAAGTCCAAGGCCCACCAGGTCGATCCCCACCGCCGCAAACGTCACCAGCCAGACCTGCCGTGCGGCCCCGGTAAGGCTGGCCCGCATCCCGGCGATCCACCAAACGACCAGGAGTGCGGCAAAGCTCGCCACGCGATCGGTCGGAAAGGCTCCGAACAGCAGGTGATGCGGCAGCCGGACCAGCACCTGGATTTCGGCAGCGGTTTGGCGCTCGCCGACAGTCGTTCCCCAGTCCGCGAAGATCGCCGGGGCAGCCCCTGCGAGCAGCCCGGCACAGATCGCAAGGAAGACCATCACTGCCATGCCGCGTGACCGGATGCGCCCGTGGTCGCCCACCAGAAACTGCACGGCCGCGCGCTGCCAGCCCTGCCAGCCACCACTCAATTCCTGCCCGGGAACCGTCGAGGTCTGACCCCCTTCCCAAACGGTTCCTTTTGCGAACAGATCCACTCCGCGGACAATCCCGAAACAGGTCAGCCCCCACCAGCCCGTCACGAAATGCACGGCGGTTGCAGCCGCCACAAGGCTCCAGACCAGGGCCCATCTGCCCCTTGCCATCGCGCCCATGGCCGCGATCAACAACGGCCAGGCAATGGCCTTCGCTTCAAACCCGCCCACAAACCATTCGCCCGCGAGATGACACGACTCGTTCAGGACCAGCGCGAGCACCAGCATCGCGGGAACCAGCCAGCCCCGCACGCCAATACCGTTCAGGAGGTACTGAAAAGCACCGGCCATTCCCAGCCAGCAGATGGCACGGCCTGTCCAGGCCACCGCTTCCAGCGACAACAGCTGGGCCATTCCGCCGGCAACCGCCAGAAACAGCAACTGCACCGGTGCCGATTCCAAAAACAGGTCACCCGGGCACCATTCGGGATCCAACAGCTTTTTCGCCTTGGTCAGGTAATGCGATTCATTGACGGCCGGGGCCATCACGCCGGCGAAACAGAAGCAAACCAGCCAGCCTCCTGACAGCGCGGCCCATCCCCGCCACCGGCCCCGCGGGCTGCCTGGGACGACCGGGCCAGCGAAGGCTGATGCCTCCTGTTTCTCACTTCCGCCAGGCGATTCGCGGATCAAGTCTTCGCTCCAGGTTTCCCGCCATCAGGCTCCCCCGATTCACCTGACTTCTGGTCGCCCGCCACTGCCCTGAGCTTCACAATCCGGGCCCGCAGCTGATGAATCTCAAGTTCGCGGTCGGCGAGCTGTTCCTCGAGCCGCGCGATCAGGGCCAGCTTGTTGCGCCAGACCAGTTTCTCAATCAGCTCGAGCGCGGCCAGCGCCCGCCACGCCCGGACGACCAAACCCCGGACCCGGTAGACCCGGGCCGTTCGCGACAGCTGGTTCAGCCTGACCAGCCGCGCCAGCCGGGCACCGCGGAGAAACGCCAGCAACGGCAACACGATCACGACTACATCGATCCAGTTGCGAAAGGCGTAGCCCCATTTGCGCTTTGTTGCCGAAAGCTGAAGCACAAACTCGAACACAAACGCCATCCAGATCACTGAAGTTGTGATGTCCAGCGCAAGCTTCCAGCTGGGATGCGCTTCCAGCGCCTCCGACCAGAACAGCTCGATGATGACCAGCGGCAGGACGAGAAAGGCCATACCCATCAGGGGCAGCCTGAAGACTCCCCGCAAGCGGCTTTCCAGCGTCCGGTCGACCAGTTGCCAGTTCCATCCCGGCAGCCACATGAAGCGGCCCTCGAGATGATCCCGCGCCCCCAGCCGCAAGGGCGGCAACAGGACCGCCCACCAGTGCGAGGCGCGCATCCGGTCGCCGGCGAAGAGATGGAACATGGCTTCCACCACGAACGCGAGGTGCAGGACCGCCCCAGTCCTGATCAGCAGCTGGGCCGTGGAATTGACCAGCTCGCCGTGGGTCAGATGCAGCAAACCAGCCAACACAATCAGGTGCAGCAGCGCCGCGACGAACATCACCGGCCCAAGCTGCCAGTCGAGCGCGGTAATGGCCGGCAATCCGGCTGTCGCATCCGGTCCACATGCCAGCTGCCCGGCCTCTCCGGCATGCGGGTCCCGCGCAGGCCGGGAGTCAGAAACATCGCCTGGCTGTTCGGTCATGGGTGTTTCAACGGACAACCAGTAGCTCCCGGCATCCCGTTCGCGGATTTGTTGATCGTGGACGCGCTGGCACTTGGCCTGCCGGTCGACGACGACAGGCTGATGCGGCAATTCCAGCCGGCAAACGCGTCATCCCAACGAGCCGGAAGCGTCAGCGACGGGTAACTCAATAGTGTCAGCGACGGGGAACTGAACCAGCAACTCCACCCAGTTGCCGCACCATGTTAACTCCATCTTAACGTCCGCGAACGCCTGATTACCCGGCAAAGCCAAACGTCAACCGCCCAATGCCCACCCCCCTCGTCCGCTCCGGCAAATGGAACAACCAGCTGCAAACCATTGCGCTGGTTTTCGCCCTGGGCTGCCTCAACATCGTGGTGGGCTGGTTGCTTTTCGCCACGATCGGCGTTTGGGCCGCGGTAATCCTGACGATGCTCGGCGTGCTGCTCGCACCGGGCCTTTCTCCGGCGACGGTGTTGCGAATGTACCACGCCCAGCCCGTGTCCCACCCGACGGCACCTGAGCTGATGGAGCTGTTCAACAAGCTGAAACGCCTTGCGGCCCTGCCGATGCCGGTCAGCCTGTTTTAGGTCCCGTCCAAGTTGCCGAATGCCTTTGCGGTCGGCAATCAGGTCGAAGCCGCCGTGGCCGTGACCGACGGTTTGCTTCGCATCCTTCCGCCGCGTGAGCTGGCGGGCGTCCTTGGCCATGAACTGGCCCACATCCGCCACAACGACCTCCGCGTCATGGTCACGGCCGACGCGGTCGCCCGCGTGACCTCAACGTTTGCCCGGATCGGTTTCCTGGTGCTGATCTTTGGGTTTCCTGCCTTCCTGATGGGCGGTTTTCGCGCCCCATGGCTGGTGGCGGGCGCGGTCCTGTTCCTCGCCCCGATGGTGGCGGTTTTTCTCCAGCTCGCCCTCTCACGCAGCCGCGAGTTCAACGCCGATCTCGGGGCTGTCGAGCTGACCCGCGATCCGCGCGGCCTGGCGCTGGCTCTCGAAAGGATCGAGCGGGTGGCCCGCGGCGGCTGGCTCCGCCGCTGGCTCGGCAATCCCGCCGACCGGGGCCAACCCGCCTGGCTGCGAACCCACCCGCCGACTGAAGAACGCGTCGCCCGCCTGCTCGAAGTCGACAGTCCCTCGGCGATTCACCCGTTGCAACCCACCCCGGCCCACCGCACTTCGTCAAGTCCACGTCCCGCCACATCCCCCTCGCCACCCGCCCCCGCGTTCACACCCGGCCAGGCTGGCATCCCGTCAGCGGATTGTGGTACTGATTCAGGTATCCGTCCTGTCGAGCGGCGCTGCGTCAGCACCCTGGTTCGTTCCCATGGCAACTCGTCCAGCGAATTCGGAACGATCTCGTGGATTCTTCAGGAGTTTTCATTTCCTGGACCGTCCAACGCGCGACATCTTGCTTCGCCAATTGATGCAAACATGGTCCAACAATTCTTGCCGACACTCCAAAATAGCTTGGCCGGAATCACGATAATTAGCAGGCCAAAGGCGATCTTTCCCGGCCATTCGAGCCAGTCGAATATGAGGAAGTACTTTCCCGGTATGTCCGCAACCGTCTGATACGCTCCCGGTGCAACGAGGGAAGCGAGGCCGTATTGGCCTGCGGCTTCGGCAAAAACAACGAAGGAGACCAGCAAGATCATCCAGGCAGGCACCAGGACCGAAACCCGCCAATAACGGACTTCAATCCAGCTGCCCGCAGGCAAGTGAGCTACTTGGCGATTATGCCTTTGTTGCTGAAAGCCAGCCAGCATGATGCCGGTCATGAGCAGAATCCCGGGCGAAGACGACTGAAGGGTCAGCTCCGACTCCATCGCACCAAACGACGATAGCCTGCTCAAGAGCAGCGATGAATTCCGAAAACTGGCGATCAAACCGACTGCACCAAGCACGATCATTGGTGTCGGCCAGGGTGCGAGCAAACGGAACCAGTTCCCGTCAATTTCGGTCGTGCATGTACCGAATCGCCGTGAAAACAGAATGGTGACGAAATACAGCATCACGCCGCCTGCCATAAATGTCGCCGCCAGCGCCTTCGGAAGTGGAAGGCCGGCCGTTTGCATCAACAACTGGGTGAGGTCTGCACTGCCGTGATTTCTCAGCCAAAGGATCTCAGCGCAACTGAACCAGACTCCAACCAAGAATCCGGCGAAGGCAGGAATACTGCTCCAGCGGCGACCTGACAACATTGCGATCGCGCAAACCAAAACGGCAACCGCAGCGTAAATGGCATGAGTCGCATGCAAGTAATACGCATCAGCGGCGCTGGTCCAAAGCGGTGGATTGTGGTTTCCGGTAACCGGCATCGCCATACCACGGTCAATCCCTGAAATGGCGATCCGGACCAAACCGTCAATGGACCTGAGACTAAGAACAGTCTCCATCAAGAGCACAATGCCGGCTGCGGCCAGAACAGTCGCCCAAACAGACGAGCCAGCGATTACCAACCACCCTGAACGGCGGCCAGCAGCGGGATTAGTGGCACAGCCACCAACAGGCAAGCACATCAACAAAAGGCCCGCAGGAAGCATGGCTGCTTGCGCATTCCTGACAGCTGAGTCCGCAACGATTGTGCGATAATCTGTCTTTTCATCATCCATCGCAAACCCGAAGAGTCCGGTGGTTCCGGAACCAGCTCCCACCATCGCCAATGCCGCGCCCAACGACTTGGCAATCACCACCGTCCAGATCACGGTCCTTAACCCGGCAGGCGTGCGCTCCGTGCCGCGACCGAAAAACAATGAACTCACGAGAATCGCGGACGCACGGATCGACGTCACGACCAGCACCGACAAGGCCAGTCCGGTGGTCAGTACCGACAACAAAGTTTCGCAGCGCCGAAGGACGACCACCGCGACCGCAACATAGACGGGCAGCCAAAACAGGTCGCGGATTGACCAGCGCAGGAAGAACGGGGCTTTGCCGGGACAGTCCATTTTTTGCAGGACTGTGGCGTGGAAGTGATCAGGGCAGCCTTTACGGTAACACACCAGGGTTGTCGCGCAATGCCTTCCAGCGACAAAGCCGGCCGATGCTTACCCCGAACGCAAAACCGCCCTGTCTTCGCCCCGGAGGGTGCGCTGGAGTGTAGCCACGGGTGAAGCGGTCCCGGTCGGCCGGGATCGCGGAACCCGTGGAAGATGTCTGCCTGGGATTCTTCGCCCCGGAGGGTGCGCTGGAATGTAGCCACGGGTGAAGCGGTCCCGGTCGGCCGGGATCGCGGAACCCGTGGAAGATGTCTGCCTGGGATTCTTCGCCCCGGAGGGTGCGCTGGAG
>JANOFL010000097.1:0-8242 GCA_031405895.1 Planctomycetota bacterium
TCCCGCAACCGTTGCAACGCCTGAGCCTGGCACCCATCAACCTCCGCCAGACGGTCCTCGAGCACATCCGGATCGAAATTGAACATGCCCGGGGTGGCTTGCGGGCCGGGATCACAGCCAAAATGAATTCGCTGATCGACACGCAGATCATTGACGCCCTGTATGAAGCTTCAGCCGCCGGCGTCGATATCCGGCTCAATATTCGTGGCATCTGCTGCCTGCGACCAGGCGTACCGGGACTGAGCGACCGGATTCGCGTGGTCAGCATTGTCGACCGCTACCTCGAACATGCGCGGATTTTCCATTTCCGCCACGGCGGCGAGCCAAAAGCCTACATCGCAAGTGCCGACTGGATGAGCCGCAACCTCGACCGGCGGATTGAGCTGATGGTGCCGGTCGATGACCCGGCTTGCCGGCAGATGATCGAGCAGTTGCTGGAAGCCTGCTTTCGCGACAACACCAACGCCTGGCAGATTCAGCCGGATGGCTCCCACAAACGGCTCACGCCGGGCAGAGGCGTGAAGCCCTTTCGCTGCCAGGAATACCTTTGGCAGTACTGTCGCCAACAACACCTCGCGCTGACCAATCCCGGAACGATGGTCTTCACGCCCTTGCGGGCGGACCAGTAAATCAGACTGATCGGCCTGATCCGGCAAATCTGACCGATCTTCACGGTCAGTACCGGTCGACCCGTTGGCCACCCCACTGGTCGGCGGAACGGAGCGGCGGCTGGACCGGCTGTTGTGCCGGTTGCCCCAGCCAGCCCGGTTTCTGGAACCCGCTGGTCATTCGCTGCCAGGCATCGGAGGTTGTTGACCGGAAACTCTCCGAACCCTGCCGGAAGTTCTCACCTGTTCGCTGCCGCCAGTCGTTCATGTTCTTGCCCGCGTCGCCGAGGAATCCACCGGTCCCACTCCGGTTCGCGTTCCACGCCGGCGGGTTGGTCGGTCCACCCAGCCAGGCGGGTCTTTGCAGCTGGGGCCACGATGGTTGCTTGCCGGGAGTCAGGAACTTCGGTCGCTGAAACTCGGGCCAGCGGGGTTTCATCCATTGCGGCAGGGCAAACGGCTCGCGATCGGGGGGAGCCGGCTCGGCGGCTTCAATCTGCCGGACGATATGATCCATTCCGCGGCCCTGCGAGAACGGCTGGCCGTTGGCCATGTCTTCATCGCGGATGCCTGAGCCGGGAAAGAGGTTTTGCGCCTCGACGGCACCGGCAAAGAGCCAGATCAGGCCCAGCGCAGCTGCCAAACTCCATTTCAGTTTCATCGGGCGACTTCCATGTACAAAACAGAAAAGGGGACCCACGGAAAAGCGGCGGGAGTGTGCCGATTCCCGCCCCCTGTGTCCAGTGCACCGCGGCACCGCTTGCAGGCCGTTGCCAGCAGGGTTTCCGGGGCACAAAAAAACGGCCTATACTGCGCGCGGCCAGATTTAATCCTGCCGTTCGCCAAAACATCTCGATTCTGGCCGCGAAGGGTATAAGCGGAGCGGTACGAGAGGAAACGCCTTATGACCGATGACTTGCAGATCGGTTTTCTCGGCGGCGGGCAGATGGCCAGCGCATTGGCAAGTGGCTTTGTCGCGGCCCGACTGATTCGCCCCTGTCAGATTGCCGTTTGCGATCCCGATCGGGAAGCCCGCGCGCGATTTGGCCAGCTGATTCCCGGTTGTCGCGGCTCCGATGAATCCGCAGCGACAGTCCGCGAAGCCCGACTGGTGGTGATTGCGGTCAAGCCCCAGGTCTTTGGCCGGATGACGCTTCCGGCATTCAATGCATCGAGCTGCGTGTTGTCGGTGATGGCGGGAGTCAACCTCACAAGGTTGCAGCAACGAACTGGCACGCGCCGGCTCATTCGCGCGATGCCGAATACTCCCGTGCTGGTTGGCTGCGGTGCGACGGCTTGGTCGGCAGGGCCTGCCGCAAGCGAAGAGGACAGGGCCCTGGTTCAATCGCTGCTGGAGTCGACCGGCGTGGCTGTCGAAGTCGAAGAGCGATTGCTCGATGTCGTCACGGGGCTTTCCGGTTCCGGTCCCGCCTGGGTGTTTCGGCTGATTGAGGCGATGGTTGCAGCCGGAGTCGCCGGTGGCTTGTCGCCAGACCACGCGCACCGGCTGACAGTCCAGACGGTCCTCGGTGCCGCACGGATGCTTGAAGTGACGGGGGCTTCGCCCGCGGCATTGCGGGAACGGGTCACCAGCCCTGGCGGAACCACCGCCGCTGGCCTCCGAGTGCTCGATGACCGGGGTTTTGAATCCGTCATTGTCGATGCCATCGCCGCGGCAACCCGACGGGCGGCCGGGCTGGGAAGCAAAAACGGTTGAGCGTGATACCAGCGCGCTGGACTGTGGACTGTCGCAGGCTGAAATCCGGATCAGCCGCCGGGCGTCAGCCCCCGGTTGGTTTCCCGGCAACCGGACGCTAACGCGTTACGGCTGATGAATGTGACCTGAAAATGAAGCCGGATCCAAACCGGTCAACGCGGTTTGGTTCCCCTCGACACCTCTGGCGGACTGCTACAATCGGCGAAGACGGGTAGCCCGCGTCCCGGCCCGACATTCAAGGAGCAAGTCTTGAGCCTGTTCGACAATCAACGCTATCAGTATCGCGACACTTACCTGATCTTTTTCGCGGAGGCGGCCCGGCCCTCCGTCGACGCCGTCCAGACGGCGTTTCGGGTTCCCGGTAGCCGGTTTGTGATCTCATCGGTCCGGGCACAAGGCACGCTGCTGGAGTCGATGTCGATTGAATCGCCCGAAGACAATGCCGCGATGGATATCGCCTATATCCACGGCTCCGAAGTCCGGCAGCAGGTCAAGGAGCTGCTGGCAGAGTTTCGCACGATCACCCTGACCGGCGACGACTCGAAACGGATTGGACAGCTCCGTGACTGCGACGCCCGGTTCGATGTCCTGCTGTTCGAGCAGGCGGGAGGAGGCGATGACCTCGATCCCGGTGGCCTGTTGCTGGTGACCGAGAAGCTCTGCGAATTGACCGGCGGCATCGGTGTCGATCCGCAAAGCATGAGTTTGTTGTGATTCTCCGAAGTGTAGAATGGTTTGTCAGCTCAATGCAGCAAGCAGGCCTGATGGCTGGCAGGAGATTCCGAATTCGATGACCGAGTTGTTGCAAACTGCGTTTTCGAAAGCCGCCCTGCTTTCGACAGAAGAGCAAAACCTGCTTGCGTTGCGATTGCTCGCCGAGCTGGATGCTGAAAACCAGTTTGACCTTGCGATTGAAGGGTCGGCTGACAAACTGGCGGGACTCGCAGCCGAGGCGCGGGAAGAGTATCGTCGCGGCGAGACTCGGGAACTTGATCCCGATTTGTAATGAACTCGCGAACCACGAAGCGGTTTCGCATACTCCGTGACGAGTTGCCGACATCCGTTCAGCGGCAGGCACGGCACTCCTGGCGGCTGTTTCGCGAAAATTCAAGGCATCCGGGACTACATTTCAAACAGGTTCATTCCAGTCCTGAACTCTGGTCGGCACGGGTGGGTATCGGTTACCGTGCAGTGGGAGTGATCGAAGAGAATACGATCATCTGGTTCTGGATCGGCAGCCATGCGGATTACGATACGCTCCTTCGCACGCTGTGAGGAATTCTGGCGGTTGGTCAGCGGGGTCAGGTGTGCCAAGAATACTGCATTTCAAGGCGCGTCAGTCAGATAGTTCGCAAAGGGTCAGCAACATGCGTCTTGTTCCGAAACAGTTCCCCGCGTGGACCATCCGGCAGTCGCCAGCCAAGTCGCTGATTCTCACACTGATACTGGCCGCCTTGGTGTCGAATCTGTCGGCACGTGGATTGGTATCGGGGCAAGAGCCACAGGACAGCGCGAATACGGAAGGATCATCGGTTCCGGAAGACCGCGCTGGCTGGACGCCCCTCTTCAACGGCACCGATCTGACGGGCTGGACGCCGAAGATCCGTGGTTGCGCGGCGGGCGACAACTTCGCCAACACCTTTCGCGTCGTCGATGGCGTGCTGCAGGTCAACTATGACGGCTACGAATCGTTCGACGACCGGTTTGGGCACCTGTTTTTTAACGGAACCTATTCGCACTACCGGTTGCGGATCGAGTATCGCTTCCGGGGCGAGCAGATTGCCGGCGGACCGGGCTGGGCCTGGCGGAACAGCGGCGTGATGCTGCATGGCCAGCCGCCCGAATCGATGACGCTCGAGCAGAACTTTCCCGTTTCCATCGAGGTCCAGTTTCTTGGCGGCAACGGAACCGAAGAACGCCCCACCCTGAACCTCTGCACGCCCGGCACACACGTTGTCATGAACGGTGAACTGATCAAGCGGCATTGCACCGATTCGACTTCACCCACCTTTCACGGCGACGACTGGGTACTGGCCGAGATCGAAGTCCGCGGCGACCGGCTGATCCGGCACCTGGTCAACGGTGAAGCTGTTCTGGAATACAGCCAGCCGCAGTACGATCCGGACGATGCCGACGCGAAGCCACTGATCGTGGATGGCGAACTCCGCCTTGCGTCCGGGACGATCTCGCTTCAGTCCGAGAGTCACCCGGTCGAATTCCGGCGGGTGGAGCTGCAGGAACTGCCAACAGACGGTAAAGCTCCCTGAGGTGCTCAGTGAGCCGACGGCGCTAGCCGCGGATTCCTCGACGAGCCAGCGGCTAGCGCCGCCGGTTCACTCTCCTGCGCGCCGTTTTCTCGCGGGTCTCACGGACCCGGAACTGGACGATCCGGCGGATCAGGCCGAGCGGCATGGCCTGGTCGAGCGGGAACCGGATCGCACCGCGCGACTGCTCGTACCCTGTAAGCTCGTGCGCGAATTCCCTGATTGCCGACGGAGTCGGGTAAAGTCCGAGGTGTTCCTTCCATGCGGCGAACCAGACCAGCACGCCGTTTTCGGCAAAAGCCGGCATCTGGTAGCTGATTTTCTCTTCCGCCCCGGAAGCCGCCTTGCGAATTGTCGCCCGAACCTGCTGGAGAACCATTTGGATATTCTTCGGGAATCCGGCAATGTAGGAGTCCATGTCGGCGGGTGCCGGGCTGCCTTTTTTCATCGTGCGATCTGCCGGTGAACGATTTGTTTTCCGGGGTGTGCTTGTCGTAACGGTCCTTCGTCTGGTGCGGCCGATCGCGTTCGCACAAGGCAATCTGCCTTGGCCTCCAAAGCAGCGGAAACACAAAGTAGCCGGCACAATCCGTGTGCCGTCCGCAAGGCGAAATCATCGCGGGCGGACGGCAGATGGAATGTGCCTGCTACCATCCACGCTGACTTGTGCGTCAGGCCCTCACTCCGCTGGCGGCTGCGCGCCCTGCCCGGAAGCCTTTTTGCGCCGTTGCTCCTGAACGATCTGCTCGGCCAGTTTTCGTCGCGCCTCGGCGTGATCGCGGCTCAGGTACTGGTGCAACCCGACCGACATCAGGTCGACTGCCGCCAGCGCGAGGATCAGGATCAGGACAAGGACCAGCGTCGTCACCAGCGTGACCCGCATCAGCGGCTGCAGGGCCTGTGCAAGACTTGTGCAAATCGCGCCGCAGGCCCCGATCAGGGCCGCGACCAGCGTCCGGCGACGGAACTTCTGCCACTCAAACTTGCGGACGCGCGAATCGGACTGTTTTCGGTCGACCGACTGCCACTGCCGCAGGTGCTGGATCATCAGCAAAATGCCGCCGGCAAACATCGCCAGCCCAAACAACAGCGTCATCGTGTCGAGCTGGCCAGCGACCTGGGCCAGCCATTCGCCGCCACATGCCAGTTTCAGCGGGTTCATCAGCTCCCCCTGATCTGCTGCAATCGCCGCAGCCACTCCAGCAACACCGAGCCGACCTTGCCGAGCGATTCGGCCGAACAGTTTTCCGGGAGGTCCTGCGTGGTATGCCAGAAAGCATTCTTGCTGGCTTCATCCGGATAGTCAAAATCGATGATGTCGACGGTCTGGATCCGTGCGATCTGGTTGAGGGGCAGGTGATCATCCCTGATGACATGCTTTTGTTCCGGAATGAACTCGGTCACGCCCAGGTCGGCCGCCACGCTCCAGATGCTTTTGACCAGCCGGGGGGCCATCTCCAGCGAGTTTTTCTCGTGGTAAATCTGCAGGCTGCTGTCCCCGATCATGTCGACCAGGATCGCGAACTCGTAACGGACATCCCATTGCCGCTGGTTGTAGGCCTGGGCGAAAAAAGTCGAGCCGAGCAGCAGCGGATCGCGTTGAGCAACGTAAACCAGCTCTTCACCGTCAAAAAAGGCGAGGTCGACGCCCCACTTGCCCTCAATTCCCGCCAGGTGCCGGCTCAGTTCTGACAGCAGTCCGACGCCCGACGCCCCGTCATTGGCACCGAGAAAAAGTCCCTGCGGATTCTGCAGGTCCTTGTCGGGAAATGGCCGCGTATCGTAATGGCAACAGAACAGAACCCGCTTCCGCCGGTCAGGATGCCAGCGCCCGATCAGGTTGATCATCCGCACCGGGCCGCCGGTGGCAGGGTCAAGAGCGTCAAACGGTTGTTCGATGACGGTCCCGCCGTTGGCTTCAATCAGCTCGCGCAAGACCTGTTGCTGGTTGAGCATGGCTTCGGTTCCGCTGACCCGCGGTCCCAGTTCGCAAACTCGTTTCAGCATCTCGTAGGCCGCTTCGCCATCAAATGCGGTGGGGTCCACAGGCCCCTCCGAGGGCACCTGATCAACCGCGGGGGCTACGGGATCCTGAACCAACAGTCCACTGGCAGGCGCAGGCGTGAAGGCTGGCCAGAACCAGAGAAAACAAACAACCGCTCCGGAAACACGTCGCCCGCGCGAGCCTTCGCGGTGGTCTCTCAAAGTTCCCATCCGGATTTCCTGTGGGTTGAATCGCGCCAGCCAGTAGTGAGCTGGCTGGCGACTGCGAATCCTGCTCGCTCGCCAGCTCAAGCAGAATTGTACCGGCTTCCCGGGAACCCGGCCGATATGGATTGTCGCTTGCCATGCGAGCCAGTTATCGGCAAGTTCATCAAGCGGCTGGCGCCTGGCCTTGGCGTGCGTTTTGCCTTTTTGTGCCAAACGCTCCCGAACAATGGAGCCGGAACAAAAACCAGTTCATTTCCGGCTCCCTCCTCCACCGCTGCTTTGAGCGGTGCGGGGAGGGCAGTTCATTTCCGGCTCCCTCCTCCACCGCTGCTTTGAGCGGTGCGGGGAGGGCGGGGGGAGGGGGCGTCCGCGCAACCGGTAAGGCATTGAGGAACGTGACAAGTAACCAGTCATCGAACGCGTTGCCTTCAGTCTGAAATGCGATTCGCCACGAAAACGCGGGGGTGAAGCCGGCACGCGGAGGCGCGAAGTCCAGGAATCAATGGGCGAAGAACGACAAAGCAGGAGCTTCGTCGCCACGGGAAGAACGGCTCACCCAAACAACACGGGAATCCTGCAAACCGCGAAACGCAACCTTGGACCTGAACAAACCCGAATCTGTCTGTTGGAAAAGCCAGCGTTTCCATAGAATCCCTGCCCTGACAGCCAGCCTCTGACCTTTTACAGTTTTGACGGCAATCGATTGCCCATGCTGAAAACCCGCGAACTGTTTGCCTTGCAGTATCGGCTCGTGGAAGCCTGGCATATTGGGCCCGAATCGTTCGTCGCCCAAGGCATCCACGCGACCGTCTGCCAGCAACACCTGTACAACTACCGGCTCTGGCACGAAGAAGACACGGCGCGGTCGCCCGACGCGACTGACGCGGAAATCGCGGGCGTAAAACGGCGGATCGACCGGCTCAATCAGCAACGCAACGACTGGATCGAGCGGATCGACTGCGAGCTGCAGGACTGGCTGGAACTGAAGCGGATCGTTCCTGCCGCGGGTGCACGGCTGAACACCGAAACGCCGGGCAGCGCCATCGACCGGCTGTCGATCCTGGCTCTGCGACAGTTCCATCTGCGCGAACAGCTGGAGCGGGCTGGCTGCGAAGACTGTCACTACGCGGCGGTCCGGCAAAAACTCGCGGTTTGCGAAGCCCAGGGCGCCGACCTGCTCGAAGCGGCGACGCAGCTGATGGATGGCATCCTCGCTGGCCAGGTCCGTCACCGGACGTATCGCCAGCTCAAGATGTACAATGACCCCACTCTCAACCCGGCGGTCTACGGTGCAGCGACCCAGAAAGCGGCCTAGGCGATTTGCGCCGCCGACTTGTACCGCGCGCGGCCAAGTTTGATCTTGGTGAGCGGCAGGGGGGGCGCCCGCCCCGGGCGACACCAAAAAAACACGGGGGTAAGCCCCCCCCCCGCCCAAAAAAAAA
>JANOFL010000137.1:0-12059 GCA_031405895.1 Planctomycetota bacterium
GGAAAGGACTTTCGCGGCGCGAAAGGCGACACTGGCAGTGCCGCAAAACGGCGCGGCCGTCATTTCCGTGCGTCGCTGGCGTAGAGCGCGTCGATCAGTTTCCGCAGATCGCGGCGGATAACCTTGAACTTGGCGGGCAAGGTGATCACGCCCCGGCGCGGGCCTTCGAGCCGGGTGCCGCTCAACAGTCCGGCCTGCTCTTCTTCCAGCAGCAGCAGGGCCGGGACCTGGCCTGTTCCTGGCTCGGCAAGGAACTGGTTAAAAGCGTCAACGGACGACTGCCCGAGTTTCTTGCAGCCGAAAATCACGCAGTCAGCCGGCCGCGGTTCGGCGGGATCGAGGTCCTTGAAACGGTCCAGCGCCATCCGCGGGTTGCTCAGGATCAGCACACGATAGCCAACCGCTTTCAGCTTGTCGCGAAAAAGGTCCTGGACCTTGACGTCGGCGTCCACGACCATGATCGTCCGGTCGCGGCCTTCGTCCTGCGAACCCAGCTGGCGGGCGTATTCTTCGGCCTGTTGCTGGGAGAGGTTTTCGTCATAGGCCTGGTCCCGCCCGCTGCGAACGCCTTCCAGCGCGATTTGCAGTTCGGAGAGGGCCTGGCCGGGGGTCTGGATCCGGGCCTCCGGGTTGAGATCCATCAGCCGGTTGACGAGGATCACGACCCGATGCGGCAGGTTGACGGCATGGTTGGTCAGCGGAGGGACTTCGCGAAACCGCCGCGGCGCCATCCGCTTCATCCGCTCGCGGGTTTCGATCAGCGGCGAGACTCCGGCGATCATGTGATAGAGCATGCAGCCGAGAAAGTAGAGGTCGCTGCGGCGGTCGTTGCGCGGCACGTTGGTCAGCTTCTCAAGGCCGGCGTAGTCGACGCTCCGCGGACCAAACGAGCCGTCGGCCGGTTCATCGTCATCGACGGCGCCATGCACGCCTGCCAGGCCAAAGTCCACCAGCTTGGCATGCCCGCGCGACGAGAGCAGCACATTGGAGAGCTTCAGGTCGCGGTGACTGACGCCTTTTTTGATGGCGTAGTCCAGCCCGGAGGCGAGGTCGCGGCCAATCTCGAGAGCGGTCACGAGTTTCAGCTTGCCGTGGGCCAGGACATAGTCGCGCAGGTTCTGGCCTTCGACGAAATCCATGACCATGTAGCAGCGGCCGCGCTCCAGGTCGACTTCGTGAATGGGCACAATGTTGGGATGCCGCAGCTCCATCACGGTGCGGGCTTCGCGAATGAAGCGGTCGCGCACGGCTTCGTCGTCGACGTAGCGGCTGCGGAGGACCTTGACCGCCTTGAGCTCTTTCGTTTCGTCGTGCGCGGCCCGGTAGACGCGGGCAAAAGTGCCAGCTCCGACGAGATAAAGGACCTTCCAGTGGCCGTAGAAGTAGCCGGTCCGGGCGCCCTCGGCGAGCCGGCTGATTTGCCAGTTCGTCAAGCAGCCCTGTTGCAGGAGCGCCGTGATGAAGACGTCGAGTCCGGCCGTCCGTCCGCCCACGCTCGAGAGGACCGCCTCGATCTGGGGCGTCTCCATCAGCCGGGCTTCGTAGATCCGCTGAGCGAGCTGGTCGGCGCTGATTTCGCTCATGTTCGGATCGGGCTGGTCGGGAACCGGGAGACCGGATTTGCTGGAGTTATCTTTGGCACCGCGGTCCGCCCTGGCCAGTCGCTGGTTGGGGACGCCCATCCATCCCCGGCTTTAAGAATTTATTTTCCAGGCGTCCCGGCTTCAATGATCCAGGTTGAAACCCGTGGAAAACGGGTCGCAAAGGAGGTTTTTGACTGTCTTGCGAGCTGAGACGGTGCCTGGAATCAGGCCTTGCTTCTGCTGCGGGCAGGCAATCCCGAGTCAGGGGGAACTACTGATTGCCTTCCAGCTCCTGGCGAAAGCCGTCCCGCTCGCGCCGGGTTGCATCCAGATCGAACATCAAATACTTCATGTCCAGCCGCAACTGGCCAAGCGCTTCCTGGATCAGGTCGAGAATGCGGCGGCGGCGGCGGGTGTAGTCGACGACCCGGCCCAGCGGTCCTTCCAGCGCCTCACGCTGTCCGGCCGGCAAGGCATTGACGGCATGGATCAGGTCCATCAGATCGGCTGGAAGGGGATCGTTGGCACGGGCAAGAGTCGCCTGGCTGGCTGGCTGGCGGGAGCTTTCTTGATCAAACATCGGGCGGGCTTTCCGGTGCGGGGAACGGGCAAGGTTGCGGCTCGTTGCCAGACCAGGAGAAGCACCGTTCATGCCAGACCAGCCCGGCTCCCCGGTGAATCGGAACGCAAGTTCAATGCTAGCAGCGACTTGCAGTGAAAGAACGCGCGGGCGAGCACGTTTCAGCGGCGTTGCTTTTTCGCAACACGAGTTGATCTGGTTCCACAATGTTGATGGTGGTAGACCGTTTGGCCCGGGAATCTGGATCAACCGACAGGCCTCGGCTTTTTGGTTATCCCACAAGTCAAACTCGTACTCGTACTCAGTGAAACAGTACTCGTGCTCGTACTCGACGCTTCCCGATCCAGGCGTGCCGGGTCCACCTGGCTGACTCCGCGGCACCCGATTCGCGCGCGGATCGCCCTGGCCGCTTTCACTGTTGCGTGGTTCATTTTTGCCGGCCACAGCCGGGCCCAATCCGTGCAGGAACCTGTGGCCCGCGCCTGGGCACTGTCGTCCACGGACTGTGCACTGAATGCCGCGCAATTCCGCTGCGAGCCGGTCGCCGGGCTGAAGGACGACCAGCCGCTGTGCAGCGTGATGGTGGATTGCGGCGAGGGAACTGAAGTCATCGTCGCCGTCCCGGTCGATCCAGTCTGGCTGATCCCCGAACTCGACTTTGAGCTCGACCTTCAGCCCGAACGGGCGGGCGCTCAGTTGCTGGTTCGCGCGGTCCTGCCGGATTCGATTGATCCAGCCACGGGCGAACCGCTTGCCGTCTGGCTGGCTGGACCCCAAGCCGAAACGGCGGGTCGCTGGAACCGGCTGCGATTCAGTGAAAATCGGGTTGACCTGCAAACGCTGTTGCGGCGACAGGTCTGGGTCCTCCGCGGCCGGCTGGGTGGCGAAATCTCCGCACGCTCGGCCTACATCGACGCGGTGGGCGTGAACGTCCATTGCGGGCCGGGAAAACACAGAGTGCTCGTGGGCCAGCCGGTTCTTGCGGGGGCCATCGCTGCCCAGCCGGAACAGGTTGCGACGTTGCCCCGCATCCAGCTGATTCGCGATCTGCCGGTCGCGCCAGCCGCTTTTCTCCAGCCCCAGGACCCGGACCCGTCCGATGGTACGCGCCGCCCAGCGCTTGCTGTCCGGTCGGGCACCGTGCTCGAAGCGGCCGGGCAGCCACTCTTTCCGCGAATCATCCAGCACAATGGCGAGCCGATGGCCCTGCTCGCCGAAGCCGGCTTCAACACGCTCCAGCTGCCAACCGCGGCGACCGAACAACAGCTGGCTGAAGCCACGGCGGCCGGGTTGTGGATTGTCTGCCCGCCGCCGCCTTCGCTCGGGATTGTCCCGATCGATGGCCGGCACGACCGGGTCATGGCGTGGAGCCTAGGGCTCGACCGCACCGCGGCCGACCTGCCATTGGGACAATCGCTGACCGACCAGATCCGGCAGTTCGACTTGCGGACCGGGCGGCCGTTGATGGCCGGCACCGCGGAAGCTTTCGCCGCGTGGGGCGGGCTTTGCGACGTGCTGCTCGTCGGGACCAGCCCCCTCGTCACGGGACTTGGCCGGGACCGTTATGGCGACTGGGTCGCGGCCGCCCGCGAGTCGACTGGCGACCGGATTCCGGTCTGGGCCGACTTGCCGACAGAAGCCCCAGCCGCGCTGATCCGCCAGGCCATGGCAGCCGCCGGGCAAGTTCCGCCGCTGCCGCTTTCGCCCGCCGAAATGGAAGAACTCGCATTTGAAGCGGTCGCCGGCGGAGCGCGCGGCTTGCGATTCCTTTCGCGCTCGCGGCTCGACGGCAACGACCCGCAGTCGCGCCTGCGGTTGCAGACCCTGCGGCGGATCAACCGGCGGCTCGATGTGGCAGAACCCTGGGCTGCAGGCGGAATCATCCTTGGCACTTCACAAGCTGCCGGGGGAGTCTCCGTGGCCGGTCTGCGCAACAATCGCGGCCAGCTGCTGATCGTCAATCAGTCCAGCGGCGCAGCGCATCCGGTCAGCGGCGCGGCACCGGTTCGCACCCTGCGCTTCACCAATCCCTGGTCGGGCATTTCCGATCAGGCCTGGCAGGTCACCGACGAGGGACTGGTGCCACTCCCCGCGCAGTATGGCGCAACCGGCGTCGAAATCCAGCTCGACCAGGCAGCGGCCCTTTCGCTGGTTGTCGTGACCCAGGACCCGACGCTGGTCGACCGGATCAACCAGACCTGGCGGCGAACCGGAACCCGTGAACAGGTCGAGCTGCGCAACGAACTGACCAGCCAGTGGCTCGCCCTGCTGCAGGTCGTCGAGAGCCAGTCGACCGCCGCCGGTCGTGTCGACTCGGCCGCCAGCGGAGCACTCAACGACGCGGTCAATCTGGTCCGCAACGCCCAGGAAACGATCAACAACGGAACCCCGTCGCTGGCCGGTTCCGCGCTGGACCAGGCCGACCAGCGGCTGGCGCTGGCCCAACAGGAAATGAGCCGCACGGCGCGCAGCCAGTTCGCGTTTCATACCAGCTCGCCGCTGCTCGAACATGCGGCCCTGATCCCGATGCACTGGCAGCTGGCCACGCGGCTGGCTGGCCAGACCTGGGAGCCCAACGGGCTTGCGGGCGGCGACTTCGAGAACCTCCAGCAGATGGTCGACGCGGGCTGGGAGAATGTCCGCCCGGACGATCCGCAACTGCAGACCGATGTCGGGCTGACGGAAAGCGGCCGGGTCGCCGGCGGCTATGGCCTGCAGCTCACTGCCCGGCATCCCGCCGCCCAGGCTGGTTTGCCCGAGTCGCCGCCGTTGCGGATCGTATCGGCGCCCGTTTTTGTGCGCGCCAACCGGCTGGTCCGGATTCACGGCTGGTTCCGCGTCCCCGATCCGCTCAGCCACGCGGTCCACGGACTGCTCGTCCATGATTCGCTTGGCGGCCGCGACCTCGGCGTTTGTACCACCGGCTCCAGCGACTGGCAGGAGTTCACGCTCTATCGCGGAGCCGGCGAAGAGACCCAGCTGCGGGTCATCATCGAACTCAACGGCTACGGCACCGCGCTGCTGGACGAAATCACGGTCCAGGCCATTGAATTGCCCGACCTCGGCGTCCGCTCAGCGGCTAAGTAGAGCAGTTGTCCCTAACTGCTCGTCGGATCAGCTTCCGTCGCAATTCGTAATCCGAAGTATCGGCGCGAGCAATTGGGACAATTGCTCTACACTCAGGCCTTCTTCGCGTACTGCTTCTTCGCCGGGGCAACCATGCCGAGCGAGACGCCGCTCTTTCTTGCGAAGCGTTCTTTCGAGCCGTCGGGCAGATAGCGAAAGCCGACCCGTGTGGGCTTGCCCGTGCTGGGGCAGACGACCATCACATTGCTGGCCTGGAGCGGCATTTCCTTCTGCAGCCGTCCGCCTTGCGGATTCTTCTGGCTGGGCCGAACGTGCTTGTAGACGCGGTTGACGCCCTCCACCGTGACTTTGTCCGCGTCATGGTCGACGACAAGCACCTTGCCGGTCACACCGGCGTCCTTGCCATGCAGGACCTTGACCGTATCACCCTTGTGAATCTTCATTGGACTGCCCGTCGGTTGCTGGTTTTGGCGAACCGCAAAATATGCGAAAATGCGGCCCGGCTGTCAAGGCTCGCAGCGGAAAAGCCCGCGAAAACGGCAATTCACGCTGCCATTTGCGGTGACCTCGTGGAAACAAATCCGGTTGTACTGACGTCTTCATCAAGGCGGTTCACGGACCCGAGCTGAATGCCTCCTTCAATACGCAACCTGATCGTCGTGCTCGGCGACCAACTCGACATCCAGAGCACGGTGTTCGATCACTTCCAGCCCGACCGCGACCGGATCTGGCTGGCCGAAGTTGAACGCGAGGCAACCCACGTCTGGTGCCACAAGCAGCGGCTGGTGTTTTTCTTTTCGGCGATGCGGCACTTTCGCGACGAGCTGCGCGAACGGGGCTGGACGGTCGAGTACCACGAGCTTCAGGCCGACCCGGGGCTCGATCGGGGCAAATCGTTCGGCGAAATCCTGGAACCAGACCTCAAGCGGCTTCACCCGGAGCGGGTCATCATGGTCGCGCCCGGCGACTGGCGGGTCCGGGAAGAACTCTCAGCCATCGAGAAGGTTTCCAGACTGCCTTTCGAGTATCGCCCGGACCGGCATTTCTTCATCGAGCCGGACCAGTTCGCGCAATGGGCGGCTGGTCGCAAAGGGCTGGTGCTGGAAAATTTCTACCGCTGGATGCGCAAGGAATTCGGCATTCTGCTCGAGCCGGACGGGCAGCCGGTCGGCGGCAGCTGGAACTTTGACCACGACAACCGCGAGCCTTTCCCGAAGTCGGGACCTCCGCCGGCACCGCGGAAATCCTTTCCTCCCGACCGCCTGACGCGCGAAGTCTCGGCGATGGTTGCCGAACGGTTTGCCAGCCATCCCGGCAAGCTCGATGGTTTCGAATGGCCTGTTACCCGCGACCAGGCCCGCGCGGCGCTGGACGACTTCATCCAACAGCGATTGCCCGCTTTCGGCCGCTACCAGGACGCGATGTGGACGGGTGAAGCCGTGCTGCATCACTCGCGGCTTTCCGCGCCGATGAATCTGAAGCTGCTGTCGCCACGGGAGGCTGTGGACGCCGCGATCAGCGCCTTGCAGGCCGGCCAGGCCCCGCTCAACAGCGTCGAAGCCTTCGTCCGCCAGATCCTCGGCTGGCGCGAGTTTGTCCGCGGCGTTTATTGGCTGCAGATGCCCCGCTACGCCAGCCTGAATGAACTCGGCTGTGAACCGGACCGAAATGTCCCGCAGTCATTCTGGACCGGTGAAACCGACATGAACTGCGTTCGCGAGGCGATGCGAAGCGTGGTCGACGGTGCCTGGGCCCATCATATCCACCGCCTGATGGTCCTCGGCCTGTACGCCCAGCTGCTGGGCGTGCATCCGTACCGTTTCCACGAATGGCACATGGCGATGTATGCCGACGCGATCGACTGGGTCAGCCTTCCCAACACGCTCGGCATGAGCCAGTTCGGCGACGGGGGAATCATGGCGACCAAGCCCTACTGTGCGAGCGGCAACTATATCCACAAGATGAGCAACTATTGCCGCGGCTGCCGTTACGACTACCGCACTGCCACCGGTGCCGACGCTTGCCCCATGACCACGCTCTATTGGGACTTCCTCGACCGCCATCGCGCGCGGCTGGTCCAGAACGGGCGGATGCTTTATCAGATCAGGAATCTGGAACGGAAAGACGCGGCGGCCATGCAAGACATTCGCGCCGCGGCAAAACGCGTTCGCGAGGCGGAATTTCCATGCTAACCTCGGTCCCGGGCTCGCGCCCGGGACCGCACTGTCCAGAGGCTCCGCCGTTTCCTCGCACAGGGGGACACCGATGCGGGCAAGGCGGAGCCTTATGGTTCCCGGCGCGCCGGGATTCCAAGGCGGGAGCCGTGGAACGAGGGCGTCGAATTTGCGATGGGCTGAATGCGGGACGCAACCGGCTCGAGCAGATAGTGCCCGACAAGCCACTCTTTTCCGTCCGCGAAGCCGAACAGTTCGGCACAGGCGAGGAAGAAAATCTTCCAGCGCATCAGCCAGCGACGGCCCTCGCCCCGGCCATAAGTCGTCTCGAAAAGCCGGATGATGGCGGCCCGGTTGGCAGCGAGGTTGCGGGCCCAGGCGTTGGCCGTTTGCGCATAGTGCCGTCCATTCCACTCCCAGCGTCGGGTCACCGCCAGATCACGGTTGTAGCTATCCAGCAAATCCAGCGACGGCATCATCCCGCCCGTGAAGAAATGCCGTCCCATCCAGTTGGCTGACCCGCCTGTCTCGAACAGGTAGGCGTTCCGGCGATGGCAAAAGATGTGGACGAACAGCCGGCCTTCCGGACTCAACCAGCCAGCGATCAGTTCCAGCAGCCGGCCATGGTTCCGGACATGCTCAAACATCTCGACCGAAACGATCCGGTCGAACTGGCCGACGGGCTGGAAGTCGTTGACATCCTCGGTGATGACGGTGAGGTTGCGGTCGATTCCGCGCCGGGCTGCCTGATCGAGAATGTACTCGCGCTGCGTCGCCGAATGCGAGACAGCCGTGATTTCGGCAGCCGGAAACCGCTCGGCCATCCAGAGCGTGAGTGAACCCCAGCCGCATCCCAGTTCCAGAATCCGCTGTCCGTCGGCGATGCCCGCCCGCCGGCAGGTGATCGCGAGGGCTGCCGCCTCCGCCTCACCCAGCGACTCGCGGCCGGCCGGAAAGAAACAGCTGCTGTACTTCCGGTGCGAACCAAGCACCAGCTCAAAAAAAGCCGTTGGCACTTCGTAGTGCTGTTCGCGCGAGGCCTCGGTATCAACCGCGATGGGTGCCGCTTCAGCGTCGTGAAGGAACGCCGCCATCGCCGCAGCCGGATCGCGATCCCAGGACTTCTTCAGGCCGGCCAGTCGCTGCCGCACCAGAACCCGGATCGCGGCCCGGATCATCGACTCCGGCACCCGACCGCTTTCGATCAAGGGGACCACGGCGGAAGCAATCCCGTTCACAAGCCAGCTCATCCGCGGCCTCGCGATCCTGCGGATTCGGTTGGCCTCGGAAACCACGGAAAGAAAGCGTTCGTCGTTCGCTGGTACTCACGGTATGCCTCGCCCCGGCTGCGGATGGCCTGTGCCTCGGTTGGCGGAATCCCCGTGACGCGGGTCACAAAGAACCACATCAGGACCGGCCCGGCCAGCGCGAGCCACCCCGGCCACCAGCCCCACGCCAGCAGCACATAAGCCCACCAGTGCAGCCACTCAAAAAAATAGTTCGGGTGTCGCGAGTATCGCCACAGTCCGAGCTGGCAGACCTTGCCGCGATTCGAAGGATCGCTCCGGAAGCGGTCCAGCTGCCAGTCGGCCAGTGACTCGCCCACAATCGCCAGCACGCCCACCACGGCACCTATCCAGTCCAGCCAGCCCGCTGGCGACGGATTCATCAGTGCCAACAGAATCGGCAGCGAAAACAGGATCATCGCCACCGCCTGATATTGGTAAAAGCCGAACATCCGGCGTTGGGCATCCGCGCCCCAGTCTGATTTCATCTGCTGGTAGCGGCCGTCTTCGGGCATCGTCCAGACCCGCTTGAGCACATAGCCGGCCAGCCGCAGCGACCAGACTCCGGCGACCACGCCGACCAGCACCTTGCGCTGGAGTTCCCCGGGCAACAGCAGTGCGTAGACCAGCGTCAACAGGCCAATCCCGCCCGCCCACGCCGCGTCCACGATTCCGGCGTCACCGCGACGCAGCTGCACGACCCACAGTCCGGCCATCAACAGCGACGCCCCGGCGACCGCCCCGGCGAACACGATCCAGACGTTCATGTTTCCCGCGCCATTTCTTCGCGCCGTGGCTCCCGCGCAGCGGCCGTCCGGCTGGCAAGGCTGCCCGGGAAGCCCGTCAGTGTCAGCGGATCGATCCGCGACTGTTTCATCGCAAAGAGCATGTGGACGAGGTTGATCTGCCGCTCCTCAAACGCCGCTTCGCAGTAAGCCAGATAGTAGTCCCACATTCGCCGGAACCGCTCGTCATAGCCCAGCTCGCGGATCTCGGTGGCATGCTGGTGAAATCGCCCTCGCCAGCGCCGCAGTGTTTCGGCGTAATGCGGTGCAAAATCGGCCAGCTGCACCAGCCGCATCGCGCCGGCGTCCGACGCCGACTGCGTCAACCGCGAAATGCAGGGCAGGCTGCCGCCCGGAAAGATGTATTTGCAGATGAAATCGACGCTCCGCAAATGTTGGCGGTAGCGCTGGTCGACAATGGTAATCGCCTGCAGCAACATCAACCCGTCGTCGCGCAACAGCTCGCGACACTTGGCAAAAAACACGTCGTAATACCGGTCGCCCACCGCCTCAATCATCTCGACCGAGACAATCCGGTCGTATTGGCCGGTCAGGTGGCGGTAGTCCTGGTCGAGCACGGTCACCAGGGGCTCCAGACCTTCCTGGCGGACCCGCTCACGCGACCACTGAAACTGTTCGGCCGAGATCGTCGTCGTGGTGACGCGGCACCCGTAGTGCCGGGCCGCGTAACAGGCGAGCGAGCCCCAGCCCGAGCCGATCTCGAGCAGGTGCTGGCCGGGCCGCAAGTCAAGTTGCTGGCAGAGCCGCTCCATCTTGTTGAGTTGGGCCCGGTGCAACGACTCGCCCGGCTGCCCCTCCACCAGGCTGGTGAACAGCGCGGCCGAGTAGTTCATCGTCGGGTCGAGAAAGAGCTGGAAGAAACGGTTGCCCACGTCGTAGTGGGCCCGGATATTCTGCCGGGCATTCCGGCGGGTGTTGCCCCTCAGCCAATGCCTGACCCGTTCGAAGCCGCCCCGCCAGCTGCCCCAGCCGCGATCAAAACCGTCGAGCACGTCCAGATTCCGCACAAACAGACGCACGACGCTGGTCAAGTCATGCGCTGTCCAATGACCATCCATCAGACTCTCAGCGGCACCGAGAGCACCTCCGAACAGCATCCGGCGATAGAGCGCCGGATCGTGAACATCAAGTTCGCAACGAACCGCAGAATGGACTTCACCCAACCAGTGCTCGCCGTCGGCATCGCGCACCACGAGACAGCCGCCTCGCATTCGCCGTGCACCCCTGAACAGGATCGCCCGCAACCTCCGTTGCAGCCAGGTCAATCGCCTGGGCGATGGCATCTGGCGACCTCCAAACGAGGCCAGGACCGTTTCAACCTGGCCGACGGGGCTGGCCGCGGGCAGGCCCCCGCTTTGCCCCGGGTCCAGCCGCATTCCGCGGGAGATTCCGGCGGTTTTCATTCTCTCGATCATTCAGCCGGCTCCCGCCTTCAGTTCCAGTTCCGGGCTGTCTGAGGTTCGATTCACGGCGAGTAATCCGACAGGATTTCGCGGTGGATTTTCCGTCGCTAACGCCTCCGGCTCGTTAACCGGGCGCGGCGAAACGAAGGGACGAACCGACTGGTTGCCGTGTGGCTGGCCCTTCGCCGGATGCGGAACGAAAGGCACCTTTTTAAGCCAAAGTCGCAGGGCCTGCCAGTAAATCTGCAGCACAACCTGCCCCGTCATCCACGGCCAGCGGACCATCGCTCGCGCGAGGGTCCAACTGTTGATCGGGCGACATTTTAACCGCATGAACACGCCCAGCCGGCTTTTTCCGGCCTGACGGGTCTGGATGCCGATGTTTAATGCCTCGCCCGGTGCAGTCATCCGCCAGCGATATTCCTGAGCCAGCTCCATGAACGGCGAAACATGGAACTCCTTGGGCAACCAGGCCGCCCCGCTCTTTTCCGGAGCCCCGAACTGTTCGCGGGTCAGGACATAGCAGTGCCGCTGGCCCCAGGGCGTGTTGGTGACTTCGGCCACCACCACCGCCGGTTCGGAGTCTCCCGCCACGGCGTAGCAGAAGTAAAACGACACCGGGTTGAAGGCAAAACCCCAATACCGCAAATGCGTCAGCAATCGGATCGGTCCCTCAACCCGTAAACCAGTTTCTCGCGCCACGAGCTCCCGCACGGTTTGATCCAGGGGCACGGCCGGATCGCCGAAGTGGTCATCGCGCCGGAACCGCGCCGGTGCCATCCGCCGCGTCGACCAGAACCACCGGCCCTGAAACACCCGGTCCAGCTCCTCGAGTTCAAGGCACATCAGAAACAGCCGCGACTCAAACCGGTGCACCACCGGCCCCCGCCGCGCATGCCGGACCACGCCCTCGTAAATGCAGCTGTTCATACGCAAAAACTGGATGCTCTGAGTCGTTCCAATACCAGAGGCGTAGGGTGGGTCGAGTCTTCGAGACCCACCGCTGGCAATCCCGAGGTCGGTGTTCGAGTCCAGTGGGTCTCGAAGACTCGTCCCACCCAACCGGCTTCATGCCGATACCGGCTCAAGCCGCTTGGTCGGTTCCCGGATTTGTCTCGGATCCTGCCTCCTCACCCACAC
>JANOFL010000174.1:0-22393 GCA_031405895.1 Planctomycetota bacterium
CGAATCTGGTCGTGGAACTGCCGGCGCAGGCGATGAACCGCCACCTTGATCGCCCCTTCCGACTTCCCCAATGCTGCGGCCACTTCACGGTACGACTCATCCGACTGTTCGCCTGCCAGGAATCCCTGCAGCTTGTCATAAAGCTGCTCCTTGCCGGTCCGGGTGTACTCGGCGCGGACCGCATCCCGTGCCTGATCAAGCAGAGTCAGGGCCCATTGCCGGAGGAACACGGTTTCAGGAGTCTGTTCATGAGAGGGTTCCAGGTGCAGCCGACGATCCGCCTGGGCGAAGTCCATGGAAAGCGTTTGCACATCGCCGCCGCGTTTTTTCGCGTTTTGTTGATCCACCTGGTTGGCAACAAAATTCTTGATGGCCGCGAGAAGAAAGGCCCGGAAGCGGCCTCTCCCGGGATCCACCCCGCGCAGGTCTTCGCGGCGCAAAAGCTCGGCGAAAAAACCCTGCGTCAGGTCAGCTGCCTGTTCCGGCGAGAATCCCTGGCGGCGGACAAACGCATAGAGCGGGAACCAGTAGGCGGCACAGAGCTGCTCAAGCGCCGCGGCAGCATTGGGCGACCGGTCGCGGCCCGCGGCCATGACGACGCTCCAATGCGTAGTCTGAAAACCGCCGTGAAGTCCACCTTCCCTGTTCGGCGGACGGTCATCGCCATTCATCGACAAGTTCCAGCTTCACTGCCTGGCGACGAGACGCCAGACGAAACCCGGTCGGACCGGAACCCGGGCACCGTAGCCACCCGGCGACCGCCGAGGGCCATGACGCGGTCCCCACTGCAGCGCCTCGAAAAGTCCGACTTTACCAGATGCCCCTTTTAGTCGGGAGCTTTTATCATCATTCCCCGGTTCGGTTGCCGTCTCTTTGAGTCCGGTTATCGCGGGCCCTTGTCTATCAGGGGGGTTTTTCCGGCTTTTGTTCGTTGGCTTCCCAACCAGCGGGCAGCGGGGCGGAGAATGTCACGCGTTCGCCGTTGGCCGGGTGGAGAAAACCGATCGTCGCAGAGTGGAGGCACATCCGGGGACTGGCAGGGTGGAGCGTTGCGAATTGGTCCTCCGGCGCCTCTTCAGGGGCGGAACCGGCGTTGCAACCAGAAGTGAATGGTCTGTTAGCCCGAAGCTGAGGGAACTCGTTGATTGCAGCCCGAATGGCTTGCGAAGAACTTGTGGCGACATTCCTCGCTTGCGCTTCGGGCTGGTATTGATTCGAACTGGAAAGCCGTGTGGATTGGTCCACCAGGCGGCCGTAGACCGGATCGCCGACAATCGGGTAGCCGAGGCTGGCGAGGTGGAGGCGGATCTGGTTGGTGCGGCCGGTCAGGGGGCGGCATTCGATCAGGGTTTCGTTGGCAGCCGGATGGCCGATGACACGAAACAGCGTGGTGGCGGGCAAGCCGTTGGGATCGAGGGATCGCGCGCCACCGATGACAGCTTCGCGTCCGATCGGGGCGTCGCAGCGGAAGTCGATCCATTCGGGACGGCCGTTGACGCGGGCGAGGTAGAGTTTTTCCACCGTGCCCGCCTCGAACTGCGGCTGGACTTGGCGTGCGACAGCGCGACTGCGCGAAAGGACGACCACGCCGGTCGTGTTGGCGTCGAGCCGATGGGCGGGCCGGAGGACTTCCGGGGCGTAGATCCGGTTGAGCATCCAGACGAGCGTATTGCGGTGGAAGCGGCCGCTGGGATGCATCGGCAAGGGAGCCGGCTTGTCGACCACCACGATGGCGTCGTCGTCATGCAGGATCCGGATCGCAGCGTTGACGGTTGGTTCAACAGAGTGCGGTTCCAGATGTCCGATCCGCCAGCCGGAACGGACCACGGTATCAGCAGAAAGCGGTCGGCCGGGGAGTCTGTCCTGGAACCGTCCAGAAAAGGGGTCAGACCCCAATTTGCTCCGAAGACTACGCGAATTGGCGTCAGACCCCGACGGTTCCGGGACAGACTCGAGGCGAACCAGCCGGCCGGCCCGGCACTCGTCCGCCCAATAGCCGTCCGGCAGATGCGGATGCATGCCGGTGAGCAGTTCGAGCAGCGTTAGCTGGTCAAATCGCAGGGGCACGTTGAGCGGCCGGACGTTGGTCCAGGGTTCCGAACCGGGCAACGGCACAACGGACTGGTCCAGTCTTGCCTGGCGTTCTGCGAGCCGAAGCTGTCGCTGTCCGGCTTCGTCTCGGAAGCAATGCGGGCAGGCGAGGGGCGGCCGGTAGCGGGGGTCTTTCTGTTCCGCTGGCGTCAGCACGGCCCGGCAGGCAAAGCAGAGTTCGCAGCCCGTTTCGCGCAGGGCGGGATCGACCGAAACCCTTCGGTCAAAGACGAAACAGTCGCCGTGGTAATGAGCGCCGCCGCACTCTTCGAAATACTTCAGGATTCCGCCGTCAAGCTGCCAGACTTGTTCGTAGCCCTGTTGCTGCATGACCGGGCCGGCCTTTTCGCAGCGGATGCCGCCCGTGCAGAACATCACGATGGGCTGCTGTTTCAGTTCTGCCGGCAACCGCTGGACGGAATCGGGAAACTGCCGGAAGTGGCTGATGCCGGCGGGAATCGCGCCATCAAATGTGCCGAGCGCGACTTCGTAGTCGTTGCGGGTGTCGAGCAGCGTGACTGGGCGGCCTTCGTCGAGCCACTGCTTCAGCTCGCGCGGACTGAGCTTCGGGCAGGGCCGCTCAACCGGATCGATCCCGGGAGCGCCAAGCGCAATGATCTCCTTCTTGATCCGCACCAGCATCCGGTTGAAGGGCTGGTCGTCGCCGGGACTTGCCTTGACCTCCAGCCCCGCGAATGGCTCGTAACCCCGCAGCCAGGCGAGGAACTGGTCGACTTCCGCGCGGGTGCCGGCGACGAAGAGATTGATCCCTTCCGGACTCAGCAGGACCGTGCCGCGAAGATGGAGTTCAATCGCCCGCCGGCGAATGGAAATCCGCCAGTCGGGCAGCCCTTCAAGGGGCACGAAACGGTAGGCCGCGACATTGACGATCGCGGTTGACGTCGCTTCCCGGTCTTTCACGTCAGGCTGCATCGGGCTGCCGGTCTCAGAGCCTGTCCGAAAAGGGGTCTGACCCTCTACCAAATTGGGCACTGAAGTGGCATGGTCTGGTTTTTCGTAACGTTTTCGGATCGGCAATGACAACTTGACAAAGGGTCAGACCCCTTTTCGGACAGGCTCTCAGTTCGCGAGAAAGCCACCATCGACAGGGAGGATCGCACCGTGCACCATTGCGGCGTGCTCGCTGAGCAGCCAGGCGACCGCTGCCGCGACGTGGGACGGTTTGGCGAAGCGGCCGAGCGGAATGCGGGCCAGCATCGGGCCGCTTTTGGCCGGATCGCTCCACGCCATTTCGCCCATCGGCGTCAACGTCACGGTCGGGTTGACAGCGTTGACACGGATGTTGTGCGGCCCCAGTTCAAGGGCCATCACGCGGGTCAGCTGGTCGAGGGCACCCTTCGATGCGCAATAGGCAGCGTGATCACGAAGTCCGACCATCGAAGCCTGGCTCGACAGGTTGACGATCGCGCCGGATCGTCCGCGCGCGATCAGGCTCTTCGCCACGACCTGGCAGAAGATCAGGGCTGCCCGGACATTGACCGCCATCGTCTGGTCAAACGCCTCGATGGTGGTGTCGAGCAGCGGCTGCGGAATCGAGATGCCGGCGTTGTTGACCAGCAGGTCGGCAGGACCGCAAGCTTCGGCGGCCTGGCCGGCTTCCCGTGCATCGGTCAAGTTGGCCACAACCGATTCGGAGCCAATCTCGTCCCGGAGAGAATCCAGGTCGGCCGCCGTGCGGCTGACGGCGACAACTTTCGCGCCGCATTCGGCGAGGACCCGCGCGATTTCCCGCCCGATCCCCTTGCCGGCCCCGGTGACGATCGCCCGCTGGCCGTTGAGGTCAATCTTCATTGGCACTTGAAATCCGATTCATGACAGCCTTAGGTCCGGCAGCATTCTATACTCCGCGCGGTCACAAATGAGTGAATTGGGCGAGTCCCGGCGCGCCGGGATCAGCCCTCCGTGTCAGGCGCGGGACACGGAGGGCTGACGCCCTGCCGCTCGCCAACATCAATCCTGGCCGCGCGCGGTACAACCAGCGATTGTCGCCAATGATCCAGGCTTGACCATTCAGTCCAGCTCCCAGTCCAGCCCGACATCGAGGTTGACCGCCGAATGGGTCAAGGCTCCGACGCTGATCCGGTCAACGCCCGTTTCGGCGATGGACCGGACGGTCTCGAGCGTCACGCCGCCTGAGGCTTCCAGCAGAACGTCGGGGCCGAGTTCGTCGCGCAGCGCGACCGACTCGCTCAGCAGGTCGAGCGACATGTTGTCGAGCAGAATCATGTCGGGGCGAAGCAGCAGGGCTTGCCGCAGCTGGCTCAACCGGTCGACTTCGACCTGGACCAGCATCGGCGGCCCCGCCTGCGCTGCGGACCATTCCCGGGCACGATGAAGGGCTTCACCGACCACGTCAGCCGCGGGCTTGAGCAATCGGGCCAGCATCGCCAAGTGGTTGTCCTTGATAAGGATCGCGTCGTGCAGTCCCATCCGGTGGTTGACGCCGCCGCCGCACTGGACCGCGTACTTCTCCAGCCGCCGCCAGCCGGGCGTGGTCTTCCGCGTGTCGTGAATCCGGGCTTTGGTCCCGGCGACCGCTTCGACAAAGCGGGCCGTCAAAGTCGCGATCCCGCAAAGTCGCCCGAAAAAGTTGAGGCAGGTCCGCTCAACCAGCAGAATCCCGCGCGCGTCGCCCGAAAAAACGGCGAGGCAATCGCCGCGCGCGAATCGCTCGCCATCCTCCGTTCGCAAGCTGATATTCAGATCGGCGCCGGCAGATTCACAGACCCGCCCCAAAACCTCCAGTCCGCAAGCCACACCCGGGCGGCGGACAATCAGGTTGGCACGCCCTGAAACACGAGCCGGCACGACCGACAGGCTGGTGCTGTCGCCCTTCCCGGCGAGATCTTCATCAAGCGCAATGCCGATGAGCCGATCGAGACTGGCGAGGGTGTCAGGGTCCATCGGCATGGGAGGCGTGCGATCAGGCGACGGGGCTTGGGACGTCTGCAGGGAGGAGATGACAGGCTGGAAGCCTATCCCACGTTGGCTTGACATCAGGTTTAGCCGTGGCTAAACTTTTTCAGGCGTTGGGTTTTTGAAATTGAGAAGACGGGTGACTGAAACTGGCATGAACTCATCGATTTCGTATTCCGGGCGGCGGTCAACGAACTTTCGGGCTTGGGCGGCCGTTTTCATCGCGCTGCTGAGCATCGCCGGTTGCAGTCGGGGCAAGCCGGCCGCACCTGCCGATCGCGCGGGCGGCCAGACGTTTCGGCATGCCGACGCCTATCCGATCCGTGTGCTCGCGACCGTGGGAATGGTAGCCGACGTCGTCCGGGCTGTGGGCGGTCCGCAGGTCAAAGTCACCCAACTGCTCGGAGCAGGTGTTGACCCGCACACTTACAAGCCGACACGTGACGACACGGCGGCGGTCATCAATTCGAACATTCTGTTCTACAACGGCCTGATGCTGGAAGGCAAAATGGCCGCGGTTTTTGAAGAAGCCCGCGCGAAACGGCCCGCCATCGCGCTGGCCGAATCGCTGCCCATCGACCAACGGCTGGGCGGTGGTGAAGGCTCGGCTCACGCCGATCCCCATGTCTGGATGGATGTCAGCCAGTGGCGTGCCACGGCGACAGCCGTGGCGGATGCACTTTCGCAGTTTGACCCGACCCATGCCGAGGACTATTGGGAACGGGCCAAGGCCTGGCAAGCCGAGCTGGGCGAACTGCACGAGTACTGCAAAACGAGTATTGCCACGATTCCCGAAACGGCCCGCGTGGTCGTCACTTCGCACGACGCCTTCCAGTATTTTGGCCGGGCCTATGGCGTCGAAGTTCAGGGCATCCAGGGCATTTCGACCGAGTCCGAAGCTGGCCTCCAGCGGATCAACGAGCTGGTGGAGATGCTGGTGACGCGGAAAGTCCCGGCCGTTTTCTGCGAGAGCAGCGTTTCGGAAAAGAGCATCGCCGCGGTGGTCGAAGGGGCCGCCGCGCGCGGACACACGGTCCAGCTGCTGGGGCCGCTTTTTTCCGACGCGATGGGAATCGAAGGAACGTGGGAGGGCTCTTACTGCGGGATGCTTGACCACAACGCGACGCTGATCACACGCGGATTGGGCGGGACGGCACCTGAAAAGGGCTGGCGCGGCAAACTCGGCGGCCAGCCGGCAGAGAATCGCTGACCCGTGATTCACCAAGGCGAGCGGCAGATGACGGCCTAGCCATCGTAATCCGACGCGTAAGCGAGGAGGGATCGCGGATTCCCTTGCTCACGCGGCGGGTTACGGCAAACACACTTCTGCAACTCGCCCAACTTGTCGGAAAGCAATCATGGGACAGGCGGAGAAAACGCGGCGGCTTGAGCCGGTGACGGTCGCTGCCGGAACGGCCGCGAGCGCCCGTCCGTCGGCTGCTCCGTTCCATGGCCCGACGGACAAGGCCGATCATCCCGAATGTCCGCTCTCGGTCCGCGATCTGACGGTGGCCTACCAGCGCCGGCCAGTGGTCTGGGATGTCAATTTTGACTTGCCGCCGGGCCAGCTGATCGGACTGGTCGGTCCCAACGGCGCGGGGAAAAGCACATTGCTCAAAGCGGCCCTCGACCTGATCCCATCCACCAGCGGGCGAATCCGGTTTTTTGGCAAGCCTTACGCCGAAGTCCGGCACCGGATCGGCTATGTGCCGCAACGCGAAAGCGTGGACTGGGATTTTCCGGTCAGTGCGCTGGATGTCGTGGCGATGGGGCTCTACCGGAAGATCGGCTGGTTCCGCCGGATTCGCGGCGAGCACCGGGCACGGGCGATGGCGGCGCTGGAACAGGTCGGCATCGGCGACCTGGCCCAGCGCCAGATCAGCCAGCTTTCCGGCGGCCAGCAGCAGCGGACCTTTCTGGCCCGGGCCCTCGTTCAGGATGCCGACCTCTATCTGATGGACGAGCCCTTTGCGGCGGTCGATGCGGCGACCGAGCAGGCGATCATCGAAACGCTGCGCCAGATGAAGACGCTGGGCAAGACGGCCTTCGTGATCCACCACGACCTGCAGAGCGTGCCGGGCTTTTTCGATCAGGTGCTGCTGCTCAACATGCGCGTTGTTGCGTTCGGTCCGGTCGAAGAAGTGTTTACTCCGGACAACCTGCACAAGACTTACGGTGGCCGACTGACGCTGCTCGACGAGGCCACCGAGGCGATGCGCCGCCGGAGAATGTAGAGCAGTTGTCCCAACTGCTCGTGAGCCCTGGTTTTATGCGGCGAGAGCCGGGAGTTGCGCTCGACGGGCAGTTGAGACAACGGCTCTACACTCAGGACCCTTGGCGCGCTGACAAACAGGCCGCGATTGAGACGGAAGTAAACGAAATTGATCATGATCGGAATCACGTTCCCGCCTGAAAACATGTTTGCGTCGGCCCTCGCAGGTCTTGACGCGGACAGCACTGGCTGGCTCCACCGGCTGGGCCGGGTCCTGTCGCTCGCCGACTACAACACGCGGGTCGTCCTGTTCGCGGCAACGGTGCTGGGGGCTGCGGCCGGGCTGGTCGGCTCGTTCGCCCTGTTGCGCAAGCGGGCGCTGCTCGGCGATGCGATCAGTCACGCGACGCTGCCGGGCATTGCCCTCGCGTGGCTGGTTGCGGTGCAGGCGGGCTTCAGCGGCCGCTCGCTGCCGCTCCTGCTGGTGGGTGCCGCGCTGGCCGGTGTGCTGGGGGCACTGGTCATTGTGGCGATCCGGCGAACGACGCGGCTTCCCGACGACGCGGCGCTGGCCGTAGTGCTGGGCGTCTTTTTTGGTGCCGGCCTGACCCTGATGGGGATTGTGCAACAGGTTCCCGGCGGACAGGCGGCGGGGATCGAGGGCTTCATCTATGGCAAGACCGCGTCGCTGGTCTGGAACGACGCCGTCGTGATTCTGGTCAGCGGCGTGCTGTTGACGGTAGCGAGCCTTGCGGCGTTCAAGGAGCTGCGGCTGATCTGTTTTGATGAGGGTTTCGCGCAGTCCCAGGGCTATCCCGTCCTGCTGCTCGACATCGGCCTGATGTCGATGATCGTGCTGGTCGCGATTGTTGGCCTGCAGGGGGTGGGCCTGATCCTGATGATCGCGCTGCTCGTGATTCCGCCGGCCGCTGCCCGGTTCTGGACTGAAGACATGCGGGTCGTGATGGGACTGGCAGCCCTGATCGGGGCGTTGAGTGCCGCGGTTGGTGCACTGGCAAGCGCCGTCTGGGCCGACTTGCCATCGGGAGCCGTGATCGTGCTGGTCGCGGCGGCTTTTTTTATTTTCAGGCTGTTTTTTTGCGGTGCCCGCGGCCAGATACCGCGCTGGCTGGAGCAGCGCCGCCGGACGCGCCGGATCGACCGGCAACATCTGCTCCGCGCGGTTTTCGAGCTGTGCGAGGCGGATTCGGCCGAGGCAGCGACAGGCAGCGGGCGGTTTACGAAGCCACAGCCTCTGGCCCGGATTGAAGCGATGCGCTCGTGGACGCTGGCCGGACTGCGTCGGATCGTTCGCCGCGCGGCGGCCGATGGACTGCTGGTCGAGCCAGCGCCGGATGCAGTCCGTTTGACGGAGGCCGGTGCCGTGGAGGCGGCCCGCGAAGTCCGCGAGCACCGGCTCTGGGAGACTTATCTGATCGCCTACGCCGAAGTCGCGCCGTCGCGCGTCGACCGCGGTGCCGACGCGATTGAACACGTGCTCGATCCGGTCGTCATAGCGCGGCTGGAGGAGCAGCTCGGCGACCGGCTGCCGAAGCTCGCGATTCCGGTCAGCCCGCACCAGATAAAGTAGAGCAATCGTCCCCAATTGCTCCTGCGCAACGTCCACATGTCCATCAACACACGCCAAGCCGGTTGCCAAAAAGCCCAGGCTGACGAGCACTTGGGGACAATTGCTCTACTTTCCAAACCGACCGAATCATGAACTGGGTCTGGTCACAGGACGGATGGATTGTCGCCGCGGCCGCTTTGAGCGCTGTGAGCGCGGCGCTGTTGGGCAATTTTCTCGTCCTGCGGCGGATGTCGATGCTGGGCGATGCGATCAGCCACGCGGTGCTGCCTGGACTCGCGGCGGCGTTCCTGATTACCGGCAGCCGGCATTCGGGCGTCATGTTCATTGGGGCGGTGGTGACAGGCGTGTTGACCGCTGCCTTGACCCAGTGGATTCGCAACGCGGGCAAGGTCGACGAAGGGGCGGCGATGGGCGTGGTCTTCACCACGCTGTTCGCGCTGGGGCTGGTGATGATCGTCCAGGCAGCGGATGCAAAAGGCGTTGACCTCGATCCCGGTTGTGTTCTGTACGGCAATCTGGTGACGGTGCCACTGGACACGGTGCCGTTGGTGCCGGCCTGGCTGGGAGGCAAGGCGGAGGGCGGCGAAGTGTTTCAGGTGCCGGTCGTCGTTTTGCAGATGGCGGGCGTGCTGATCATCAACGCGCTGTTCGTCGGGTTGTTGTTCAAGGAGCTGCGGATCACATCGTTTGATCCGGACCTGGCCACGACGATGGGCTTTTCGGCACCGTTGATGCACTATCTGCTGATGACGCTGGTCGCGGTCACGGCGGTGGCGAGTTTCGAGAGCGTTGGAAACGTGCTGGCCGTGGCGATGCTGGTCGTGCCGGCGGCGGCGGCTTCGCTGATCACGGGTTCGCTGGCGGCGATGATCGGGTGGAGCGTGCTGATTGCTCTGGCGTCGGCCGTGTTGGGACACGTCCTCGCGATCGCGATTCCAGTGTCGGTGGGCTGGGGGAGTACTTCGACGCCGGGCATGATGGCGGTCGTGGCGGGGCTGCTGTTTGGCGCGGCCTGGCTGGTCGGACCAAGGCAGGGAGTGCTGTTGCGCTGGCTGGTGCGGCAGCGGCTGGGGCTGCGGATTCTGCGCGAGGACCTGCTGGCGCTGGCCTGGCGCTGGCGCGAGCGGGAAGTGCCGGATGCCGAGCGGTCGCTAACCCATGCGCGGGAACTGTTGATGGCCTCCCGCTGGGCGTCGTGGCTGGCGCTGGCCCGTTTGCGGCGCGAGGGGTTGCTGGTTGTTGAGCAGGACCAGTTGCAGCTGACGCCGGCGGGCGTGACTCTGGCGACGGGACTGGTCCGTTCGCACCGGCTGTGGGAGCAGTACCTCGTCAGCCAGGCCGATGTCGACGCCAGCCGCGCCCATCCGCCGGCGGAACGGCTTGAGCACTACACGACCGGCGAGTTGCGGCAACGGCTGGAAGAAGAAACCGCCGGCGCGTACCGGGACCCGCACGGAGCCCTGATTCCGCCGGAACCAGAAGACGATACCCGGTCCAGTACCACGAACACGACCTAACGGTGCTGAGGTACGTTGAACGCAATCCGCTGCGGGCCTGACTGGCAGGCCGCTGCCAGGACCGGGAATGGTCGGGCTTGCGGTTCGCAACTGGTTGGCGGGACTTCCTGGCAACGCTTCACTGACCAAGGGCAACGGCTGGACCAGGTTTCCAGACGGCGTTGAGCCGGAGTGCGAACTGGAAGCGCCTCGCCGGAGCCTCAAACGGGGGTTACCAGGTGAAGTCGCCTTAATTAGAATTGGCAACGTTGCCGTTTTTGACGTTGCGTTGGAGCGCCTTCAGGAGTCTGACCTATGACATACCATGCGGGACAAAAAGGACTGGCGCGACATTGCTTTTTGATCACGCTGCTGGCAATAGCCGGATGTCGAGACCCGATTGACCGGAATTCCGGGTTTTCCGAAGATCAACCGGAAAGCGGCCAGCGCAGCGGGGTAGCGGTCTCTTTGGACGACCAGCAAGAAAGAGTTGGCCAGTTCAATGGTACGAAGAAAATGGCTGAACTGCTCAAAGCACTCGAAGAAAACTCGGATTTGACGAAGAATGTCTATCTCAATCACCGTCGGGCAGAGGAATTTCGCTCGGCGGCATTGCGGGAGCCCGGTGTTTGGAGCCGCCTTGATCAGCGGTACAGGCTGGCCATGGAGTTGTTGTTTGCCGGGGATTGCGACGATGCGCTGGCCGAAATCGAGGGCATCGAATCCGGTATTAAGGCAGGTAGTGTTTACGTTGATTCTGTAGTGCAAAGGGAAATACAGCAACTGAAGTCGATGGTCTTGTTGCGCCTGGCCGAACAGGAAAACTGTTGTGCATTACATAGCCAGGACTCCTGTTTTGTCCCCATCCGGGGAGAGGGCATTCATAAACTGCGGCGGGGCTCGGAAGGCGCTATTGAGGTTCTGGCCCAGCTATTGAAGTCCGATCCGGATGACCTGGGATCGCGCTGGTTGCTCAATATTGCCTACATGACGCTGGACGAATATCCACAGGGAGTTCCCCCAGAATGGCTGATTCCCCCAAGCGCATTTGAATCGGAAAACGATATAGGCCGTTTCTGCGATGTCGCGAAACTGGCCGGACTGGAAGTCGTCGGTATTGCCGGGGGAACGATCATGGAGGATTTCGATGGCGACGGCCAGCTGGATTTGATGTGTTCGTCGATGGGGATGACCGATCAGCTGCGTTCGTTCCGCAACAACGGGGATGGGACGTTTTCTGAAAACACGCAGGAGAGCGGATTGACGGGAATTATCGGTGGTTTGAATATCTGTCACGCCGACTATGACAACGATGGCGACGCCGACGTACTCGTATTGCGGGGTGGTTGGTATGTACTTCTTGCCGACGGCAGGTTCCCCAATTCGCTGTTGCGAAACAACGGTGACGGCACCTTTGACGATGTTACGGAAGCGACCGGAATTCTCTCGTTTCACCCCACTCAAACGGCAACCTGGGGCGATTACGACAACGATGGCTGGCTTGATTTGTTCATCGGCAACGAATCACATGGAACCGAGCGGCATCCTTGCGAGCTGTTTCGCAACAATGGCGACGGGACCTTTCGCGAGTGTGCCATGGAGGCAGGAGTGGCGCACGAGGGATTCATCAAAGGCGTTGCCTTTGGCGACTATGACAACGACGGCTTTTCGGACCTCTATCTTTCCGATCGTCAGGGTCCAAACGTCCTTTTCCACAACGAGGGAAACGGCCGGTTTGTGGATGTGACCCGGAAAGCCGGGGTGACCGAGCCACAGGCCAGTTTTCCATGCTGGTTTTTTGATTACGATAACGACGGCTGGCAGGATATTTTCGTCTGCGGCTATCAGGCGACCATCAACGACGCGGTGGCCGACCTCCTGGACAAGCCGCACGCGGGGGAGATGCCCCGCCTCTATCGTAACCGCGGTGATGGTACGTTCCAGAATGTCACCAGGGAAATGAACCTGCATCGACTCCTTCTGACAATGGGTTCAAATTTCGGCGACCTGGACAACGATGGCTGGCTGGATATGTATCTTGCGACTGGCGATCCGGATTTTCGGACCTTGGTTCCCAACCGGGCGTTCCGAAATGACAGGGGCAGCGCTTTTCAGGATGTGACCACTTCCGGCGGACTCGGGAATATTCAAAAAGGGCACGGCGTGGCGTTTGGCGATATGGACAATGACGGCGATCAGGACATGTTTGTCAAGATGGGAGGGGCCTACGAGGGAGATGATTACCATAGCCTGTTGTTCGAGAACCCGGGGCATGGCAATCACTGGATTACGTTAATACTGAATGGCGAGCGCTCGAACCGTTTGGGCGTCGGCACCCGGATTCGCGTTGAAGTCGAGTCGGACGAAGGCAAACGGCAAATCCATCTGGTCGCGGGAACCGGCGGCAGCTTTGGTTCATCGAGCCTGCAACAGGAAATTGGCCTGGGAAAAGCCAGTTCGATCAGCCTGATAGAGGTGTATTGGCCTGCCAGCGGCATCAAGCAGCAATTCCAGAACGTCCCAATGGATGGTGTTTACGTTGTGCGGGAAGGAATGGACGACCTTGAGCCGGTGGAACGAAAACGCTGGGCAATTCCCGGAAGCCCAGGTCTGAAACAGGCGTCCGGCGTCAACTAACTGAAGAGCCTGCGCTTGAACAAGGCGGCCAAGGTTGTCCGCGAGGGCGTGATGGCTGAAACCCTCGCCTGCATGAACCACCCGCGTGAACCCTGGACCCGCCTGAGGTCCAACAACATGCTGAAGCGAATCATGAAAGAAATTCGCCGTCGCAAGCGCGTGGCTGGCGCGTTTCCCGACCGCAACTCGGCACTGTTGCTGGTCGCGGCCCGGCGCCGTCACGTTGCCGGCACCAAGTGGGGCACGCGCCGCTACTTCGAAATGTTGCGGCTGCGTGAAATTGCAGAAGGCTGCGAAAAGTTACCTGTCCCGGAACCTGCGGCCCCTGAAGAAACTTTGCCGTTTGCCCCCTGGCGGGCATCCCTGCCTGTGTTTTCTCTTCCCCGACCCTTCGGTTACGGACGTGCCGCATCAGTCTCATCAAACGCAATGTTCCAGACGGTCAGACTCGCAGTTCTTCGCTGATTGAAGTCACCGGATAGCCGGCGAGACGTGGTTCGACGACTTCGGCAAGGAATTCACCGACCTGTTGGGGCGCGCGACCGACGAAAGCCGCCGGATCGGTCAAACGGTCGAGGTCGACTTGTGAAAAAGCCGGGTCTTTTCGCAGCCGGTCGAGCAGGTCGTTGGGCCGGCCAAGCTGCTTGACCTGAGCCGCCGCGGCCTGACTGTGAACGCGAATCTGTTCGTGGAGGGTTTGCCGGTCGCCGCCCGCCTGGACGGCGGCCATCAGGATCGACTCGGTCGCCAGGAAGGGCAGTTCGGCGCGAAGATTGGCCAGCGCGACCTGGTCGTAGACTTCCAGTCCGCCGGCGACGTTGTTGAGCAGGATCAGGATCGCGTCGGCGGCGAGGAAAGCCTGGGGCAACACCAGTCGCCGGTTGGCGCTATCGTCGAGGGTTCGCTCGAGCCACTGGGTCGCGGCGGTTTGGGCGGTGTTCGACTGCAGGCTGATCAGAAACCGGGCAAGGCCGCAGATCCGCTCGGAGCGCATGGGGTTGCGTTTGTAGGCCATCGCCGACGAACCGATCTGTTCGGACTCAAAGGGCTCGTCGATTTCTTTTCGGCTGCAAAGCAGGCGGATGTCGGTGGCCAGTTTCTGGGACGACTGGGCCAGCCCGGCGAGGGCGTCGACAATCTCGGCATCGACGCGGCGTGAATAGGTCTGGCCGGTGACAGGATAACTTTCGTCAAAGCCCATCGCGCGGGACACCAGCTGGTCGAGCTGACGGACGCGGGCATGGTCGCCGTCAAAGAGCTGAAGAAACGAAGCCTGTGTGCCGGTGGTGCCTTTGGTGCCGCGGGCTTTCAGGCGGCTGAGCCGGAATTCGATCGTGTCGAGGTCGCCGAGCAGGTCCTGGATCCAGAGACAGGCCCGTTTCCCGAAAGTGACGGGTTGAGCTGGCTGGAGATGGGTCAGTCCAAGGCACGCCGTGGCGCGATGGCGCTGGGCGAACTTGCCCAGCGAGCGAGTGGCCGCAACCAGCCGGTCCACGACCAGCTGCAAACCTTCGCGCATCAACAGCAGGTCGGTGTTGTCGGTGACGTAACAGCTTGTCGCGCCGAGATGAATGACGGGCCGGGCGAGGGGGCACTGGTCGCCGTAGGCATGGACATGGGCCATGACATCATGCCGCAGACGGCGTTCATGGGCTGCCGCCGCGGCGAAGTCAATCTGACCGGTGTGCCGTTCCAGTTCGCCGACCTGCTCAGCCGATATGGTCAAGCCCAGTTCGCGCTGGGAGCGGGCAAGGATCACCCAGAGCTTGCGCCAGGTCGAATAGCGATTCTGGTCCCCCCACAGACGGCTCATTTCGGCCGAGGCGTAGCGGGTTTCGAGCGGCGACTGGAACCGGTCCTGTGGCGAAGTCGCCATCGCGGGGCACTTTCTGGAATTAGGGATCAGGGGGACTCTCGCAACCAGCGCCGGCCCGGCGAACAGATTGCCGGGGCTGGTCCGATACTGGTAAAGTATGCCGCAACTGCAACCAGTACCACGGGGACTGGGGCTTTGACGGTCAGGCAAACCCTGCCGGCTCCTGGCCGGATCGTTGCCTGGTTTGAAAACAGCATTGACTGGCGGCCATGGTTCGCCGGCTGTCCAGTCTGAGGGGAGAAGCCTGATGTTGAAAGCCGTGCGCGGAACTGCTTTCCTTGCCACCATCCTTGCCGCTCTGGCCACCCTGACAGCTCAGGAACCCCCCGTCCCGGCGCCTCGCCCGGCCAGCGCCGACCTGCTCCCCGCCACGACCCGGGCCTGGTTCAGCATTCCCGACTGGAGCCGGCTGACCGACCATTTCAACGCCACCGGGTTTGGCCAGCTCGCCCAGGACGAACGGATGAAGCCGTTTGCCGAGAGCCTGAAGGGCCAGATCGACGCCTTTTTGAACGAACGCAACTTCCGGCTGGGGATCACCATCGACGACATCCGCAACCTGCGGAGCGGCGAAATCTGCTTTGCGGGCGTGTTGCCGGAAGCCGTTGACGGAGCCGGCGCGGTCGCCCGTGGTTCGCACGGGATCGTGCTCCTGGTCGACATTGCCGGTGCCGAGGTCAAGGCTGCCGAGCTGCTGGACAAGGTCCGGACAGGGCTGCTTGGCCGCGAAGCGGTCGAGGAAACCATCGACCCGATTCAGGGGGTCGCCGTCCAGAAATTCCGGCTCAAGCTGAAGAACCCCGGTGCGGTTCGCCATTCGTTGCAGGCGATCTCCGACGGCTGGCTGCTGGCCAGCGACAACGAGCAGATTTTCCGCGAAGTCATCCGGCGGCTGAAGAACCCCGAACTCGCTGGCACCCTCGGCTGCCTGCGCGATGACGAGTCGTTCAAGGCGGTCCTCGCCGGCGGGGCAATTGAAGGCGTCGTGCCCGACCTCCGCTGGTTCGTCGAGCCCTTCGGCTACATCCAGCTGGCCCAGGCAATCAAGGACGAAGATGTCCCGGTGGTCCAGCGGTACAATGACACGGCTGGCAAGCTTCGGCGGCGAGGTTTCGACGTATTCCGTGCCGTGGGCGGTGCGATTGGCTTCAGCCAGCTGGAGCACGATCTGGTGCATCGCACCTATTTGCACGCGCCTGTGGATCCAGCCTCCAGCCCCGAACGGGCCCGCTGCCGTGAATTGGTCAATTTGCAGAACAAGTGGGGCTTTGACTTTTTGCCCGAACCGTTCATCCCGGCATCGGCAAACAGCTACGCCACGGTGGCCTGGGACATGCAGGCGGCCCTTGAAAATGTAGAGCCGATTGTGGACGAGTTCTTTGATGAAGGAGCGTTTGACCGGTTTGTCAATGGATGGAAGGTCGACCTGGGCGTGGACCTGAATGCGCTGGTCGGCGGATTTAACAACCGCATCTCGATTCTCACCGCGACGGCCCGGCCCGTGGACGAAACCAGTGAACGCGTTGCGATCGTGGTCCCGCTCAAGGAAGGGGTCCGCGACACCTACGATGACATTTGCAAACTGGTCGGTCCGCAAGGCAAGAGGAGGACCAGGGACGGAGTCGGCTATCTCGTTGTCGAGAAAGAGGAGATGGCCGAGATTGTGCTCGAAATTGATGATCCGCGCTTTCTGTCCGACGACCCCACCGCGTTCGACGAACCAGACGAGGATGCGGTTGAAGCCTTCAACCTGTTTGAAAAACGGGTTGTGGCCGTGGCACGTGGCCACCTGATCGTCGCCAACAACGAGGAGTTTCTGCTCGAGCTGGTGGCCCAGACCGCGGAACCGGCCCTCGCCGAGGCCGACGACTACCGGGCCGTCCAGACGGCGCTCGGAAAGATGTCCGACAGCCAGCGGGTTTGCGCCCGCGAATTCGGCCGGATCGACCAGCTGCTCGAGGTCAATTACGAGATGCTGCGGCAGGACCAGATGGTCAAGAGCCAGACTTCACTGGCCCGGATTCTCAACCGGATGTTCCAGTCGGTCGACAGCCCGGATGCCGAGCGGAAGCAGAGAATCGATGGAACGACGCTGCCATCGGACTATGCCGGAATCGTCGCTCCCTTCCTTGGCCCCTCGGGCTGGGTCATGGAGAACACCGGCGATGGCTGGCTGCTTTCAGGCTGCATTCTGAAAAAAAAAGTAGTCAGTGAAGAACTGGTCCGCCGCGAAGGTGAAGACGACCAGAGCAAACGGCGGTAGCGCAGCGTTAGTTGCTTTGATGGCAGCAGGCACATTCCATGTGCCTGCTACTTTTCAGCCCGGCTCGTTCCTCTTTTCGGGCAAAGAAAGCTGATGCCGGCTCAGGCTGGGCTGATAAAAAGTGAGCCTGAGGCACTGGCCGGGAACGCTGATTCCAACATGAACTCACGCCCAAGGGGATCGGCTAGCGCCTCAGGCTCCCAAGAATTCGCCGTAATATCAGCTCAGGCTCAGGCGGCCTTCCGCCTGCGCAGGATAACCAGTCCAGCCAGTCCCGCCACGGTCAACAATCCGCTGGCCGGCTCCGGGATCGCGTTCGCGATGAAGTTGTTGACGAACGCTGCCTGGTTGCCGATGTAGCTGATTCCGCTAAAGGCCGGATTGCCGGAAGAGGCGACTGAATTGATGCCCAACAGGATGAACTCGCCATTGATCTCGACAAACAGCGGCCCGCCCGAGTCACCACCCTGGAGCAGGGCTTCAAACGGAACCTGATTGGGCGGTGCGGAATCGAAAAACAGGACCAGCATGTCGTTGTCCGTCTGCATGAACGGAGTGTTGGCGTTCTCGACATAGCCCGTGATGAGGTTCCGGCCGATCGCCTGGTCGTTAAACACAAAGCGGTTGTCGTTGGGGTTGGCGTCCTCGTTGAAAGGGGAACGGCCGAACATGTAGGCGTTCCGGCCCTGAAGCGAACCTGCCGTAACCAGCGTCCCAAACACATTCTGGTTGGGCGGGTTGGGGCCGGTCAGCGGTTCCGCCGCGAAACTGTAATGCGCGATGTTCGAAGGCAGGAATGCGTTGAGCCGGGCCAGCCAAAGGTCGGTTCCAGGAACCTGGACCGAGGATTCGACCGTCCGGACCACAGGCGAGACCGAAGGATCGTTGCCGGGGTAGAAGTGGATGGGTAGTGGCGAGCCCGGAGCATAGTGCTCGGCCGACACGATCACGTTGCGGCTGATGGCAGTGGCCCAGCGGCCCGCAAGAATCGGGTTGGCGTCGTTGGTCTGTCCGACGCCACTCAAGTTGAATGCAGACGCAATAAAGGCTGCATTGTTTGAAAAGCGGTCGTTGGTCGCGTCGGTGTAGCCCTGAATGATGATGTCCGCGTGGCCGGACACCGCCCACAACGCCACCAACATCGCGAACAAAATGGAAACGCAAGAAAACCTGAACCAGCGCATGAGGTGCAACTCCCGGGAGCGACAGCGGCGGGATGGATGCAAACTGCAGTCTGCACTCACGGAAGGCTGTCTACCTCCTGATTCTAGACCGCCCCGGTTCGGAAACAACAGTGCAGCCGGCCGGCAAGGCGGCCTCGGCCATCGAAAACCCGGGGCCAGACGGAAAAACCCGACCCTGGCAAAGTTCGGTCGTTCCGAATGCTCCGGAAAGCCCGTCGCTCGGCCAATCCGGAGATCGTCACGGAAAAAACTTGACAACGCCCAATTCGCCGGGATATTAGAGCCCTGGCGTGCCAGTATTGCCGCGCTGGCAGCGGGCTGAAGCAAGGGGTCCCGGGTTCGAACGACGGGGCCTTTTGCCGCTTCGTCGCGTCCTGTCGAACTTCCAAACTATCGGGGGAAACAAGCCGTGAGCAACTCGATTCTGGATGCGATCAAGAACGGAGAATGGGACTACGAGCCGATCGATGTGGATGAGCTCAAGTTCCGTTCGACGCAGGCCATGCCGGGCACGACCGACAAAGTCCGGGAACTTGCGCGGCGGCTGCAAAGCGGATTGCCGCTCTGGCATTCTTCGGACCGCAAGAGTTTCGACGATTCGGACAAGGCTCTGGTCTGAAGCGACATCCGCAGGCAGGCGGCTCGAATAATGGTCCACTGGCAATGCTTCCGGCCCAGGGCGGAAATCATCCGCCCCCGCGTGTCAGGGCTGTTTCCGGATTGACCCAAAGTTCGCCCCGGCTTCCATGCAGCCAGTCGCCGTGGAAGAGTTCCATCGGGCGGTCAGCCAGTCCAGCAGCCTGGAATTCCGCCCGGCCCAATGAATGGACCAGCAGCTTCAGGAACGCGGTGCGGAAAAGGCCGCACCGCCGGAATCCAGGTCCGATTTCCGGACGCGGTCCGAACACCACCAGGCTGCCTCGCCGGCAGTCGTGCCCCGCCATTGGCCCTGCGCTCCCGGCGATCACCACGTTTCCTCCGCGCAGTTCATAGCCCGCAAGTTCACCACAAGAGCCCGCCACGAACAGGGTTCCGCGCCGCATTCGCCAGCCCGCGTGCCGCCCCGCATTGCCGCCAATCGCGATCTGGCCGCAATTCATTCCGGCCGCCCGACCCGGCAGCGGTCCGCCCACGCGCGCTCCCGCATTGAGCTGGATCTTGAGCGATCCACCGGTCATTCCTTGCGCAGCATCGTCAGCAGCGTTGCCGGCAATCCGGATCTGGCCCCCGCTCATCTCCTTGCCTGCCCGGTGACCGGCCGATGACTGGACGTCCAGAAATCCACGACGCCAACCCGCACCAACTCCATCCACATGGGACCAGTCACCGCCAGCCGTCACAGCTGGGGAATCAGCGGCAAGCGACCCCCGCCAGTCAACAATTTCGCCAGCCTCCACCAGCCGGCTGCCCAGCAGGATCGGCACCGCCCGCAACTCATCCACGGACTGGCAGGTGCCAATTGCCGCGAACAGGCGCGCTGCGTCGACCCGCAGCCCCGCCGGCAATCCCTTTGAAAACTCCAGTTCCAGTAGCATGACACGCGGGTATTTCAGAAGGTCAGAGCCTGTCCGAAAAGGGGTCTGACCCTTTCCCAAACTGGGCTCTGAAGTGGCATGGTCTGGTTTTTCGTCACGTTTTCGAATCGGCAATGGCAACTTGACAAGGGGTCAGACCCCTTTTCGGACAGGCTCCCAGTCGACTGATGGACAATATCAACGAGCCTGTCCGGATGGAAGTTGCCGGCCTGATCCTGTGCGGTGGCCGCGGGTTGCGGATGGGTTGCGACAAAGCCACCCTGTCACTCGGCACCAGCACATTCATCGAGATTCTGGCAGCCCGGATGCAAGCCTCTTGCCAGCCGCTGTGGGTCGTCGGCCAGTCCAGCCAGGCGGGACTCGCGCCGGCAGGGACCCGGTTCGTCGAAGATGTGCTCAAGGATGCCGGACCCCTGGCGGGAATCGTGACGGGCCTTTCTTTTGCGGCTGCGGAAGCGGAATTCGCCCAGGTCGCGGCTTGCGACACGCCGCTGCACATCCCCGCCGTCACGAAACTGCTGCTGGAGCGCATCGGGAAATCTTCGGCCGCGATTCCCTGGGATGGCACGCATGTTCATGGCTTGAACGGGCTGTACCGGACCGCCATCGCGGGTCAGCTGCTACAGCTCCTCCGCGAAGGACTTCGCCGGGTGCGGGAGTTGCCTGAGCTGCTGCCGGTCCAGCTGGTTCCGCTCGATGAAATCACCGCAGTCGATCCGGGGCTGGTTTCGTTTCAGGGGGCAAACACGCCCGACGAGTACGAAGAGCTGCTCCGGTTCTGGAACGGAATGTAGAGCAATTGTCCCCAATTGCTCGTCCGCGCATCAGCGTCTCCGTCCTCACACCGGGCCCATGTCGATGCGCGCCCTCGTGGAAGGCAACCAGATAGCGGCGGGACCTAAACAGCCGTGCCCGAGCAGTTGGGGACAACTGCCCTACATTCAGGCCGACTGCTCCACGGCGATTCCCAGCGCGGCGGTGACGTTGGGCGCATCGCCCCAGAGCGCTTCGAGGCTGTAGAACTGCCGGGTGTCGTCGTCGAAGAGATGAACCACCACCGAGCCGTAGTCCAGCACGATCCACTTGCCCGAAGACTGGCCATCGAGGCTGAGCCGCTTGTCGCGGAGATCCTTTTCCAGCGTGTGCTGGATGTCTTCGCTCATCGCCATCAGCTGCCGCTGGCTGGTCCCGGTCACAATCACGAAATAGTCGAAGAGGGCAGTCAGCCCGGTCATATCGAGAATCGTGATCGACCGTCCGCCGCTCTCGATGGCCGTTTTCGCCGCGGCCCGCGCCAGCGTCCGGCTCCGTTCAAGATTGAGCAACCGGGCGGCTTCGTGATCAGCGGTGCTTTTTTCGGCCATCAGCAGGGCAGGGGCGGTCATTTCGGGTTGGGCTGCGGTCGGGCAGCCAGCAGGTTATCGCGGCGACGTTTTTTGAACTCCGTGGTCCAGCGGCTCCGTCGGCGGCATCTCTGAAATCAGTTTATCAGAACCCGCCGTTCGCCGTCGACGCGGCAAACTGGTTGAAGGGGTCGGGGGTCGTTGTCGAGAACACCTTTTCGCAGGAATTCCCGTTGCCCGAAAACGACTCCCGACCTCCTTGGTGCACATCGCCATCGACGCGGCAAACTGGTTCCGACGCCGGGAGGAGATCCCCCAGTGCAACCGGGTTCGCTAGACTTCGCGGAAACTGAATAAATCCAGTTCGCGTCCCAGCCCGCTGGCTGCTCAAGTCATGCCTGTTATTGCCGAAGCCGCACCTGTCACGATGGCCGACATCGAAGCCGCCGCGCGGCGGATCGATGCCCTCGTCCACCGCACGCCCGTGGTCAGTTCGGCGCGGCTGAACCAGTTTGCCGGCGGGCATCAGCTCTTCCTCAAGTGCGAGAACCTCCAGCGAACCGGCTCGTTCAAGTTTCGGGGCGCGACCAATGCAATTGCAGGCCTTGATCCGGCCATTCGCGACCGGGGCGTGGTGACCCATTCTTCGGGCAACCACGCCCAAGCCCTCGCCTGCGCCGCGCAACAGGCCGGCTTGCCAGCGTGGGTGGTGATGCCTGTCGGCTCGAGCGCCGTGAAACAGGCGGCCGTGCTCGGCTATGGCGGGCGGGTAATCAGCTGTGCCAACAACGAACGTTCCCGCGTTGCCGTCGCAACGCAGGTCCAGCAGGACACAGGTGCCAACCTGACCCCCCCCTTTGACGACGCGCGGATCATTGCCGGACAGGGGACCGCGGCGCTGGAGTTGCTCGAACAGGTGCCTGATCTTGACCTCGTCATCGCTCCGGTCGGTGGAGGCGGATTGCTCGCCGGGACGTGCCTCGCGGTCCATGGCAAGTCTGCGGGCCGGATTCCGGTTTACGCCGCCGAACCAGCCGGCGCGGCCGACGCCTGGCAGTCATTTCAGGCCCGCCAGCGCGTTCCGCTCAAGGAAGCCCAAACCATCGCCGACGGCTTGCGAACCAGCCTCGGGCTGCTCAACTGGCCGATCATCCAACGGCATGTCCGCGCAGTGGTCACGGTCGACGACGCCGAGATCGTCGCCGCGATACGGGCCTGCTGGACCAAC
>JANOFL010000175.1:0-10977 GCA_031405895.1 Planctomycetota bacterium
CGGCAGGGCGTCAGCCCTCCATGTATTGCCGAAGCGGTTGGACAGAGATTGACCGGATGATCCTGTGGGCTGGCGGGCGACACGGAGGGCTGACGCCCTGCCGCTCGCCAAAGCCGGCACTCGTCGTACGGGCGTGCGAACAACAACAATATGTCACCATTTGGTGACATATTGTGGATACAGCCGGCCGCAAACTTGCTGCGAGCTGCTCCGGGACCAGCTAGAATGTTTCAATCTCGCATTCACGGGAGCCATCCAGTTGTCGCCCGTGCTCACCAGTTCAGCGCCGAGGTCTCGTCCATGTTCCGATGGTTGCCCGTGATCTTGTTGCTGCTGGTTCAACCAGCTTCGCAGGGTTTGGCCCAGCAGCCGCTGACCCGGCTGGAGGGTTGCGTGCTGATGCCGACCGAATGGGCGGATGGGGACAGTTTTCTGGTTCGCGCCGCGGACGGGACGGAGTTCACGTTGCGGCTCTACGGAGCGGACTGTGTGGAGTGGCACGTCAACGATGAGACGGATTCCCGTCGCCTGCGCGCGCAACGCCGCTATTTTGGAATCTCGCGGGCCGGCGGGGATCGGCAAGCTTCGATTGAACTGGCGAAGGGGTTCGGAAAATCCGCCGCGGAGCGGACAGCCGCCCTGATGGCCGGAACGATCACGGTCTTCACCGCCTACGCGGATGCCCGCGGCGACGGCAAACATCAACGTGTTTACGGCTTCGTGCGGCTGGCCGATGGCCGGGACCTGGCGGCGGTGCTGGTTGAAGAAGGCCTGGCAAGAGCCTTTGGCGTGTACCGCGAAACGCCGGACGGTGAAACGAACGACGAATGCCGCGAGGCGATGCGCGACCGGGAGTTGCAGGCCGCCAAGCTGGGCCACGGCATCTGGAGCAGGACCGACTGGGATGCCTTGCCAGTGGAACGCCATGAGCAACGCCAGGAAGATGCCGATCTGGAACAGGCCGAGGACAAGGCTCAATCAGCGGATGGCCTGATCCTCGACCCCAACACGGCGGCCCGCGACGATCTGCTCAAACTTCCGGGTGTGGGCGAAGTCATTGCCAATCGCATCATCGAAGCCCGGCCCTACGCATCCGTGGAGGGATTGCTTCAGGTACCTGGCATCGGCGCGAAAACACTGGAAAGACTCCGGCCGCATCTGGAGATTCGTGAGTTTCCCCGCTGACCCTTGCCCGTGGTGACAAAGCTCCCGCTTTGTCAGTGCCTCCAGGACCGGGCCAGTACAACTGGAACCGGCACCATTGCTGCGCCCCGCGCGTGAAACTTCCGGCTCCCTCCCCCTGGCAGGCCGGAAACGTGAGCGACGGTTTCCGGATTGGATCCCAACTCCGCGGTGGCTCCTTGCTTGCCAATCAGGGGACTGACAAAGCAGGAGCTTTGTCACCACGGGGGGAAAAGACTAGCGGCGGTTGGGGGACGGATGGGGGGTGACTTCGGCGCGGGCGATCGGGAGCAGGCCGTGGAAGAGGGAGCGGATGACGCGGGCCATGTGCTCGGTGTCGAGCTTCTCCCAGTGGTCCGACAGCTGGTGGTAGTCGGCGTGGAGCGAGCCGGCTGAGAAGCTGTGGGCGATGACGCCTTTTTCCGCGAACGACCAGTTGTCGCTGCTGCGGTAAAGCATGGCGCTGAACTGGGGATGTTCGAAGATCGTCCCGCCATGCGGCTCGGCGGCGGCGTGCATCAGTGGGCCAAGGTCGGATTCGCCCCAGCCGGTGACCCAGATCTTGCCGTCGGCCCCTGGCTCAGGGCGGCCGATCATTTCGATGTTGATGTTGGCGACAATCTTCTCCAGCGGCCAGGTCGGCTCGCGGGCAAACTGGCGCGAGCCAAGCAGGCCCTGCTCTTCGCCCCAGAGCGTCATGAACAGCACGCTGCGGGCGGGGCGTTCGGGCAGGGCACCCAGAGCATCGGCGAGAGTCAGGACCGCTGTCACACCCGAAGCATCGTCGTCGGCACCGTTGAAGACGCGATCTTCACCGGTCGCAGTTTCACCGAGATGATCGAGGTGGGCCGTCAGCAGGACGGCTTGTTCCGCCAGGGCCTGATCCGAGCCCTTCAGCACACCGATGACGTTGCGGACAATGGCATTGGAATGGAGGGCGGCGGGCAACTGGAGTCGAAGGGTCGCGCCGTCGGCGAGCGGTTCAGGGACCAGCACGACGGGCAGCGATACGCCGCGGCCCTCGCGCGCTACCCGGCCCTTGTCGGCGACAGCCCGGGCGACAGTGACAGCCGAATGATCGGCACCCACCGCGATAATGATCGCGGTTGCGCCGGCCTGCTTGAGCTGGTTGGCGGCCCGACCCAGCTGGGTCAGATAGCGCTGGCCGCCGCGCGACTCAAGATCATCCACCGAGACCGGTCCGGAAAACTGGCCCGCCGTGAATTCGTCCCTGAGGTTGACTTGCGGAACCACTCCCTCGAACGCGAACGGTTCATCATTCGCGGCGAGCAGTCCAGCCGTGGCAATCGCGCGGCCGTCTCCATCCCGCAGGTCGATTCCGTCGCGCGGCATCTGGACGAGGTCAATCTCCGAGTTCTGATACCACGTTCCGTCGACGCCGGCTGGCTCCAGTCCCGCCGCGACGAATCGGCTGGCGACATAGGCCGACGCGATGGTGAATCCGGGCGAAGGAGTTCCGCGGCCTCCGAGTTCATCACTGGCAAGAAAAGAGACCGTGCCGCGGACCGAGGGTTCGGTGATCTGGTCGAGAGCCTTCGCGACAGCAGAATCGGGTGGCGTGTCAGGAATGTCCTGACAGGCAGAAATCAGGCAAGGACTGACGACTAGAGCCAACAGGAAAACGAGACTCTGTTGCAGCGGCATGTGAAGGTTTTCCCGGTCGCTTTGACGATTGGCCTGGCGATGGATCTCGCCGAATCAGCCGCGGTGTATCAGATATTCATGGCTTGACATGGCTGGGCAGACACTGGGCTTGAACCCATGCGGTCGCCCCTCACCCCCCGCCCCCCTCTCCCCGAAGACGGGGCGAGGGGGAGGAAGATTGGTTGGGCTATCGTCGTTCGGGAATGATTTTGAACTCAAGCCGCTGGTCGCCGCGCATCACTACGATCGCGACTTCCTGGCCGGGCTTGAGCGCGCCGAGTGCATATGAATATTCCTGGACATTCTCGATCTTCTTGCCGGCCAGTTCGACCACAACGTCACCGGCCCGCACACCACCCCGATGGGCAGGTGCGCCTTCGGTCACGCCGTCGAGCAGGGTTCCCGAAATCCCGCCGGCGTAGTTTGGAAGGGTACCGAGGTAAGCGATCATTGATATTTTCGGCTGGCTGTTCTCGACCAGTTCCTGGCGAACGAACCGTGGCGCATCGCCGGTCGCCAGTTTGCGGGTAATCAGGCCCATCAGCCGGGCGATCTTGGCCGCCGACTCGTAATCGAGTTTGTCGGGCGTGTCGCGCGGCGTGTGGTAGTCGGTGTGCGAGCCGGTGAAGGCCGACAGGATCGGCACGCCGGCCCGGTAGAACGACGTCGCGTCGGTCGGCAGGTTGACGTCGTCGATGAGCTTGATGTTGAGATCGAGCATCGCGCCCAGTTCCGCCATTGCCTTCCAGTCGGGCGATGAGCTGACGCCCTGGAGCATCAGGGAGTCGTTGTAGCGACCGACCATGTCCATGTTCAGGCAGGCCGCGATGTAGGGGTAGATGCCGTCTTCGGCGGGCGGGTTGGCGGGTGGAGCGGCAGGGTTGGCGGGTGGAGCGGAAGAGATCGTCGCTGACGCTTCCGGCTCGTTGGCGGGGGCCATCGCTTCGGTATGGGCTTTCATCCAGGCTTTGAGCGAGTTGACGTAGTGCTGGGAGCCGAACAGGCCCAGCTCTTCACCCGACCAGGCGGCGAAGACCACGTCGTGTTTCAGTTCCAGCTTGCCGGCGGTCTTTTGACGGCTCAGGAACTCGGCGATCTCCAGCATCGCCGCGACTCCAGAGGCATTGTCGTCAGCCCCGAAATGGATCTTTTCCTTTTCGTCATCGCGGGCAAGCGAGCTTCCGCTGCGGCCGGCTCCGAGGTGGTCGATGTGGGCACCGACCAGGATCGACGAAAAGCCCGGCATTCTTCCGGCCGGCAAGCGGCCGACCACATTCCGGCCGCGGCCCTTCTTCTGTGTCACGGCGATGTTGGCGGAGAGGTTCAGGCCGCCGAGCGGGATGCCCATCGCCGGTTCGCCGGTGTCAAGCTGGTCCTGCAGCGTCTTCAGGTCCTTGCCCGCGGCTTTCAGCCAGTCCGCGGCAACGGTGTCTGTAACGGACACGACGGCGACGCTGGTCGAGCCCAGCGGCGACTCTTTTTCCAGCGGAACAAGTTGTTCGCGGGCAGCCGAATTGGGTCCGCTGACGAAGATGATCCCCCGCGCGCCGCGGTCGCGGGCTTCCATCGCCTTCTTGCGCAGTTCACTGTGATATTGCAGGTGCTGGCGGCGCTCGGGTGTAATGTTCTCGGGCAGATAACGGAGCGCGAGAACCCATTTCCCGGTCACGTCGAGGTGAACGTACGAGTCGTAGCCCGGCTGACCTTCGGCTTCGGGTGCCACAATTCCGTAGCCGGCCCAAACCAGGTCGCCCGCTTCAATCGCACCGGTCTGGCTAAATGTGAGCGGCCGCCAGTCGCGGTCCAGCTCCAGGGCCTGGGCGCCAACAGTCAGCTGGTTGTCCGGTCCCAGTTCGGCACCGGCGGGAAACTCGAACTCCTGATACCAGGTGCCGTTGTCGCCAGCAGGCTGCAAGCCGAGGTGGTCGAGGTAGGCCGCGACATAGGCTGTTGCCTGACGTTCGCCGGAGGAACCGGTCATGCGGCCCGCCAGCCGCGGGTGGCAGAGGAAGTCGACATGCTTCATCAAGTCGAGTCCGCGAAAGTCAGGATCGGTCGCGTCGCCGGCAGTGCGGCCGCTGGCGGCCGAATCGTCAACAAGCGCCCTGTCGTCCGGGGCGGGTTCGGCCACCGCGTCGGCCTGATCGAGTCCGAGGGCCTTGAGCGCGGCGGCGTGATTCCAGTCGGCCAGAAAAATCTGCGAACGTTTCTCATTGCGGTTGGAAGTCCAGGTCAGCCGCTGGCCGTCGCCGGTGAAGCTGGCCAGTCCGTCAAAGCCATCGGTCGTCGTGACACGGACCGGTTCGCGCTGGCCCTCCGCATCGACGAGGTAGAGCTCGAAGTTGCCAAAGCCGTGGGTGTTGGTGTTGTAGATCAGGTACTTGCCTGACGGATGGAAAAACGGTGCCCACGACATCGTGCCCGAGCAGGTCAGTTGCCGCTGTTCGCTGCCGTCGATGTTCATGGTGAAGATTTCGGCCGTCGCGCCATCTTCGGAGAACCGCCGCCAGCAGATTTGTTTGCCATCGGCCGAGAAGAACGGCCCGCCGTCGTATCCGGGACTGTCAGTCAGCTGGCGGACGTTGGTCCCGTCGCTGTTCATGATGTAGATGTCCATCATGTAAGACAGGTCGCGGGAGAAGATCTCGGCGGCTTTTCCTTCCGGCGGCTTTTCGTAGCCCCGGCGATTGGAGGCAAACGCGATCAGGGTCCCGTCAGGCGAGTAGCTGCCCTCGGCGTCGTAGCCCTTCTCGCTGGTCAGCTGCCGGGTCGAACCGGATTCGAGATCGGTTTCGTAGAGCTGGTACTGGTCGTCGTAGTTCCATTCGTAGCGCGGGGCGTTGCCTTCCTCCCGCTTTTTGATCAGGTCGGCCTGTTTCTGCATCGCTGCCGGGTCGTCGTGCGTCGAGGCAAACATCACCCGTTTGCCGTCGGGGTGGATCCACGAGCAGGTGGTCATGCCCTTGCCCGGACTGACGCGGCGGGTCTCGCCCGTTTCAAAGTCGAGCAGGTAGATCTGGTAGAAGGGATTGCCGGACTCGCGTTCGCTTTGAAAGACCATCCGCGTTGCGTCGGCGTTGAAGTAGCCTTCACCGGACCGCAGACCGTCGAAAGTGATTTGGCGGGCACCGGTCAGAAACGACGATTCGTCGGGGCCGGCAATGGCGGGAGCGGAAGCACCTGGTTTGGCTTGGGCGGCAACTGGCGGCAGTTCGCCAGCGGCAAGCAGGCAGGCCAGGAGCGGGACCACCGCGAGGCGTGCGGGTCCGCGAAACGGCGAAGGGAACAATGTCATGGCTTTTCTCATCGCTTCAGGCTGGGGACTTGGGCTGTCGGACCGACTTTCCAAAACGGCGAGTTCGCACAATTGTTGGCCGACAGTTGGGTTGCATTCTGGGGCCGGGTTTTGCACCGATCCAGTCCGGTTGACCGGCCAAATCGTCCGGATCGGCGTCGCCCCCGACAAACAGCACGTGGGGCTGCGGCAAGTTTGCTGGAGGGGTGCTTTCCGGTCGGGCGTTAGAATGCGGGCAAAATGGCATTCAAGAACGAAAGTCAGCCGCCGATGGCGGGAGCGCGGACCGGATTGGTGTTCTGTCACAGTTTGAAGTTTGGATCAGCCGCCGGGCGTTAGCCCCCGGTTGGGGCCCCGGAAACCGGACGCTAACACGTTGCGGCTGATGGACGTGATCCGAAAACGAAGCGTTGACAATGCACTCGTCCGGGCGTTCGGGTTGTTCCACACAGGACAGGTAACAGATGATTGCCAACCGAAGTTATGACTGCGTGGTGATTGGCTCGGGGCCGGCGGGCGGAACGGTCGCCTGTCTGGTTGCCGAGCAGGGCTGGTCGACGCTGTTGATCGAGCGAGAGAAGCTGCCCCGCTATCACGTTGGCGAATCGCTGATGCCGGAGACCTGGTGGGTCTTTGAGCGGCTTGGGCTCGTCCATGAGCTGCAGCGAATCGGCTTTACGCGAAAAAACGGCGTGCAGTTCGTCACGGCCGACGACCGTGAGGAACCGCCGTTCATCTTCTCCGCTTCCGACGACCGCGACTGTGCAACCACCTGGCATGTCCAGCGGGCGGAGTTTGACAAGCTGCTCTTTGACGCCGCCTACAACCGTGGAGCAACGGTCGTGGACGGAACGCAAGTCCTTGAAATTGATATCCGCAAACAGTCGCCGCACAAGATCACGATTCGCGGTACCGACGGCAAGGACCAGGAGCTGTCCGCACGGGTCGTCGTCGATGCTTCCGGCCTGCAGTCGCTGATCGCCAACCAGCTCGAGCTCAAGGAGTACCACGACGACTTGAAGAAGGCTGCCATCTGGGGCTACTTTGCGGGTGCGGCCCGCAACGGCGGTTCCAATCCTGAACTCACAGGCATTTTCTGGACGGCCAGCCAGGACGCCTGGTTCTGGTACATCCCGCTCTCCGACGGAACAATCAGTGTGGGGCTCGTGGGCGACAGTGAGTTTGTGCTGCGGCGCGGCGGCTCGCCGGAAAAAACCTTTCAGGAAGAGGTCCGCAATTGTCCCAGCGTCGCGCGGAAGCTGGCCGGATCGACGTCGCGCGGCAAGTACCATGTCGCGAAGGACTTTTCCTGGACGACCCGACGCCAGGCCGGAGATGGCTGGGTGCTGGTCGGCGACGCTGGTGGCTCCCTCGATCCGGTCTGCAGCGCGGGCGTTTTCCTGGCCTGCACATCCGCCGCCTGGGCCGCCGACGCGATTGGCGAGGGCCTGCAGAAGAACGATCTTTCGGCGCGGATTCTGGGCCGCTGGACCAGCAGGTACGAAGCCGGCGTCAGCCTGATCCGCAAACTCGTCCGGGCGATCTGCACCAGGCCGTCCGGCATCGGTGAATTCCTCCAACAGTACCCGCACCACCGTGAAAGCCTGGTCAACCTCCTGGCCGGCAAGGTCTTCGAGGGCAACCCCGGCGCGATTTTCGACGACCTGGAACCCTGGATCGCGGAACTGAAGGGCGGAAAAAAACTGGTGACAGGTCGAAAGTGACGGACTCAGCCCGGGTCATTTGAGAAGGGAAGTCGCAACAAAAAAAGCGAGCCGGGTTGACCATTCCGGTACTCCAGGCGACCTCCCAGGTCCCGTGCAATCCGCCGGGAGAGTGCCAGGCCAAGTCCAACTCCCGGCCGATCGCCAGCCGCAGCCTGATCGCCGCGCGAAAACACGTCGAAAATCAGCCGCTGTCGTGCTGAGTCGACACCTGGGCCAAAATCCCGGACTCCGAACTCCAGCCAGCCTGCAGAAGACTTGCGGAACTGCCATACGATTTCAGGACGCCCCTCGTTGAAGCCATACTTCACGGCGTTATCGACCAGATTGATCAACACACGTTCGACGGCGGCGAAATCTGTCGCGGTGCAACTTTCCAGCGCCGCGGGTTCAAACTCCTCGAACAGTCGGCGGCCGGCCCGTTCTGCAATCTGGCTCAGGACTGGCCTGATCCGGTTGATCAGGTCGCCCATGTGCATGGACTGGCGGACAATTCCCTGGGAACGGCGCTCCAGACCCGCATAGACCAGTACGTTGTCGACGAGGTGACCGAGGCGTTCGGATTCGGTTTTCAGGGTCTGCAGGTACTCGGCCTGTTTGGCCGGGTCGGTCACGATGCCGTCGGCCAGCATTTCGCTGTAGAGCCGGAAGGTCGTCAGGGGGGTTCGCAGCTCGTGGCTGACGGCGGAGACGAAGGTGGCGCGGCGCTCGCTCAGCCGCTGGACGCCGGCGAGCAGGATGCCGAGCGCGACGACGGCCAGCAGCGACGTCAGGCTGGCCGCGACCAGGGCTGGCCAGATGCCGCCTTCAACCGGCGAACCGGTGGAAGGAAGTGGCAGGCCAATCGCGGCGCCGTCGGGAATACTGAGCGCGACCGGAAGTGTGGTCAAGGTCCGGGCCGGATCGATCGGCTGGTCGGGACGGACTGGGGTGAAGCTGACTTCACGGAACAGGTCGCTGATTTCACCCTGCAGGTACGTGCCCAGTCGTTCCCAGTCCAGCCAGCAACCCTGGACCAGGGTTTGGCCATTGGCGATGACTTCCCGTACGAGCAGCAGCCTTTCACCGATCCAGACCGGTCGCATCAACCCGACTGCCGCCGGCGCGCTGCCGGAGAGGCCTTGCTGCTGCTGGTTGCTCTGCTGGATGTTGAGCATCGCGTTGGAGGATTGTTTGGCCCGCGAACCTGCTTCGCGGCCTCCATTCGCATCCATGTAGCTTTCCATCGCCCGATCGACACTGGCTGCCCGCTCCAGAAACCAGGAACGGTTCGCGCCGGGGACCTTGTCGAGGACATCGCTTTGATCGGCCCAGAGCGGCAGGGCCGGCCTTGGAGAGGTGTCGTTGCCCAGCGGCGCCGGGCGATGCTGTTCAACCACCCAGGGAGCGAGCTTTTCGTCCGCGGAAACTCCGGCAGTGGGACAAAGCCAGCGGACCTGCTCAAAGCCCAGCTGCGGGCGGAGTTCCTCGAGCAGCTGGACAGCCTGACTGACGCGGCCCTGATCGGCTCCGCACTGGATCGCCATTTCACAGAAACTGTCCTGCGGGGCCTGGGGCGACGTCACCGTGCCATCGCCGGCAATCTGGAAATGAAGCCGGACAAACTCCGATGGTGTTTCCAGCAAGGGCGAGGGTTCTGGGGTGCCTTCTGACGCGTAGCCGCGGCCGCCCGAATCGGGCGACAGGAACGGCGCATACTCGCCCGGATCGCGGGCCGACTCCTGGCTGATCAACAGGGTCAACAGCGAATCGATCCGCCAGAAAGCGCTATTGATCCGTTCTTCAAGTGCCAGCGCATTCCGGCCGTCGACGAGTTGTTGCCGCGCGACGGCACGTTCGCGCTCCAGCCGCAGAGTCCAAAGCGCGAGCCAGACGAGGATCGTCGCCAGCAAGACCACGCAGGCGGCGAACACAAGCCAGATTCGGGTGGGCGATTTCATGCCTGGACCACTTCAACAGAAGCGCGTCGACGGGGTGATTCGGGCAACTTGCAAAGTGCCGTTGCTGACTAACGTGCTCGAGCTCGTGCTCGAGCTCGTGCTCGCCGCTGCACCAATTCCTGATTCCGTACAATGGGAATGCACAGTCGCGACGGCCGATTGACGGTCTTGCCGCGAGAAGGGCCATCGAGCACGAGCAGGAGTACGAGCACGAGTACGAGGTTGTGTTGCGTGTTTGCAGATGGAACAGCTTGTGTGTTTGTTTTCAGGGAGGAGGAGTGCCGAACATATAGCCCTTGCCCCGCACCGTCAGCAACACGGCGGGTTGCCCGGCATCGTCGCCCAGTTTTTCGCGCAGCCGGGCGATGTGCATGTCGATCGTCCGGGTCGTGATTCCGCGCGGGTCGAGGCCCCAGACGTTTTCGAGCAGCTCGCGGCGGTCGATGGCCCGGCCGGGGTTGGCCGCGAGGTAACGGAGCAGCCGGCACTCGCGATCCGAAAGCTCGCTGCGGCCTCCGTTCCGGTCGCGGAACTCACGGCGTTCGAGGTCGGCGACCCCTGCCGGGAGGTCGATCGTCGTGACGTCGCCGGGACGGGTGCAGGAACGGCGAAGCACTGCCCCGACGCGGGCCAGCAGCTCTTTCATGCTGAAGGGCTTGACGACATAGTCATCGGCACCCGCTTCGAGCCCCGCGATCCGGTCGGACTCGTTGCCGCGGGCGGTCAGGATGATCACCGGGAGAGTCGGTTTGGTTTCGCGGATCCGGCGCAGGACCGTCATGCCTGGCAGACCGGGCAAAGCGAGGTCGAGCAGCACGAGGTCGGGATCGCGGGTCAACGCCATGTCTGCCCCCGTTTCGCCGCGTTCCGTCTCGAGCGTCCTGAACCCGGCAAACTCCAGCGCGTCCACGATCCCGCGGCGAATCGCGCGGTCGTCTTCAACTACGAGCACGGTGGTTGGAGTAGCAGAGGACATTGATCAGGTCGCGCCGGTTGTAATCTGCGCGGTCAGGATCGAGTGAACTGGGCGAGCGGCAGGGCGTCAGCCCTCTGTGTAGTCCGCCGGAAACCAAAACGCGTATGAAAAACGGAGGGCATACGCCCAGCCGCAAGCCACCCCGCATAGGGGAACCGCGCAAGGCCATGCGCCTTGACCGCGCGAACCGCACGG
>JANOFL010000149.1:0-9287 GCA_031405895.1 Planctomycetota bacterium
GACCGACATGTTCTATAACACCGGCATCAGCACCTACGTCTGGATTGTCAGCAACCGCAAACCGGCGCACCGCAAGGGCAAGCTGCAATTGATCGACGCCAGCGGCTACTGGCAGAAGATGCGGAAGAGCCTTGGCAGCAAACGGAAGGAGCTGAGCGAGGAGCACATCGCCGAGATCACCCGGATATTCGGCGAGGCCAAAGAGGTCCACGTCGATCCGGAAAATCGGAAGCCAGTGAGCCGCAAGGCGCTAGCCGCGGGTTCTTCCGCCATCCCCATCAGCCGCATTTTCCGCAACGACGACTTCGGCTACCGGACGATCACCGTCGAGCGGCCCGAGCGCGACGCGGCCGGCAAGATCGTGAAGGCCACCAAGGGCAAGCTGAAAGGCAAACCCCAGCCCGACGGAATCCTGCGCGACACTGAAAACGTCCCGTTGTCCGAGGCCGTGGAAACGTACTTCGCGCGCGAAGTCCTGCCCCACGCCGCGGACGCCTGGATCGACCACGAAAAGACAAAGGTCGGCTACGAGATTCCATTCAACCGCCACTTCTATGTCTTCAAACCAACCCGCCCGCTGACGATAATCGACGCTGACCTGAAGGGGACCACTGACCGGATTGTGGCGATGATTAATGCTCTCAGTCACAGCGAGCAAGCACAGGCAAAATCGTGAGCGCCAAAGGCAGGTCAAGTCGAGTAAGGAGCAGACGAGTCAAGCCGAAGGGGATTTTCTGCATCGAAGGAAGCTGGACCGGCCGGATGGACAAGCCAATGTCCGTTCGCCCAGCCCTCGACCTTCTGAGTCAATGGCAGCCCTACGCGATTCCCTTTGTGCACCGCGATGTCATCACGCGGGCCGAGTTCAACGCATACATTGAAAAATGGTGCCAACAGTCTTCTAGCCGGTTCCCGATTCTCTACCTGGCTTTTCACGGAGACAGCACTTCGATCCAGGTCGGCGACGCGCGACGTTCCGAAAACTGCGTCTCGCTCGACGAACTTGAGGACATGCTGTTTGGCAGGTGTGCCCGCCGCATCATCCATCTCGGCTCTTGTGGCTCCGTGGACGTAAACGGGAATAGGCTCAACCGCTTCCTGCGAAATACCGGTGCCCTGGCAATCTTCGGATATCGCGGCTACATCGACTGGCTGGAATCAATGGCTTTTGAGCTCACGATCTTTGCGGCAATGCAGATGAACACTTTGACGCGCTCGGGTGTAAGAGCGATGAAGCGGCAAATCGAGAGGAGTAGCGGCGCGATGGCAAAACGACTGGACTTTCGTGCTGTGGTGGCACGGTGAGGTTGGCTGAAGTGCGCACCATGCCGACGTGTCGAAATCCGCGAGAATGGAAGCCATACCCACGGTACCGGGAAAGTGGCGTGAAATGGCTCGGCGATGTGCCGGAACATTGGCGTGTTAGACGGCTTCGCTACGTCGCAGACTTTAACCCCTCCAAGTCCGAAGTGGTTCATCTTGAACCGGAGACACTGGTTACCTTTCTGCCGATGGAGGCTATTGGCGACGATGGCTCGCTGAATCTGGGGTCCCAAAGACCTTTGTGCGAACTTGTGAGTGGGTACACCTACTTCCGCGATGGCGATGTCACTATCGCCAAAATCACGCCATGCTTCGAGAACGGCAAAGGTGCCCACATGTTTGGGCTACAGAACGGCGTGGGTTTCGGCACAACAGAACTGATCGTCGCGCGTCCAAGGACTAACGAAACTTCCAGCAGCTACTTACACGCAATTTTCCGCTCAGCTGAGTTTCGTGAGCTTGGCAAGGCCGAGATGTATGGTGCGGGCGGCCAAAAGCGAGTGCCCGATTCGTTCGTCCGTGACTTTGCCATCGCTTTTCCACCCGCGACGGAACAGACAGTAATCGTTGAATTCCTCGACCGCGAGACGGCAAAGATCGACGAACTGGTGGCCGATCAGCGGCGGCTGATCGACCTGCTTAAGGAGAAGCGGCAGGCGGTCATTTCCCACGCCGTCACCAAGGGTCTCAATCCCGCTGCCCCCCTCAAACCTTCCGGCATCGACTGGCTTGGCGACGTGCCGGCACACTGGCAAATCGCCCCGCTCAAGCGACTGGTCAGTCTTGCGAGCGGCGACGGAATCACAGGTGTGTCCATCGAGCAGTCAGGCGACTTCCCTGTATTCGGCGGAAATGGGATTCGCGGATTCACGTCCGGCTTCACCCACGATGGCGAGTTTGTGGTCATCGGACGACAAGGTGCCCTTTGCGGGAACATCAACTACGCGCATGGCAAGTTTTGGGCGTCTGAGCACGCTGTAGTCGCCCGACCGCTTGTCCGTCTTAACACGCATTGGTTGGGTGAGATGTTGCGCGCAATGAATCTGAATCAGCATTCGGTCACGGCTGCGCAACCGGGACTCTCGATGGAGTTCGTGGGAAACTTGCGAACGGCAATTCCGTCCGTTGAAGAACAAGGTCGGATCGCTGTATATCTGGAACGACAGATCAAGAAGTTTGGCGACCTTACCGGTGAAGCAGACAGAGCTATTGACCTGTTGCAGGAGCGGCGGACTGCCCTTATCTCGGCCGCGGTCACCGGCAAGATTGACGTGCGGAATTCCATTTCACGGGTGGCAAAATGACGCTCTACCGAGTGGCACCAGACAAGCTGGAACCTGTCCAGCCCACCTCGTTCGCCGACGAGCGGGTGTTCGAGCGTCGTGACCTTCAGCGGCTGCTTCGGCACGACATCTCGCCCGTCGGCAGTGACCTGATGGTGATCGCCGAAGAGTACGGCGACTGGGAAGACTCCAACCGGCGAATTGACCTGTTCTGCCTGGCCCGCGATCTCAACCTTGTCGTCGTCGAGATCAAACGGACCGAAGACGGCGGGCACATGGAGCTTCAGGCTGTCCGCTATGCGGCCATGGTCTCAGGCTTGACTTTCGAGCAGGTCGTGCAGGCCCATGCGACATGGACCCAGAAGGACGAGGATGCCGCGCGAAGTGCGATCCTGGAGTTTTTGCGAACTGAAGCCGGAAATACGGTTGAATTGACTGGAGAGGTACGGATCATCCTGGTCTCAGCCGATTTCTCGACCGAGCTGACCACTGCCGTCCTTTGGCTCAACGAGCATGACCTCGACATCACCTGCATCCGGCTTCGTCCTTACCGAATGCAGGGCGAACTGCTGATTGACGCGACGCAGATCATTCCGCTCCCCGAGTCCACGGACTACGTGGTCAAGGCGCGAAATCGGGCCAAGCTTCAGCGCAAGGTAGATGGTGCCCGGCAGGACATCTTCCGCAGGTTCTGGGCGCAAACAATCGAACGCGCGCGATCACGAACCGCTCTCCTCGCCAACCGGGCCACGACTACCAACGGCTGGCTGCCATGCGGAATCGGTCGTGTCGGGTTCAACTTGACCCTTTCGATGGTCCAGGATGAATCGCAGGTCGAATGCTACATCACGCTGGCCGGCAGCGACGACCAGGGTAAAGCCGCGTTTCACTACCTGTTGTCGCGGCGGAAAGAAATCGAACGCGACTACGGCGGGGAGCTTGATTGGCAGGAGCTGGAAGGCCGTCAGAGCAGCCGGATTTGCACACGGTTCCCAGGGGGCTGGAGGTGTTCCGAGGCAGAGTGGCCAGCACTTCAAGACCGGATGATTGACTCGCTGATTCGCCTCGAATCTGCCCTACGGCAGCCGATTCAGGAATTCCGTGTGGAGTAGCCGTTTGGCCTTGGGCGCGAACAAATGGTCGCGCCTGGTGATACAGCCGCTTTTCCAATGCTGGTTGATTGGTGCCAATCGTTTTTCATCGAAGCGCCTGGGTTGCCGCGATAGGCATGATGTGTTTGCGACGAAGCTGAAGCCTGCGAATCAGTCCACACAGGGAGCCGAATCTTGATTGCTACCTCCGTCAAGGCCAGAGGGCACCTCTGTTTCCGGGACGAGTGGGCCGGGTTCGATGAGTTCAAACCGATCACCGTGATTATCGGCCGCAACAACACCGGCAAGTCGCAACTCATCGACCTCGTCCGGTTTTTATGCGGCTCTTCGTTATCAAACATTCCGTTTCAGCTTTGCTGTTCCGGGCCATTGACCGAAGAATTCCTGCGGCGAACGTTTCAGCAAAACAGGGTTAGCGACCAACTTCTGGGAGATCATTGGCACAATCACGGCTGTTACTTTTTGAACCAGACAGTGGCATGGGACGTGTTGAACGGCGGAAAGGAGATCAACGCGCGCATTCCTGCCGGTGATCCGCCAGCATCCAGTGATTCAGACCGCATCGCCCGCATTCACCGCATTCAGCAAGTGCTGCCCACCGCCGTCTGTCCAATCTCCAACAAACACTTCCGCTGGCTTTCCGCTGATCGGAATGTTCTGCCAGAGCTGGAGGAATCGGGCCTGCAACTCGATGAAAACGGCAACGGTGCGACCAATCTGATTCGACGATGCATCAACAGCACAATTCTCCCGCGCGATCTGATTGAAATCGGCTTGCTCAAGGCGCTGGCCGAGATTTTTGGGGAGGATGGGCAATTCGACGAAATCGTTGTTCAGCACCACGATGAAACCGAAGACGCAACATCGACTGACCGATGGGAGATTTTTTTCCGCGAACCGACGAAGGGCCTGATTCCCCTGAGCAAATCCGGCAGTGGACTAAAGACGGTCTTGCTGATGCTGCTGAATCTGCTTGTCGTTTCCGAGGTCGTGAAGAAGGCCGAAAAGTCGAACATGGTGTTCGCATTCGAGGAGCTGGAGAACAATCTCCATCCGGCGCTACTTCGCCGGGTGTTCAAGTATCTCACAGAGTATGTGACCAGGGAGCGATGCCACCTGTTCCTGACGACGCATTCCAGCGTGGCGCTGGACTACTTTGGGAGCATGAAAGATGCCCAGATAATCCACGTTTCGCACGATGGCACTTCGGCCAAAACCACGACGGTCGCGGCCCATTTTGATCGGGTGGGCCTGCTTGCCGAGCTTGGAGCGCGGCCATCCGACCTGTTGCAAGCGAACGGAGTCGTTTGGGTCGAGGGACCATCGGACCGGCTGTACGTCAATCGTTTCATCGACCTCTTCTCTGACGGTGAGTTGGTCGAGGGCCGCGACTACCAGTGTGCCTTTTATGGTGGCAGCCTGTTGGCGCGGGCCGAGTTTGTGGAGCCGGAGGCCGGCGACGACGAACTGGCAAACCTGCTTCGGCTCAATGCCAACATCGCTGTCGTGTGCGACGGTGACCGGACCAAGAAAGACGAAGTGTTGAAGGCGCATGTTGAACGGATCAGGACCGAGGTCACCCGCATACCCGGGCACTTTTTGTGGATCACAGAGGCCAAGGAGATCGAAAACTACGTCCCGGGCGCGGTTTGGCGGGCCGTGTTCAAGGTGCCGTCAACAGTGCCCGATCCGACACGTTTTGACCGTTTCCCGACCGATCCGGGCCGAGCGAAGACGTTTGTCGTCAAGCACCTTGATCGCAAGAGCTTCGACAAGTTCGATTTTGCGCGCATTGCCTGCCCCCTCCTTGACCGGTCGGCTCTGGAATCGCGGTTCGACCTGAACGACAGGGTCCGAGAGCTGGTTTCCCGAATCCGGAAGTGGAACAAGTAGCACGGGACTCCAGTTCCTGATCCGAAACTGAACTCAACGCGGGCGGGACCAGTCGTTAAACTTGAGGTGTGAAACCCCGTTTCTAAGTGGCAGCGCATGGCCAATCGTGTCAACGTCAATCCGGACCTCATCGACTGGGCGATTGATCGCTCCGGACTGCCGCTGGCCAGCTACCCCGATGTCGTGGCCGCCTGGCTGGACAAGAGCAAACAGCCGACCTTTCAGCAGCTGGAGAAGTTCGCGAAGAAGGCCCGAGTTCCGTTTGGTTACTTGTTCCTGGACGCCCCGCCGGAGGAGCTGCTTCCGCTTCCCGACTATCGCACGATGAGCGACTCGGGGATTGACCGCCCCAGTCCTGACCTGATCGATACGATCCACGACATGCAACGGCGGCAGGCATGGATGCGCGAGTACCTGCTGGAAGAGGGGCATTCCCGCGTGGCATTCGTTGGCTCGGAATCGCTTGACAGTCCCGTCCCGGTAGTCGTCACCGGCATCCGCAGGTTTCTTGAACTCAAACCTGAATGGGCGCGGGATCACGAGTCCTGGGAGAACGCTCTCCGGTTCCTGCTCAGGCGAATTGAAGCGAATGGTGTGCTGGTCTTCATCAATGGCGTCGTCGGCAACAGCACCCGTCGGGCGCTCGACGCGGAAGAATTTCGCGGGTTCGTTCTGTGCGACTCCATTGCTCCGCTGATCTTTGTGAACGGCAGCGATACGAAGGGCGCGCAGATGTTCACACTGGCACATGAACTGGCCCACGTCGCGATTGGAAAAGACGCCCTGTTCAACTTGCCTGAGCTTCGTCCCAGCTCGAATGAGGTTGAAAAGTTCTGCAATCGCGTGGCGGCGGAGTTCCTGGTACCGGAAAAAAAGCTGCGCGAAGCGTGGGATGAAATGGCGGGGCAAGAACGTCCGTTTGTTCGCCTTGCTGGTCGGTTTAAAGTCAGCCCCATCGTGGTTGCCCGCCGAGCAAAGGACCTTCGGCTTATCACGGACGAGCAGTTTTTTGGCTTCTACCACGCCTACATGCGGGAGATAAAGCGCAAGAAGGAGAACCAGAAGGGAGGCGGCGATTTTTACAGGAACCAAAGCGCCAGGCTTGGTCGCCGATTCGGTCAGGCCGTCATTGTTGCCGCTGAAACTGGGCGACTGACGTACCAGGAAGCCTACGATCTGACTGGACTTCGGGGTGCAACCTTTGACCGATTCGCGGCGTTCCTCAAAAAGCAGGAACGTTGATGGCGAAAGCACTCAACTACTTGCTCGACGCGGACACGTTGATTCGTGCCTTCCGACAGCACTATCGCCCCGCATTCTGCCCGGCATACTGGGACGCCCTGTTGCACCACCATGAAGCGGGACGAGTTGCCAGCATCGTCCCGGTGAAACGGGAACTGCTCAAGGGAAATGACGACCTTGCCAAATGGGTTCGACGCCGCCCGCCAACGACGTTCTTCAAGGATGTTCAGGACAACGCAGTTGTTCGGCAGTACCGCGCCTTGGGCAATTGGGTACAGGCGCACACCAGCCTCAACGAAAGCGCCAAGGCAGGGTTTGCCGCGGGCGCTGATGGCTGGCTGGTTGCCTATGCCCAGACCAACGGCTTTGTGGTCTGTACGTTCGAAGTCTCCGCGCCGGAGTCCCGCAACCGGATCAAAATCCCGGATATCGCAGACGCCTTTGGCGTGGCCTGCATCAGCCCCTTCGACATGCTGGAGAGCCTCCAGGTCAGGATGGTTCTGTCGAAGCGTTCCAAGTCGAAGTGAGCGCCAAGCGCGTGGATATGGCAGGGTTCAAAGCAATGGGAACACTTTTGAAACGAGCTGCCCGTGCCGGGATTCCCGTCCATCCGCGAGTGGCTTGCCGTTTGAGTGATTCATAAATGACTCAAAAACTCTGCGGAACATCGCCAAAAACCGGCTACAGCCCGCTGCGGATTAACGCAAAAACGGCGTTGAACAGGGGCGACATAGGCCGACGAGCTGGGCCAAATCCGAATCGCTGAAGTCGGGTTAGACTTGGCAACTTGATCCAGAAAGTCCGGGAAAGGCACTTTGTGGCACTCCACAACGAGATCGAGTTCGAGACCGAGGTCTGTGGGCATCTGGCGGCCAATGGCTGGCTCTATTCGGCCGGCGATGAGGGGTACGACCGGGGACGGGCGATGTTCCCGGAAGACGTTTTGGCTTGGGTCAAGGAGACCCAGCCACGGGCATGGGAGTCGCTGGCCAAGACCCACGGGGCCAATGCCGACGCGACGCTGCTGGACCGGCTCCGGGACCAGCTGAACCAGCGGGGAACGCTAGACGTGATGCGGCAGGGGATCGAGCTGCTGGGGCTGCGGGGGAGGCTGGCGCTGGCTCAGTTCAAGCCGGCATTGGCGATGAACCCGGACATCCTCACGCGCTACCGAGCCAACCGGCTGCGGATTATGCGGCAGGTCCACTACTCGACCCAAAATCAGAACAGCATCGACCTTGTGCTGTTCCTAAACGGACTGCCGGTCGCCACGGTCGAGCTGAAGACGGACTTCACCCAAAGTGTTCAGGACGCCGTCGATCAGTACCGGTTCGACCGGCTGCCAAAGTCGAAGGGCCAGGCATCAGAGCCATTGCTGGCCTTTCCAGGCGGGGCGCTGGTCCATTTCGCGGTCAGCAACCATGAAGTCCAGATGACCACGCGGCTGGATGGGGCCGAGACCCGATTTCTGCCCTTCAACTTGGGGAACAACGGCGCGGCCGGAAATCCGCTCAACCCGGCCGGCCATCCCACGGCATACCTTTGGGAACAGGTCTGGGAGCGCGAAAGCTGGCTGGAGATCATGGGCCGGTATCTGATTGGCAAGAAGGACGAAAAACGGCAACTGACTTCCTACCTGTTTCCCCGCTACCACCAGCTCGACGCCACCCGAAAGCTGCTGGCCGCCGTGCTTGCCGATGGGGCGGGCGGTAAGTACCTGATCCAGCACTCAGCCGGTTCGGGCAAAACCAACTCGATTGCCTGGTCAGCGCACTTCTTGGCCGACCTGCATGACGCCAGCCACAAGAAGCTGTTCGACTCCGTCCTGGTCGTCTCTGACCGCACCGTGATCGATTCGCAGCTCCAGGATGCCATTTTCGACTTCGAGCGGACGACCGGCGTCGTTGCCACGATCAAGGGCGAAGCCGGCAGCAAAAGCAGCGAGCTTGCCGCGGCCCTCTCTGGCGACAAAAAAATCGTCGTCTGCACGATCCAGACTTTTCCGGCGCTGCACAAGAAAATGTCCGAGCTGGCCCGGACCGAGGGCAAGCGGTTCGCCGTCATCGCCGATGAGGCCCACAGCTCACAGACTGGTGAAGCGGCGGCGAAACTCAAGGCCGTATTGTCGGCCGATGAACTACGGCAGCTGGAAGACGGGGGCGAAGTCAGTACCGAAGATATTCTGGCCGCCCAGATGACCGCGCGCGCCGACGACCAGGGCATCACCTTCGTGGCCTTTACCGCCACACCGAAGGCCAAGACGCTGGAGCTGTTCGGACGACGGCCCGATCCAGCGAGGAAGGCCGGCAGGGACAATCTCCCCGCGGCATTCCATGTCTACTCGATGCGCCAGGCCATCGACGAAGGCTTCATTCTGGACGTACTACAGAACTACACGACCTGGAAACTGGCGTTCCAGCTCGCGCACGCGGGC
>JANOFL010000229.1:0-15416 GCA_031405895.1 Planctomycetota bacterium
GGATCAGGTCCGAGTGCTCGACGTTGCAGAGATCGAAGTCCACTGTCTGCTGGCCGGTGACCATCGGATGACCCGGCGGCAGGTCGGTGTGCCAGGTGTAATTGTCCCAGCCGCGGGCACCCAGCGCCTGGTCCGGCCCCACGCCGCGCAAGTGCGCGTCCAGCAACGCCATCGAGTTGGCCAGCCGGTACTGGGCCATGATCCGGGTCGCGCCGAGAGCCTGCATGCCGCCGCGGAACTTGAGCACCTGCGTGCCGGCACCCTGCGTCTTCTCCGCCATCAGTGGATCGTAGCCCTGGGCCACCAGCCGCTGCTGGCCCTCCGGGCCGTTATAGGTCTCGGCGATGTTCTTCATCGCCCGCGCAGTGTAGTCAAAAATCTCGTCCCAGCTCACGGGCACCCACCCATCGCGGCCCCGCTGGAGATATTTTCCCGGATCGACGGCCGCGTTCTGCGGATCGCGCGGGAAGCCGTCGTCGACCCATTGCTTGAAGCCCTTCCGCAGCAGCGGGCGGCGGCAACGGCGGTCGCCATAGAAACGTCGGACGAGCGCCAGCCCCTTCTGGCAAACCCGCGGCTCCCAGCGCGCACTCGCGCTCCGGCCGTCGAGGTCGGTCGCCTTCGAGAAGCCAAACGTCGGGCTGATCCGCGTCACCACGCCATGTTTCACGTGCGCGTTCAGCAGGCAGTTGTGCGTGTCGTTGGGCGCGCAGAGAAAAGTGAAACTGGAATCGGACTCATAAAGATTCCGGTAGTGCTGCTCCCAGCCGCGGTTGGGGTAGCCGCTGAGCGGATTCTCGATGCTGACCGGGACAAGGTCCTGCATCGCACCCAGCGCCCACTGGCTGGAGGCCGCGACCCCGGCTCCGGCGAGGGTGAGCTGATAGAGAAACTGGCGACGTGTGGCACCCGGTGCCGGCCCCCGGGCGACCGCGTCCCGACCCATGGCCAGCTGGCTGGCCATCCCGTTCCCGCCGTCCTTTTCCGCCCGCCGAACCGCCATGACTGCTCCTCCGCCGCTGATCGGCCGGAAACAACAGAATTCCAGATAAACAATTCGTGAATAGATGATACAATTGAAAAATCGGCCAGGTCAAGCAGGTATTGCGCTGGCGATTCCGGAAAGTACGGTTTGTCGCACCCGCCGGGACCGGGGCACGTCCCGGCAGACTGGAGAAGACGCCGAGCCGGGGCCATGACGGTCGGTAAACGGCCGGCGGGATTCGCCGGGGTAGCGCTTCCAGACACGCCGGGCGGAGCCGCGTGATGACCTGGCCAGCGCTGTCCGGGCATGTGACCAGCTTGCCGCCTGTCATACCGCGGCCAGGTCGGCGACCATGAACCGAACGCCTCCCGAGTCGAAGTTTGAATCACGCGGCCTGGTCACCAGTTCGCGCCGTTCCCGGTACACCCGGAGGATACCGCCTGAGGGCCTGCCCAATTTTCGCCTGAGTGCCATGCTGCAACAAAAAACGACGCAAAATGCTATTGCCGCGATGAGCCGCCTGGCCGAACTGTACGCCGATCCGGCTCAGGTCGCGTCGTCGAGGGAGATTGCCACCAGTCGCAATCTGCCGGTCCCGATCGTGGCCAAGATCCTGACGGAGTTGTCGCGCGGCGGGCTGGTGACCGGTTCACCCGGCCCTGGCGGAGGCTACCGTTTGGCCCGCCACCCATCAAAAATTTCGCTTTTCGACCTCGTCAGCCTGTTCGAGCGCGACGCGCGCAGCGCTTGTCCCTATGGCCCCGACTGGTGTGGCTCGGGCCCCCATTGCCCACTCCACGATTCCCTCCTCTCGATCCGCGCCAAAGTCGACGACTACTTGCGGAAGACAACGTTCGCACTTTTCCTGCCAGCGAAATCCACAAAACGGAAGTAGCCGGCTTTTCGAATGCAGCGCTCGCCAGCACGCCGCCGTGGGCGCGGCTGATGGACTGCCTCAACGGATGTCAGCTGCGTCCCGGTGATTCCGGCCCGCGGCCCCCGACAAACAACTCAATACGCTGCCGTGATCCGGAGCGATTCCGCCAGACGCGGATCGCCGACGGGCAGCAGGGGTGTCCGGGTTGCGATCCATGACGCGCCGAGCAGCCAGCCGCTGGTGACGGCCAGCAGTGTCCCCAGCTCGACCGCTCCGATCGTCAGTCGCGGACCCAGCTCGGGCATGACCAGCCAGACGAGGTCCAGCCAGTGCATCGCCAGCAGCCAGACCGTCCAGAACAGCATCGCCCTCGGGCTGGCCTTGACATGCCGCGACATGATCGCGGCGAAGGGAATCAGGAAGTGCCCGAACAGCAGGACCAGCAGCAGCCAGCCCCATGCATTGGCATAGCCGGTCGCCTGCGACGCGCCGCGCACGACAAACCAGCGCGTGGTTTCCGGCACGTTGGCATACCAGAGCAGCAGGTACTGGCTGAAGGCGATGTAGCCCCAGAAAAAGACAAACGCAAACAGGAACCGCCCCAGATCGCGGCGGTGTTCCACGGACAGCACGCCGGGAATCGCGCCCGAACGCTCAAGCAGAATCACGCTCAGCAGGATCAGCGCGAACCCGCCAACCGCGCAGCCGGCGAAGAAATAGACGCCAAACATCGTGCTGTACCAGTGCGGATCGATCGACATCAGCCAGTCGAAGGAGGCAAACGTCAGGGTCAGCCCAAAGGCGAGCATGGCCGGGCCGCTGGACCATTCCAGCCGCCGGGTTTCCGCCACAGCCTCCGTACCAGCTTCCATCCGCCGCGAGTGGATGAAAAACCAGGCAGCCAGCAGGATCCACGCCCCCAACCAGACCGCCATCCGGATCAGGAATCCCCGCCGGTTCAGCCAGGCGCCTTTGCTGCGGGTCAACTCATCCGGAACTTGATGGATGTAAAGCGTCGCGAAGTGGTCCACCACCGGCCCTGCAGTATCCCGATGGCCGGCAGCTGTTCCCGTCCCGGCCTCGTGGTCGAGGGAGGCCGCTTCGACCGGCGGGGCAGGGTGGTGCCCGCTCCCTTCATGGTTTGCGTCGTTAACCGGACTGGCTGCAGCCCACGGATAAAGTTCTCCGCGTTGAACGAACCAGGCGATCGGCAACGCCAGAATGGCGACCGAAACGATGTTCATTGCAAAAACTTCCGCCGGACGGCGGACCAGCACGCTCCAGCCCGCGCGGGTCAGGTGCTGCAGGATGACAAAGAACAGGCTCCCCAGCGACAGACTGGCAACGAAGGCGAATGCGACCAGCCAGGCCAGCTGAAACCGTCGCAGCCCCTGCTCATCTAGCGCCGCCGCGCCGCACGCCAGTGCGAGGCCAATCGCTACACCGCCCAGCAGTCCCATCACGGCCCGTCGCGGGACGTTCAGGAAGACGGGTTGCAAATGTCCGGCAGGTTCGGCGGACTCTGATGAATGCATGGACCCGGCTCCGGGTGCGTGGTGGGGTTCGTTTGGATACTGGATGTGAGCTTGCTGGAGTGTGATGTGGCCAACGATCCGGCCGGGTCGCCAAAAACCGGACGCTAGCGCGTGCCAGCTGATCCGGGGACAGCCGCTGTCCCGCCTGCAGGCTCCGCAACGGGTGACTGTTCCTGCAGCTGCCGCAGCCAGGCCACGATGGCCCATCGATCACGCGGCCCGATCTGGGCTCCATAAGCAGGCATGTTCCGGACTCCGTCGCGGATGGCCTGCACCAGCTGGCCGTCCGGGCGGTCACGAATCTCCCGCATCATCAGGTTGGTGGCGGGGACCCAGAGCGGTTCTTTCAGTTCGATGGCCCGCTGGTTCACGGGACCGTCGCCCAGGCCTCCCGTTCCATGGCAGACGGCGCAATAAATGGCATACCGTTCGCGACCGCGCGCGACGAGTGTTTCGTCGACCACTACCGATTCGGGAAAGGCCGTTGCGAACTCGGGGTTTGAAGCGCCACTGGCCGCGTCGGTGACCATCCGGAAACCGCCCCGGTAGACCGTGTCCTCCGCCAGCTGGCCGCGGGCAATTGTCCCGGGCACCGGCAAGCGCATTGCGCGCCCGTCGGCAAACCACTCGTGGGATGCCTGTGGTCCGCGGCGCGGCTGCTGGTCCATGTCCAGTACAAGGTGCACACGCGGGTCAGGCGAGCGGCCTCCCCGGGCGCGGAAAATCAGGGCCAACGGAACCCAGGTCGCCACAACCACGGCAACCAGGGCCAACACCATCCACCACGGCGGACTGCGCAGCCGCAGTTCGCGCCGCAGCCGGCCCGGCGTCGGGAGCGGGACTCGTTCTTCCTGCCAGGTACTCATGTGGGTCGGGATAGCTGGAATGGGGTTGGCATCATGGCGGGACCTGGATCACTTGACCGCTTCCTTGACCAGCTCCAGTCCGCGCGGGTGAAGACTGCGCAGGAATTCAGCTGTCCGACCGGGATCAAACTGCGGGTCGTCGGCACCAATCACGACCAGGAAGCGGTCGACCGTTGCCCTCCGCATTCGCCGGCTGTTCTGCAGCGGCGAGTAGAGCATCGGCAGCTTGTTCAGTCCCAGCAGCCCGAGCAGTGTGCCGATCGCGGCAAACAGGACCGTCATCTCAAAAACAACCGGGATGTTGGCCGGCAGGCTGAACATCGGCTTGCCGCTAATCAGGTAACGATAACCCTGCAGGTTCGTCGGCACTCCCGGCAGGGTGCTGGCGTTGATCCACCAGACCAGCAGCAAACCGAGTCCGCACCCCACCAGCCCGGGCACCAGGGTGATCCACGGCAGAATCGTCGGCCGCAAGCCCATCGCCTGGTTGATGCCATGGATCGGCATCGGGCTGTGGACGTCCCAGCGCGAGTAGTTGGCATCGCGGATCCGTTCGGCGGCATCCATCACGGCCGCCACCGAGTCAAACTCGGCGACCAGGGCATAGGGCCGTTCTCCGGGGGCCACATTGCCACCGTCGACCGGCAGGGTCTCCGCATTGCCTTGCGGGCTGCCGTGTGCATTTCCGGTTTCCGTGGGCATCGAAGCGTCCTTCCATCAGGTAAACCAGTGCCCGCGCCGCAGTTGATGCGGCGTGTCAGGCGAGGGCTGGTAGTCGAACCGCACGGGTGTTTCGTGGCCGTGGGCCTGGGGCATCACGGTCTTGACTTCCGCCATCGCGACCATCGGCAGGAACCGGCAGAAGAGCAGGAACAGGGTGAAAAACAGGCCAAAGCTGCCGACAAACATCGCGAGGTCAACCCAGGTCGGAGTGAACATCGCCCAGCTCGAGGGCAGAAAGTCGTGATGCAGCGACGTGACGATGATCACGAACCGCTCGAACCACATCCCGACATTGACCAGCACGGCAATCGCAAAAACCACCCAGACGCGCTTGCGAATCGCCCTGAACCAGAGCAGCTGCGGGGCCGCGATGTTGCAGCTGACCATCGTCCAGAAGGCCCAGGCGTATGGCCCGAACGGCCGGTTCAAAAAGACAAACTGCTCGTAGTGGTGCTGGCTGTACCAGGCCATAAAGAATTCCGTCGCGTAGGCATAGCCCACGATCAGCCCGGTCCCCAGCATGATCCGCGACATGTTCTCGATGTGCCGGTGCGTGATCAGATCCTGCAGCCCGAACCACTCCCGCGCCGGGATGGCAAGGACCAGCACCATCGCGAAACCGCCAAAGACCGCTCCGGCCACGAAGTAGGGCGGAAAAATCGTGGTGTGCCAGCCGGGGATCTGCGAGGTCGCAAAGTCAAACGACACCACGCTGTGCACGCTCAGCACCAGCGGCGTCGCCAGCGCGGCCAGCAGCAGGTAGGCCTTCTCAAACCGCAGCCAGTTCCGGCTCGACCCGTTCCAGCCAAGCGCAAAAAAGCCGTACAGCATCTGCGCCAGGCGGGTCTTCGCCCGGTCCCGCAGCGTCGCGAGGTCGGGGACCATCCCCATGTACCAGAACAGCAGCGAGACCGTCGCGTAGGTGCCGACTGCAAAAACATCCCAGAACAGCGGGCTCCGCGCATTGGGCCACATCGCCAGTTCCGTCGGGTAGGGCGCCAGCCACAACACCAGCCAGACCCGTCCCACATGAATGCCAGGAAAGATCGCAGCGCAACAGACCGCGAAAATCGTCATCGCCTCGGCAAACCGGTTGATTCCCGTTCGCCAGTTCTGCCGCAGCAGAAACAGAATCGCCGAAATCAGCGTCCCGGCGTGGCCGATGCCGACCCAGAACACGAAGTTGATGATGTCAAAGCCCCAGCCCACTGTGTTGTTGTTCCCCCAGACTCCAACACCAGTCAGGAACAGATAGCCGATCGTCACAACCAGCATCGAGAGCATCGCCAGCGAGATCGTGAACGCGACGTACCACATCCGCGGAGTGGGACGGAGCGCAAGACCGGTGACGAGATCGGTCACGGTCGTCAGGTCGTGGTCGCCGAGCACCAGCGGCGCGCGGTGAAGCGGGTCGTGCAGCTGCACGTCCCACTGGCTGGTCGCTTTTGCGGGCAGGCTGGTCGTGGTTGTCGACATGTGGCAGGATTCCTGTGCGGTGCCTCGTCCGTTTGCGTCAGCGGTTCCGGATCTTCGCGAGCCAGGTCGTCCGCGGCCCGAGATTCAGTTCCTCCAGCATTGCGTAGTTGCGGGGACTGGCCCGGTCGGCCGAAACCTGCGAACCGGAATCGTTCAGGTCGCCAAACGTGATGGCCCTGGTCGGGCAAGCCTGCTGACAGGCCGTCTGCACTTCGCCCTCCGCCACCTGGTCGGTCTCCCTGATTCCCTGGCTGAACTCGTTCCGCGCCTGGATCCGGGCTGCTGCGATCCGCTGCACGCAGTAAGTGCATTTCTCCATCACACCGCGCATCCGGACCGAGACCTCCGGATTGAAGAGCAGCTGCTGCAGCGGCGATACCTCAGCCGCCTGCTGCTGGTCCGGAATGCCGATCCATGGCCGGGCCGGGGCTCGTGGGTCCGCCGCGTGGTAGTCGAAATAGTTGAAACGGCGGACTTTGTACGGGCAGTTGTTGGAACAGTACCGCGTGCCGATACAGCGGTTGTAGACCATCCCGTTCAGCCCCTCGGTGTCATGCACCGTGGCGGCAACCGGACAGACCTGCTCGCAGGGAGCGTTTTCGCAGTGCACACAGGCGACCGGCACATGCACGACATCGGGCTCCCCGACCGGCCCCTTGAAATACCGGTCGATCCGCAGCCAGTGCATCTCGCGCGAGTTGGCGACATTGGACTTGCCGACCACCGGGATGTTGTTTTCCGCCTGGCAGGCGACCACGCAACCCGCGCAGCCAATACAGGCATTCAGGTCGATCGCCATGCCCCAGCGGTGTCGTGCCTCGGGCACCACAGGCGGGTCAAAGAGCGGCGCCGGATGCACGGCATGCGCGCGTGGCCGTGCACGGCATGGGAGTCGTGCTGGAATTCCGAAAAGAGCGCTTCGTGGACCAGCAGGCCCGGTTCGCCTTTTTTCCCCAGCCGCCGGTCGAGGGCCACGTCCGCAATCGACGGCGCTATGTGATGCATCTGGGTGATGGCCAGCGGATAGTGCCGGCCCGTCTTTTCCACAATCACATCGGCAACTGTCCAGGGATTCGCCGTCGTCCGTAACGGACCGCAGCCAAAGCCGACCCCCGCCCCCACGTGGCCGCCCAGCTTTCGGCCGTAGCCGGCCGGCAACGTCACGCAGCCATCGGCGTGTCCGGGCAGGATGTAGACCGCGGCCTCCACCAGCACCCTCGACTCGCCTCCAGCCGCCGACAGTCGCACGACTTGGCCCTGTTGCAGACCCAGCGCCCCGGCATCGGCCGGGCTGATCATGACCGCGTTATCCCAGGCCAGCTTGGTCAGCGGGTCGGGGAGTTCCTGCAGCCAGGCGTTGTTGGCGAACCGTCCATCATGAACCTTGTGATCGATCGCCAGCCGCAATTCACGTCCACCTGTTTCGTCCAGCAGGACGGCGCGGTTCACTTTAGGCGCGCCGGGATCCACCTGCGCGAACTGGCTGTCGGCAACGAGCCCGTCGTGGAGGGCCTTGTCCCAGTCCGCGTCCTGGGCCGCGGGAAACAGGCGGTTGAAAGTCGTCCGGACCAGGTCGCGCCCATCCGGTCCCCGGCCGAGGATCCCCGCCAGAAACCCGATCTGCGAGCGTCCGCCAAAAAGCGGCTGGATCAGGGGTTGCTGCAGCGTATGGGTCCCGTCCCAGCCCCGCCCATCGCCCCAGCACTCAAGAAAATGCGCGGCCGGCACGCTCCATTCGCACTCGTGGGATGTCTCGTTGTCGTGCAGCGACAGATGGATGGCGGCGAACTCGCGGCCGGCACCGGCGCCCAGCCGCAAGGGCGCATCGGCTGGCCCGTCAAAAACCGGGTTGCCACCGACGACCACCAGCGTAGTGACCACGTTGCCTTCGAGCAGGCGGGAAAGTCCGGTGATCGAGCCGCTGTTGCCGCTCGCCGCTGCCAGTGGCTCCTCGCTGTACCCGATCGTGGTTGCGGGGTTGCCCAGCCGGTGGTTGATGGCATGGACCAGTTGGTGAACTTCAGCGCTTTGGGCGGGCCCGGCCAACACCACGCCCGCGCCTCGGGCAGCCTCCAGATCGTTCGCCAGCCGTTCGAGGAATTGGTGTTCCCGTGCGGTGATGGACGCCGGCACCCCATCGATCAGCCCCCATCGCGCCGCCAGCCACCCGACACACCGTGCAACAGCGGATGGCGCCACCGCCAGCCGGCAGTCCGCGACCGAACCCGTGATCGTGAATCCGGGCTCCACGACGTAAAGCCGGTTGCAGGTTCCCTGATCGACGTTGTGCCGCCCGGCGGCCCAGTCGCGCGCCAGCCGCAGACGGGCCGGGTGCGTTCCCAGCGGATCAGCGTCGAACGCGGCGATCACGCTGGCCTTGTCGAGCCGGTATTGCGGGCGAAGAACGCGGCCCCAGGCGCTCCGGCTGCCCTCGTACTCGCTGGAGTGTGTGAACGGCTGGTACTCAAACCAGCAGGCTTTGGGCAGGGAAACCTGGAACTCTTCGCGCAGCCGCTGCCAGGTCGGACTCCCGGATGGCTGGGCCAGAACAGCCAGGCCGGCACCCTGGCGCTCGCGCAGCTTGCGGCAACGGGCACCGAAGAACAGGTCAAACTCGGGCCAGGATTTTTCAGAAGGCTGAAGCGCAGGTCCACCAGCCGGATCGCGCCACAGGACCGCGCGGCTGCGTTCGGGGTCGTAAAGTTCCAGCACGCTGGCCTGCATCAGTGCGTCTGCGGCGCCCAACGAGCCCGGATGAAGCGGATTGCCTTCGATCTTGACCGGCCGCCCGTCGTAACTCTTGGCCAGCAGCCCGGTCGCGACGCCATCCAGCTCAAACATCGTCGCATAGTGCAACGGGACGCCTGGCGCGGTGCCTTCGGGCTGGGCCGCGTGGGGGCGGATTTCTTCGCGCGGCCAGCGGCGACAACCCGTCAGCGTGAACCCGCCCAGCGCCAGCGACGCCGCCATCAGGCGCAGAAAATCGCGCCGGTCGGTGCCGTCCCGGCCGCGCCACGCGACACCGGGATACTCCTTCTCAAGCCACGCCTTGACTTCGGGCGCGCTGGCCAGCTCTTCCAGCCCGCGCCACCATCCGGACCGGTCCGCGGCATCGTTTTCTGCTGCTACCTGTGACATGTCGTGCAACTCGTCATGGTTTCCATCGACTGGATGTGCAGGCTGGTTTTCAGCGCGCTCCCCAGTTCGCTTTGCGCCCGGCCCGCCATCGCCAGCGGATCCCAGTCCATCCGCGTGATCTGGTCGCGCGGACGCAAATGCTGTTCCGGTGCCCGGTGGCAGTTCAAACACCAGCCCATCGAGACCGGCTGGCTCTGCCAGACCTCTTCCATCTGGTCGATCCGCCCGTGGCAAGTCGCGCACCCAATGCCCTGGTTGATGTGGGCCGAGTGGTTGAAATAGACAAAGTCGGGCAAGTCATGAACCTTGACCCACGCGACAGCCGTTCCGTCGGTGTAACTGCTCCGGACCGGTTCCAGCAGCGGGCTTTCGGCCTTGATCGCGGCATGGCAGTTCATGCACGTTTGCGTCGGCGGCACGGCTGCAAACGCGGTCTGCTCGACCGTGCTGTGACAGTACCGGCAGTCGATCTTCAGGTCGCCCGCGTGGACCTTGTGCGAAAACGGTACCGGCTGCTTCGGCTGGTAGCCAACATCCGTCGTGACGGGCGACAGGGCCAGGCTCAGCAACAACGGGATATACGTCAGGACGCCAATCGCCAGCAGCACGCCAGCCGGCACCAGGTAGTTGGCCCACGGAGGGAAACGGAACCAGCTCGCGCCGTCCTCCGGCGTGTCTGGCCGATCACCCTGGTCTTCCCGGTCCATTTTGTCCTGTTCCACCTATAGCATTCCTGGCAAGAGGCCAAGCAACAGCCAGACTCCGCCCGCAATCAGCCACCCCCACACCAGCAGCCGGAACCAGTTCCGCCGGCCCGCGTCGCGGAGGTCGAGCAGCCAGCCAAACAGGACATGGCTCGACGCGACCACCACGCCCAGCAGAAAAAACCCGTGCACGGCCATCGCCAGAAGGGCCAGGCTGCGAAACAGCCGATCCCGCCACCGCTCGCGCGCCCGTCGTCGCGCGTCCGGGCCAAGCCGTTCGCGCGCCGCGTCCGGCAGGAGCAGGCCCGCGAAGGGAGCACCAGCCGCCGGAACCACCCACCGCGCGAGTTGGGGCATCTGAACGGCGGGCGCCGCAGGATCTGCAGAAGTGACGGATCCGGCGACCGGCGCGGCGGCTCCGCCCGAAATGCTCTTCACAAAGGCAACCAGATCGGCCACCTGCTGGTCGGTCAGAAAGGGATTGCCGCCCTTGGCCGGCATCATCTTGCCGCTCTTGTTGGCCGGGTCGGTCACCGGCCGGCCACGCCGGACCACCTGCGTCACACCCGCCGTGTCTGCCGATTTCAGAAACTCGCTCGCCCGCAGGGAGGGCGCCAGACTGTTCAGCCCCTCGCCGGTGGGCCCATGGCAGGTCACACACGTGATGGAGAACAGTTTCTGGCCCGCCGCCGCGTCGCCGGCCAGAGCCACCGCGGTTCCTGCCGGCGATACCGCGCCACGCCGCGCTCGCGCGAGGTGGGAGTAGTCGAGCACGACCGGTCCGCTGCCCAGCGCCCGCGCGACGATCAGGGCCTGTACCCCTGTCGCGGCCAGCCCCGCGCAAACGAGAAAAGCCAGCCACCCATAGGCCCGGAAAGACAGGTGGAGCCTGAAGGCCCGCACGGCCAGCCCAAGATTCGCCAGCCCAAAACCAAGCAAAGCGGTCACCAGCAGCCACCATGCCCAGGCCCGGTCCTGATCGGGCAGCGCGGTGCCACGCGAGCCGCCCGTGACGCGCACGACCAGCCCGAACCCCAGTACGACCAGCAGCAGAAACAGTGCCACGGCCGCAAACAGGAAAGCCGGGAAGGGCAGCGTGACCCGTCGCCGCCCGGACCTGCCAGACGAAGAACCTGAAATCACCGCGCCGCCAGACAGCCGGTCCCGAATGCGATCCCCGCCCGTCATGATTTTTTTCGCCCCAGACTCACTGCCGAGGTCTTGTTGCACAACAACGGATAAACTACTCTTTATTTCGTTGTTTTGCCAGCGGCAGATCGCGACATTCTGTCCGGGGCCCGGACCGGCGGCGGTTTGTGGGGAAAACTGCCGTTTTGACCAACTCCGCGACCTCCAGTCAGGACCTGGAACCCATGCAGCGACTGCACATCATCGGGCGAAAGAACCACGGCAAGACCCGGCTCGTGACCGACCTCATCGCCGGCCTGACCGCCCGCGGCCGGCGGGTCGCCACGATCAAGCACACCCATCACAGCCACGAGCTGGATACGCCTGGCAAGGACTCGTACCTGCATCGCGAAGCCGGTGCGGCAATGGTCGGCGTTCTCGCCCGGAACATGACTGCCGTCTTTCTGCCGGCTGATCCGGCGACCACCACCGACCAGCGCTACGGGTTGCTCGACCCGCTCTTTTCCAGCTGCGACCTGGTGCTGGTGGAGGGTCATCTCGCCACCACGGCGCCGCGAATCGAAGTCTGGCGTGCCGACCGCAGGACCGCGCCCCTCGCCGAGACTGACCCCGGCATCCTCGCCATCGTCACCGACGATCCGGTCACGGTCCCAGTCGAGGTCTTCCCGCGTTCAACCCTCGCCCCGCTGCTCGAATGGATCGACGCCTTGTCGCGCAGAAGTTCCGGCGGCTGAATTCGCAGGAAGTCGCTTTGGCTCAGCTGGTTTCCGTCTCAAACTGCAGCTTCGGCACAGCGTGAGTCCACGAGCAGCCGCCGGGCATTGGCCCCCGGTTTCTGCGCGACAACCGGACGCTAATGCGTTCCGGCTGATGAAGGCAACCCAAGCCGGGCGTTGACAAAGCACTACCACCGGAATCCGTACTGCAGATAGAACAGGTCGGGCGATTCGCCGGGGCCGGTTTCGCGGAGAAAGCGGCCGGCGAAGAGGCGCGAGTAGCCGGCGAGGATGTCGGAATGCGGGCCAAGATGGACATTCCAGAGGAAATCCAGCTCCTGGCCGACACTGCGACCCGCCCCGCCCGTCAGATCCTGGCGGGTGGCTGTTCCCGCCGCGTTGTAAAGCGCATCCGTCGACGTCGCGAGCGCGAAGTTGTGGAACTGCGTGGTGAAATTCAGCCACGATGTTGGCCACGCTACCCAGTGCAGGCTGACGTCGTGGATGTTCTGGCGGCCGACCACGTCGGCAAAGCCCAGATAGTAATGTCCAAACGGGAAAAGCTGCTGGAATGTGTTGTGCTTGCCGCTGGCCGGAGTCTGGTCGCCTGAAGCCCAGTCGTAGTACAGCCAGAGCGTCGGCCCGCCGGGAAGATTGGCCCAGTGATGACCGTGCCCCAGCGTGACGGCACCGGCAAGAATGTCGGCCGTTCCCCGGTCACCGAGCTGGAGCATGGCTTCGTGGTCGTAGCGGAAGGCACCGAGGTTGCCCGCCTGCCGCGCCCCCATCGTCCAGACGTCGAAGCCAGGAACCGGTGCGCCGAGCTGAGCAGCGGGTGCCGAATTTCCCAGATAGAGCAGGTACAGGTCGCGCACATCAGTCTCGTTCGGCCGTTTCGAGTACCACGCGCCCGCGAAGTGCTGGTTGCCGTCGACCTGGTCGAGACTGGACGGATCGGGAATCACCGGCTGCGTCCAGAACATGTCGAAGTCAGTTTCCTTTTTGCGGCTGAACATCCGCACGCCGTCAAACGTCCGCCGGGTGTTGGCCCAGTCGAGCGGGCTGACCAGCCGCTGGGATCCAAATCCCAGCTCCTGCCGCCCGCCGCGGACGTACCACGGCTGGCCGTTGACTTCCAGCAAGCGCCAGTCGAAGAATGCGTTCAGGATATCGGACCGGCTCTGGTCGATCCGCAGCGGCGGCAGGCTGGCGCCTTCGGACTGGGCATCGATGGCTTCAAAGTAAATCCGGCCGAAATCCAGGTAGCTGGCGTCGACAAAGGCCCTGGTCCGGAACAGGTGATAGTCCTGATCGGCCCCGCCCAGCCGGCTGTTGGATTCGCTCATGTAGCGCCACCAGAAAGAGCCGCCGCTGGTGACCAGCCAGTTGCAGCCGATCGGCTGACGTTTCAGCCCGTTGGTGAGCCCCCACGACTTCGCCGGGTCGTCGAGGAATTTCCAGCTGGAATCGAAGTACGATCCCGGCATCAGGCCGGTTGGCGAGTAAGGATACGGTGGCGGCTCCTCCCGGCTGCTGCCATTCAGCTGGTCGCGCAGCGAGTAGTAACCCGGTCCCTTGGGCAGTACTCCGGTATTGCCAAGTTTGAAGGGCTTGGCTGTGACGGGAATGTCCTTCCAGTACGGATCGATTCGGGTGGGGCTTTGCTTGCCTTTGCTTTGGTTGTCTTTCGCCGCGGGCTGCCCGCTGGTCGTCGGGGTCTGGCCCAGCGTCGCGTCAGCCGTTGCCGGTTCCGCGCCGGTCGGTAGCTGCGGGAGTACGCCGGCCGGCTCCTGGATGATCCCGGCGGGGCTGGCAGTTCCTGCGTTCACCGCGCGCACGATCTGGCCATCCAGACGGGCAGCGTTTCCGTCCAGCATCAACCAGACAACAATCAGCGATCCCGAAAGCCTGACGAGATTCATGGCGCAATTCCGTTCCAGCAAAGAGGCAACCAGGGAGGTCCCCTGAATCACCAGTGTTTGGTGCCGAGTCGCGCAGCCGTTGGAGCGGGTTGCGGTCTGAACCTCACTCGCCGCCGCACACTTTGCTTGCATCCGGAAAAATCCGGTCGGCCTGTTCAACTGGCATCGACTTTGCCCGTCGCACCGGTTAACAGCTCGCGGTTTCAATTCTGAGTCGGCGGTATGGTGGCCTGTGAAGCTCTGCGAGCTGGAGGGACTTTGCTTGTGCTTTTGACGCAAAGCGTTTGCCGGATGGGCCTGAAAGCAGGCGGCCCTGCAACGCTGTCAGCGCCAACCTCGCCACGGACATGTGCTCATTCGCACAGCCGAATGCGTGTGAAACGGTCCAGTTCCCGGTGTTTTCCCGTTAGGATCTCGGCTCAGGAGGGCATCGAGCGCTCGGCACGGTTCCGGAATCCCTCTCCAGAATCAGCCAAGGCGACAACCGAAAGCGAACTGACCGGCAGCAGTGCGGCGGCGATCAGCGGGTTGATCAGGCCGGTTGCGGCCAGACTGATCGCGAGCTGGTTGTAGCCAGGCGAAACGCCAATCGCGGTCCGTATCTTTCGCCAGACGCCGAGACTTTCCTCCAGCAGCTGGACGATTTCACCAATGCCGCTCCGCGCCAGCCAGGGTTCCTCTTCTGGACAGTCAGGGCGCATTCATCGCGGCAGCCTCCGCTTCTGGCGGCCAGCATCTGGTTGCCGTTATGCGTCCTTGATGCGGCTGCGAAGCCATCCCTCGGCGAACTGCTCTCGCAGATCGCGCAGCGTCGTCAACCAGTTTCTCACCCTTGCCATCCGCCGGGCTGTTTGAGTCTGGACAAGGCGCTCACTGGCTGCATCGATGGCCGCTCAGGCCGAACACGCATCTGCTCGAGCAGCAACTGCGGTCTCCCGAACCCCCTTCAAGACATTCTCCAGCATGCCCACGTCTTGCGAAAGGAAGATTACGTCAGGCCCTTGGGGCGACAGGCACTTCTGCCCCAATACTCAAGTCGTCGCGACACTGGGCGAAAAAAATGGCGGAAGTGCATGGGAATCGAACCCACCAGCCCCGGGTCATCCCCGAGGCCCAACGGTTTTGAAAACCGTGCACGGCACCAGCCAAGGATCCACTTCCTGATTCACTCCACAACGAGGCCCGCCAAATCTGCATTCCCGGGCGGGTACTCCGGCGCGAGGGCCTCCAGCCGCGACCGCAACAGCTCGCTGACCACGAGATTGCGAAACCATTTCCGGTCGGCGGGGACAATGTACCACGGAGCGTATTCGGTGTTGCAGCGC
>JANOFL010000259.1:0-2055 GCA_031405895.1 Planctomycetota bacterium
ACACAATACCAGCCCGCAGCGCATGCACGGGTTCTTGGAGGATCCCTTGCTTGCGCTGCGGGCTGGTATTTTTGACAGGCCTGGGTGGGGGAGGGGGCGTCCGCGCAACGCATCGGCCTTGAAAATCGCGGGCCTTTCGAACGCCGCGGGAAAACCGCAATGCACAAAACGCACACCTTCGGCCGCAAACGGCGACCAAAGCCCTCGGGGCGAAAAAAGCCGGCATGGCCGGAACAACCGGACAATCCCTTTCATCCGGCCAGTTTCTTTGGCTCGCCGGGGAAAACATGTTCCGGAAAGCCGCTGCCTGTATGGAGCGGCAGGAAGCTCCTGGCTACCTGCCGCCGCAACTCCAAGCTTCAAAGGAGTTCAGCTCTCTTCACCACCAGCCGCGGCGGGTGGGGCCGACGCTACTGTAGCGGGCACAACCGGCGGATGCGGCTCACCATCGGCCGCAGGCCGGCCCTCGTCAAACCGCAAGGAGCGGCCATTGGCCAGGGCCCGTTCCTCAAGGGCCGCTTCGTAGTCATCGTCATAGCGCGAACGGTAGCCCGGTTGCCGGGACAGTTCGATCTCGCGATGGTACTCCTCGATGATCCGCATCTGGATCATCTCGCGGCAAGCGGCGTTGATCGGGTGGGCGACGTCCGAGTAGAGCTTGCCCCGGCCGTCCGGTCCGGAATCGACCCGGGGAGCCGGCAGCCGCGTCCCGCACTGGTTGCAAAAGCGCGAACGAAGGTTGTTCTTGGTCCGGCAGCGCGGACAGTGAAACGTCAGCTTGCGGCTGGGGCATCGCGATGAAGAGGCCCGTGTTGCCGTCAATGATCTTCAGGTCGCGGACAACAAAGCTGTGGTCAAAGGTGATGCTGCAGAATCCACGCAGCCGGTCCTCACCGCCTTCCATCAGCTTGATGCGAACTTCCGTAATCTCCATCACCGCTGCTCCCTGACCGGCGAGAAAACTGGCTGCGTGACTCCTCAACCCGTGGACATTTCCCCGTTCTCCAGGACCCCAATTCCCCTCACCGTCCGGCAAAGATCGACCTGCGTCTCAGGCCAACGCGCGGCAAGCATTCGCGCGGCGCGGGAGGCCATCCGCGGCGTTGCAAACAGTCCGAACCATGCCGAGCCGCTGCCCGACAGTTGATGGGCCCGACAGCCGGCCGCGTCAAACGCCTGTCGAAGGCGGGCGGGCCAAGCCGAAAGGCTCGCTGCGGGCTGTTCAAGCCGGTTGAAAAGCGTTGGCAACGCCCCAGCTTTCCCAGCCTCTGGTTGATTCGGCAATGTCTGGATTTCTCCCTCCCTGTTGCGGCCAAGCTCAGCGAAAACCCGTGGTGTCGCAAGTCCTTCGGGCGGTGTCATCACCACAACCGGCAAACCCAATCGTGGCGACAGTGGCTCCACCCGCTCACCCCGTCCCCGGCACAACGCGCGGCCACCGGCCAGAAAAAATGGCACGTCGCTCCCGAGCCGTGCTGCCAGAAGAATCAGCCGCTTCCGTGGCCAGCAAAGGTTCCACAACCGGTTTCCGGCAATCAACGCCGTTGCCGCGTTGCTGCTGCCTCCACCCAACCCAGCCTGAAGCGGAATCCTCTTTTCCAGCCTGACTTCCATCCCGGCCGTAATCCCGGATTCCCGCCGCAGCAAGTCCAGCGCGCGGTTCACCAGATTGTCGTGCCAGTCGGGAAGTCGCTGCTCTCCCTTTCCGGCTGCCGGACCCGAATCTCCCTTAATCCAGCCACTAATGGCCGATCCGTCCGCCGTTACGCGGAATGCTAGCCGGTCCGCCAGCGAGATACAAGCCATCTCGGTGACTAGCTCATGGTAGCCGTCCGGACGACGGCCGAGCACTTCCAGAAAAAGATTGATCTTGGCTGGCGACTCCAGCCTCAGCCAGCCGTCAGCAAAAACAGCGCCGGCGGAAGGTCGCTCGCATGACATGCCAGGTTGTGCCGTGCTGTCCCGACGAGTGGGCTGTCGCAGCTTGAAATCAGGATGAGCCGATGGGCGCTAGCCCCGGTTTCTTCGCGTCAACCGGGGCTAGCGCCCATCGGC
>JANOFL010000281.1:0-7828 GCA_031405895.1 Planctomycetota bacterium
CGAAGTCGGCAGCTGAGTCGTCTGTTCCAACCGCGAACCTGAGGGCAGCGGGCGGTGCTGCCGCCGGCGCAGCGGTCGGCTCTTGTCTCGGACCCGTCGGAGCAGCAGTCGGTGCGGTCGTCGGCGGCGTCGCCGGGGCAAGGGCCGGCAATACAAAGTGGGCCAGTCCCCGTCCAGCAGCAAATCCGCGTCCGGGAAGTCCGCAGCCGGCAAGGCAGTCGCGAAGCTGATGGCATCGAAGAAAAAGCCGGTGAAGAAACCGGTCGCGAAAAATGGGGCAGCCAAACGGCCGGTCGCCGGGAAGAAGTCCGCGAAGCGGAAATAGCTTCACGGCATGCAAGGCATAACCATTCGCTTCGCTTCGGCCAGCGTGAAGCGGCAAGGCACCTGCCGTTGCGTCGAAAACTGGCTCGCGGCAACGTACCAAATCCCCGCTGCCAGGCAGATTATTGACCTGGCATTGTCTGTTTTCCGTAAGGGAAGCGGGCGAACTGGCGGGCGCGGTACTCATTTAATCGCTGAAGCCGAACCTCTCTCCCTGCCTGCAGACCGCCCGGCACAAGTTGCCGGAACGCCGTGGTTCTTGCGTAGCCTGAATTGGGTTGCGCCGGCCAATTCCGTTTGCGTTGCGACAATGGTGGCTATGGCGGACATGCGGCGCTTCGCTACCAAACAGGGCTGGCGTTGCGAAAGTACCGAAGGCAGTGGCTGGGGACGTTTGGCCTATCACTTGCATCAGTGAGACAGTCCGGTGGTGGAGGTCGGCGCCTGGTGGACTGTTTTTTTGCGCGGCAGCTTGGCAGTTTTTTTGCGCGGCAGCTTGGCAGTTGACGACCTCTACCCGTCTTTTTTGACCCGTCCGGAGAGGATCGCTGGCATGAAAAGGCAATTGGACGTCCCAGCGTCGAATGCAGACCATGTGGCGCGCCGCCTGGTTCAGGCAGGCATGGTCGCCGAGATCAAGTTTCCTGGTGAAGGCCTGGCGGTCCTGCTGGAGATGATGGCGAATCTGTCGCGAAATATCGCCGCCGAGCTTCGCGCCGCCGAAGTTGATTGGGAAGCGGCACTGGCTGAGTGCGACAGCGTCAACGAGCAGTTCCTGCATGAGATCGCCGCCCGTCAGGAGCTGGTGCTGGGGGACGCCTGGGCCCAACGCTGGATGGTGATGCATCTCGCGAAACACCTTGCCCTGTCCCTGGAAAAACGCTGCATGAAGTCTGAGGTCGCGGCGTCCTTTCAGAGCCTGGTTTACGAAGCCGATGGCTCGATCGCAAAGTGGTCCGCCGGGCGACAACAACTGGTTGACCGGTGATGCAAACAGGCTGTGTTTACTGCGCGATTTCCGGTCACTGTGGTTGTCCGACGACCATCTCCGTCGGACGGTAGGGAACCAGTCTGGCTTGGCTTCGGAGCCGGATTTTGCTTGCTCTGACTTGCGTCCGCGTGGCATGAGAAGTGCGGGTATGGCCCGTGGATGAAGGCGCTGCTGGTCGAATGAACCAGCTTGCCGAACCAGTTCATTCACCGGAGTTACGCATGGCTGCAAACAAAAACCGCACATCGGATGGTTTGGGCAGTAACCCGCCGGATCTGGATACCAGAAGTGGGGAGACCAGCGCCGAGACGGCGGGCGTCGCGTTTGGTGCATTGGCGGGCAGCGTGGCGGCCGGCACGGCGGGCCTCGCCATGGGTGGTCCGGTCGGCATGGTGGTCGGAGCCATCGCCGGCGGCCTTGCCGGTGCCTATACCTCCAAGTCGGTTGAGAGAGATTTTGGACGCGCCTTTGACCGGGGCTTCTGGCAAGACTACTACCCGGCCAGCAGCTACTACGACGCAGAAATCGGGTTCGACCAGATCGAACCGGCGTATCGGTTGGGTTGGGAGTCATACGGCGCCGAAGGCGATGAGGGCGCGTGGGACGACCGTGAACAGCAACTGCAGGAGGAGTGGGAATCGAACGGGGAAGCCGGTGATGGGCTGGAATGGATCCGGGCGCGAGCAGCGGTGCGCGAGGCCTGGCAACGGGCTGCCCAGTTCTTTCCTGCCGGACCGAATCTGGCTGCCAGCGAGGATGCCCTTGATCAGGACGGGTCGCAGCGGCCCCGGTGATTCTCTGTGGCCCGGGAAGCAAACAGGTCAACGGCGCGGGCCGCGCGGCACTCCCACCTCCCTTGACCAGTTTAATCAGCGCTATCTTCGACCGCCCTGGGACCTCTACCAGGAAGATGGCTCCCTCTTCTGCATGAAAGCGAATGAACATGAAACGATGTTCGGTGTGTGGAAACGACTATGACAAATCGTTCGATGTCATAGCGGCAGGTCAGACGTACACATTTGACAGTTTTGAATGCGCTATACATCTGCTGGCCCCGCGATGCGGGCATTGCGATTGCCGGGTGATCGGCCACGGTGTAGAGGCGGACGGCGTGATTTTTTGCTGCGTCCACTGTGCGGAACATCGCGGAGTCAATTCGCTTGTCGATCGGGTTTAACAGCCCGTTGAAAAAGCCGTCTGGACGGCTGATTGCCGTTCTTGTCCTTATCGGTGAGGGCGCGCGGGGCACTCGACCTGAACGGCGGGTCAGACTGTCGATCAGGAATGGTGGCCGCTGGTCGAGCCGGCCAAGATCCGAAACGCCGAAGGAACAGGCGGTACCAACCCAACTGCTGGCTGGCCTGTTTCAGCGATGCGGTTGCAGGCAAGAAACTTTTGAGGAGCCAGCGGAAAGCTGACCTCATGGTCAACCGGCGGAAAGGCAAATCACGCCGAAAACAAATCGGTCGCCGGGCCTAAAAATCGCAGCCGCGGTAAAAAAGCAGGATCAGGATGATGGGAATCGGCAAGCCGATCAGCCAGCCCAGCGCTGCGTACTTGATCTTGCCTTCCTCGTTCTTCAGCTTCTTGTGTCTCATCAGACGTTCTCCGGAGTTGTTGATTTGCACGACGACTGTTCTGTTCCCTCTGTTCCCCGGCGGCCACCTCGCTCACCACTGAATGTCAGGTGGCTTCGGGTCAAAGAAGGGATCTGCCCCGGGCAGAGGTGTGGGTGGATCCGGATTTAGACCCGGTTCGTCCTGATTGGGCCGCGGTTTTTCCGGAGGAGGAGCGGGGGGATCCTGCTTCGGAAATTCAGTATCCGGGTCCACCGGAATGGGTAGCGACGCCGGGTCACGCGGATCTGGGGCTTTCTCTTTTCCCATGGCAGCAACCTGTTAGGAGGTTCGATCGTTCCACAATCCATGAAGCAATTTCCGTGCCGAAGCAAGCTGCATCGAACATGTCTGCCGGGTTTTCCGGCAAGGCGTTCCCATGGCGTTCTGCCCTTACGACCCGAACGCTGGTGTGCCAATCTGGTCGATCAACGACCGGCTCGAGGTTTGAAAGGTAATCGCGATCAAGCACAAAGTGAGCTTGAGGCGCTAGCCGGGAACGCTGATTCAACCGTTAACTCGCACCCGAGGGAATCGGCTAGCGCCTCAGGCTCACAGGAATTCGCCGTTTTGTCAGTCCACGACGAAGGAGGGGAGGCTGACAAAGCGGAGCGGACGACGAAGAAGGGCTGATAAAAAGTGAGCCTGAGGCGCTAGCCGGGAACGCTGATTCAACCGTTAGCTCGCTCCCGAGGGAATCGGCTAGCGCCTCAGGCTCACAGGAAATCGCCGCTTGCTCAAGCAGGAGCAAAACCTCCGGGGCTGCGCAACTTCATATTGCCTCGCGGAGAGCTATTCTTCCTCGTCTTCCTTGATCCCGGCCTTGGCCACGACTTCGTGCTGGATATTGGATGGCATGACTTCGTAGTGGCTGAACTCCATCGAGTAACTGCCCATCCCGCCGGTCATGCTGCTGAGGACGCGGGCGTAATGGCCGACTTCACGGAGCGGCACGATGCAGTGGATCATCGTGAAGCTGCCACCAACCGGGTCGCTGCCCGAGACCCGGCCCCCGCGGCTGGACATGTCGCTGTAGATGTCGCCGACGTTGGCTTCAGGAACCGTGATGTTGAGCTTGACGATTGGTTCGAGCAGGCTCGGTTTGGCTTTCTGGAAGACATCGCGGAAGGCCATCCGGGCGGCGGTCTTGAAGGCTGCTTCGCTCGAATCGACGTCGTGGTGTTTGCCGAAATGGACTTCGACGCAGACATCCTGGACCGGATAGCCGGCGATGACGCCCGCCTGAATCCGTTCGGCGAAGCCCTTGCCGATCGCCGGCATGAAATTGCCCGGGATCACGCCGCCGACAACTGAGTCGACCCAGAGAAAATTGTTCTTCTCGTCATAGTGGTATTCCTTGATCGAATGGAACCGCTGTTTGGTGGCGTATTCGGCGATGTTCGTGCCCCGTGGGAGCGGGAACATCCGGATGTGGACTTCGCCGAACTGGCCGCGGCCGCCGGACTGTTTCTTGTGGCGGTAGTCGCCTTCGGCCGGCGTCTGGATCGTCTCGCGGAAGGGAATCCGCGGGTCGCGGGTGTCGATTTCGAGCTTGTCGCGTCGCAGCAGCCGTTCGCGGATCACGCCGAGATGCAGTTCGCTCATCCCGGTCATCACCATTTCCTTGGTCTGGGTGTCGCGGTCGAGATGGAACGTCGGGTCCTCCTCGGAGACCTTGTGCAGCGAACCCGAGAGCTTGGTTTCGTCGCCCCGTGTCTTGGGTGTCACGGCAAGGCTGACCATCGGCGTGGGGAATTTGATCTTCGGCACTTCGCGGTCGCCGAGGCTGGTGCCGGTGTGCAAGTCTTCCATCTTGGCAATCGCGACGATGTCGCCTGGCCCGGCGGCCCCGTCGACCGGCGACGTCTGGTCGGCCTGGACGCGGAGGACCGGCCCCAGCTTGATGTTCTTGCGGCCGGACGAGGCGTGGACGCTGTCGTCGCGCCTGATCTGGCCGCAGAAAATCCGGATGAAGCTGAGCTTCTGGACGAAGGGGTCGATCCGGGTCTTGAAGACCTGCGCGCAAACGGGAGACTTTTCGTCGGGGAGAGGCGCAAGGTTTTCCTCGCCTTCCCCGAAGCTGTGCCGGAAGTCGAGCGGCGACGGGCCGCAGAAACTGATCGCGTCGAGGACTTCCTTCAGCCCGACGCCGGTCTTCGCCGAACAGCAGACGATCGGCACGAGCGTGCCCTTGCAGACGGCCTGGACGATCAGTCGCGAGAGCTCGGCATCGCTGGGCAGCTCACCCTCGAAGTATTTTTCCATCACCGCGTCGTCGACCTCGACGATCGATTCCAGCAGCGGTTCATTAATCGACTTGGGCTGGATCAGGGCCCCTGGCACCTCCTCGGTCGTGTGCAGTGTGTCGACGACAGCGGAGAACTTGCCCCCCTGCCCGACCGGGACATTCAGCAACACGCATTGCGAGCCGAAGACATCCTGGATGCTGGCGATCAGGGCCGGAAAACCGATCTGCTCGTCATCCATCCGGTTGATCACGATCATGCGCGGCAGGCCCGTCTTGCCGGCCTCCTGAAACATCCGGCGGGTGTTGACCTGGATGCCGGAGTGGGCGTTGATCACGATCACGGCGAGGTCGACCCCCCGCATCACACCCATCGCCTGGCCGATGAAATCAGGGTAGCCCGGCGTGTCGACGAGGTTGAAATGCAGCCCGGCGTGCTGGAAATGGACGACACTCGCCTCGATCGAGTACTTGTGATTTTTTTCTTCGGGGTCGAAATCGCAGAGGCTGGTGCCGTCATCGACACTGTGCTTGCCATGCGCGGCACCGGCCAGCATCAGAAACTGGTCGGTCATCGTCGTTTTTCCGCCCGCGCCATGGCCGCACAGCATGACGTTGCGGATCAGTCTGGGGTCAAGCATGGGTTCTCCCGTGAACTGGTTGGTCGGGTGGGTTCAGCTGGTAGTTCGTTGGAAAACGCCTGCGCCGGAAAGGCTTGTCGGGCGAAGGCAAATACTCCGTTTGCGCCTGCTTCGATTACGCCGGTGGGCCGCCGGTGGGTCCTTGCCCCGGGCACATCCCGCATCTGCCACAGGCCGGGCGCGGCACTGGGAACCCTGGCATGGAGGGTCCCGCGGGCGAAGTCGCCCGGGACCGGCCGCGCGCACATGCCGTCGCGGATGTCAATCGCTGGCCAGATTTGCATGGACGCCGCCGCGAACGGATGCTGCCGGAATCAAATCCTGGTTCGAGTCGCTCGTTGCTCGCGGCCTCTCCTTCGCCGCCGGACCAGGCAATATGGCACACCCCCAAGCGGGTCGCAAGTAGTTTCATGCCGGTCGCCGGGCCTGGATTTGCCCGGCTTGTCTTCGCTGGAATCGTACTCGTACTCAGTCCGCTCGGGTGGACGGTACTCGTACTCGTAATCCAGGGTCCCGGCATTCGATTACGAGTACGGGTACCGTCCTGAGGGACTGAGTACGAGTACGAAACAACTGCGGTTATTTGCGTTCTCCGTCCAGGGATATGGGGGAACCCAATTGGTGGACCGGCTTCCAGCCAGTCATCCCACGATCCTACACCGCTCCAACCGTCGAACCCGCCGACTGCGCCGCCGGTCCACTATCGTCGCTCGCGCCGACCGGTTCCACCCAGCCATGCCGGTCGGGCGTGTCGCCATTGAACAACCCAAAGAACGCCGCCTGAAGCTGCCGCGTCACCGGGCCGGGCTTGCCACCGCCGACGGGCAGTCGGTCGACCGAACGGACGGGCGTGATCTCGGCCGCGGTCCCGGTGAGAAAAACCTCGTCGGCCATGTACAGCAGTTCGCGCGGCAGGTCCAGCTCGACCGTTTTCATCCCGAGATCGCGGGCGAGGGTCAGAACCGAGTCGCGCGTGATCCCGCCGAGAATCGATGCCGAAAGCGGCGGTGTGCAGAGGGCTCCGTCGCGAACGAGAAACAGGTTGGAAGCCGCGCCTTCGCAAACCTGGCCTTCGGCGCTGACCGAAATGCCTTCGCCATAACCGTTGCGGCGGGCTTCGGCACCGATCAGGTAAGCATTGGTGTAGTGGCCACCAGCCTTGGCTAGGACCGGGTTCGACCCGCTGGTCGTGCGATGCCACGACGAAACGCAGGCGTCGATTCCGTTTTCCAGCGCATCGCGACCGAGATAGGCCCCGTACTCAAACGCGGCGATCATCATCTCGATCGGGCAGCTTTCGGCCGGTACGACCGAGATCGGCGCGTAGCCGCGAAAGACCAGCGGCCGCAGGTAAGCGCTCCGCAGACCGTTCTCCCGGATCAGGCTGAAGCAGGCGGCCGTGAGCTGCTCGCGGGTCCACGGCGGCGTCATCCGGTAGGGAATCGTCGACTCGATCAGCCGGCGGAGATGGGCCTGCAGCCGGAAAATGGACGGCCCGCGCGGCGTGGCATAACAGCGAATGCCTTCGAACACGCTTGACCCGTAGTGAAGGGCATGGGTCATCACATGCACTTTGGCATCGGCCCACGGGATCAGCCGGCCATTCATCCAGATGTATTGGGCTTCGATCATTCCAGGGAAAAAACGGGGGTGGAAAGGCGCGTCTGTCCGGGCCTGCATCGGCCGGGGCCCGTCGGTTGCGCCGGGGCGCGCACGCAAAAGAGCGGGTCAATCGCGTGCTGGAAGGCCTTATCATGAGCTGAAACGTCCCCGGCCAGAAGGGCTGCCACGTCGCGTTGGCCGGCGCGGTCACTTTGTCGCCCGCCGAAGTCCGTGTTCCGGGCCGAAAACACGCTGGCAGTCCGGTGCTGACTGGCTGGCCGCAGCCCGGGGCATTCGATACGCTGGGGCTCCGTCAACACTTGCTTTGGGGGTTGAAGCCAGTATCGCCAGCGAAGCAACAGGCACCAGTCCGTCGCATTCGGGTCAGGGGTAAAACCCCCCCACCCCA
>JANOFL010000326.1:0-5824 GCA_031405895.1 Planctomycetota bacterium
TCCCGTTCCAGCCTTGTGGAACGGGACCAACCCCAGGCTTTGAGATGCAACGCCGTTGGCATAAAGACATTCAAGATGCAACGCCGTTGGCGTAACGGCAAATGCCAACCTCTCGCTGAAACGCCCACTTTATGGAACCACCAATGGTTCAATCAATACGGCCAAGCCCGACCAATTCCAGCAGTTTCAGCGCGTTCGTCGTTGGGCTGATGCCGGGGCGCATGAGGTAATCGAACTGCATCTGTTTTCCGGCCGCTGTATCGGTGAAGTGCTCGCGGAAGTGGACCGTTTCACAACGCCCAGCCAGTTCCGGGACCGCGGCCAGTTCCAGGTCGTGGGTTGAGATCGCGCCCAGACTTCCCGCATCGGTCAGGGCCTCAACCACGGCCGCCACCGCGATCTGCCGTTCGCGCGAGTTCGTGCCCTGAAGGATTTCGTCGAGCAGAAACAAGTGTCCGCGGGCCGGATCGGAGCTTGCGTGGGCACTGACATCGACGATCTGCTTGAGCCGCTTGAGTTCGGCCATGAAAAACGAGACTCCATCGGCGAGCGAATCGCTGACCCGCATGCTGGTCGAGACGGTGACGGCCGGCAATGACATCTGGCGGGCGAAGACGGGGGCACCGAGCTGGGCCAGCCAGACGTTCAGGCCAATTCCGCGGAGAAGCGTGCTCTTGCCCGACATGTTTGACCCGGTAACCAGCAAAAACCGCCCGGGCGGTCCCAGTTGTACGTCATTGGCCACGACCTTGTCGCTCGCGATCAGCGGATGGCCTAGCCCTGTCGCGATCACCTGCTGGTGAGCGGCATCCGCAGGTTCGATGCTAGCCTGTCCAGGAACCGTCGGGGTCTGACGCCAACTCGCGCAGTCTTCGGAGCGATTTGGGGTCTGACCCCTTTCCGGGACGGTGCCCGGACAGGCTCTGACTTCCGGCCAGCACCATTCCGGGTTTTCCCACGCGAGTCGAGCCAGCGCGGCAAGGACTTCCCATTCGCCGAGGGCCGCAAACCAGCCTTGAACCTGGTGGCCATGCCGGGCCTTCCAGCGTTCCAGCAACGCCAGAACATGGACGTCGAAAAACGTCAGGAACTGGGCAATGATCCAGGGCAGGAACCAGAGTCCGCCGCGGAGATTTGCTGCGTTGGCCAGCCAGCGCAGCCGTTCGGTCTGCACCCGTACGTCGCGCCCGCTTGAGAAAAGTTCGCTCCGCAGCGCCTCCAGCCGACCGCCATTGGCCGGGCAATCCGCAATCATCGTGAACAGCCGGCGATAGACAGCAATGTCCCCCTGGCCAGCCGAGACCCGGTTGAACTGGTCGTGAACGGAACCGGAGAAAAAAACGGCGAGCAGAAAACTGACGGCCAGCGCAGCGAGCAGCGCCGGACCGGTCCAGGCGATCGGAACTCCCAGGCCGACGGTGGCAATCAATCCGGAGACCACCACAATCGCCGCGAGCCGGGCCAGCCAGAGAATCCAGCCCCGCCCCGCCAGCCAGTCCCGGGCCTTGCACCACTGAACCAGCGGCGACGTGCCGCAGGCGGTGTCGACCCGGCCAAAGCGGGCCAGGCGGGCCTGGGCCAGCTGCCGCACCAGCAGTTCAAACTCTTCGCGCCATTTCTGCTCCGGTTGCAAAGACCTGGCCGCGGCCTGGCGGGCCTTGATCACGCCGACATCTGCCGGCTGCCCGATCCAGCCGGCCAGCGTGGCGATTCCTTCCGGCGTGTGAACGCTCGCCAGCAGCTTGTGCAGCGAGTGTTCGCCGAACAGGTCGAGGTCGCGGGCTTCGCCGGCGATCGCGGCCGGACAAACCACGGGCGTGACCTTGACCGCCGCCAGCCGGCGGTCCGTTCGCGCGAGGCCATCTTCAAACAACCGCAGCCGCAGCCGCCCACGCCGGATCCGGTCGGCCTGCAACTCGTGAAAAAAAGCGATCACGAGAAAAACCAGCAGGGCGATGCCGGCGGCCCACCACCAGACTCTGAAAAACCCTCCGACATGCAACAACGCACTCAGGCCCAGCCCAACGGCAATCAGGAACATGGTCCCGCGCAGCCAGCCGATCCAGTGCCATTGCCGGAGGGCTTCGGCGACTGTGTCACCAGCTGCTGCCAGTTCGCGCTGGTAGTGGGCGGCCGCAAAGTACGGAATGTTGTCGGTCAAGTTGGACAAGGAGGGCTCGGGAGTCGTGTAGGCCAGAGCAATAGGTGTCTCTCGTTCCACGGCATCTCTCGTTCCACGGCTCCCGCCGTGGAACGCAATGACCAAAGGCTCCGCCTTACCGGCCCCAGCCTCTCACCAGCATCCAGAAAGACAGAGCCTTTGGTCAGTGCGGTCCAGGGCGGAGCCCCGGACCGAGTAGAAAAGTCGACACCCGACCCATTTGGATCAGAACCCGCTTAATTCGGTGGCCCGTTTGACCCGGCCGATCGCGATCATAAAGGCCGCGGTGCGGAGGCTGACGTTGTGTTCCCCCGCGACCTGCCAGACTTCATCAAACGCCGCCGAGAGGATCGAATCGAGCTGCTGGCGGACGCGATTGAGGTCCCAGCTGTAGTACTGCCGGTTCTGGACCCACTCGAAGTAGCTGACTGTGACGCCGCCCGCGTTGGCGAGGATGTCGGGCAGGACCACGACGCCGTTGTTGTAAAGCGTCTCATCGGCCATCGGGTGGACCGGATTGTTGGCCCCTTCGATGATGTAGCGGGCCTTGATGGTGTGAACGTTGTCTTCGCGGATCACATTGCCGATCGCACTGGGGACCAGCATTTCAACGTCGAGGCCGAGCAGCTGCTCGTTGGAAACCGAATCGGCCCCGGTGTAACCCTTGAGCGAGCCGTGTTTGATGGTGTAGCTGAGGGCGGCCGGGATATCGAGGCCGTTGGCGTTGTAGTAGCCACCGGAGACATCGCTGATCGCAACGATCTTGAACTCCGACTCGTGCATGAACTTGGCGGCGTGCGAGCCGACGTTGCCGAAGCCCTGGATCGCGACGCGGACGTCGGAGGGCTTGCGGCCGAGCCGCTTGAGCATTTTAAACGCGAGGATTCCGCAGCCGCGGCCAGTGGCTTCCTCGCGGCCCTTCGCCCCGTAGTCCTCCACCGGTTTGCCCGTGATGCAGGCCGGGTTGAAGCCGTGGTACTTCTCCCACTGGTTGCGGATCCACGACATCATTTCGGCGTTGGTCCCCATGTCGGGGGCCGGGATGTCCTTGTCGGGGCCGATGACCTCGTGAATCTGGTCGACGAATTTTCGCGTCAGCCGCTGAAGTTCCTTTTTCGACAGCTCGCGCGGGTCGACACAGATGCCGCCCTTCGCTCCGCCGTAAGGAATATTGACGACTGCGGTTTTCCAGGTCATCAGGCTGGCGAGGGCACGGACTTCGTCGAGGTCGACGTCGTAGTGATAGCGCAGCCCGCCCTTCATCGGCCCGCGCGCGTCGCTGTGCTGGACGCGGTAGCCGACCAGCGTCTCCAGCCGCCCGTCGTCCATTTCGACCGGAACCTGGACAGTCAGCTCACGCTTGGGCGTGCTCAACAGGCGACGGATGCTCTCGTCGAGGCCCAGATGATCGGCCGCCCGGTCAAAATAAAGCTGCACAGCTTCGTTGGGTCGCAGCGGTGCCGGGGCGGTCATGGTCGCAGTGGCAGTGTTCATGCAATGTCGAACGGGCTACAGAAAAAATGGCGGGGCGACGGCGGATTCTGGCGGACAGCGGCGCGGCAGCGGGATTCGATCCCAATCCTGCCTGCGAAGCGCCTCGACCGCCGCGGTGATCGCCGGGAAAACCACGTTGGCAGCCGGCCAACCCCGCAGTTTGCGGCAAAGTCGGCCCGGCGGCGAATTGCGGACATCCTTCCGGTCCAGATAATGTAGCTGGACCACGAATTGAGTTGAACAGCAGGAATCCGGGTTGAGCACGACAACAAACAGCCTGGCTGAAAACCTGCGGGCCAGCCACCTGCTGACCGATGAGCAGCTGGAAGCCCTCACGGCCTCCACGGGCGATGATCCTGCCCGGATCATCAACAGCCTGAACCAGTCGCGCTGGATCACGCCCTGGCAGTTGCGGGTCGTCGAATCGGGGGTCAGCGGTCCGTTCCAGCTGGGCGATTACCTGTTGCTCGACCGGCTGGAACAGGGACCGGTCGCGGGGAGTTTCGTCGCGCGGCACTTGCCGTCGGGTCACCCGGTCCTGCTGCAGTTTGTCGCGGGCGATGGAACGGAAGCCGAACGGATCTGGCCACTTGTCGAGCGGTCCGTGACGCGACTTGCTCCGGTTCGGCATCCGGGAGTGCTGGAAGTTTTTGCGGCGGTGGAACTGCCCGAGTTCGCGTTTGTGGCGACTGAACTGCCGGCCGGGAAGTCGCTGGGCGAACTGTTGCCAGCCGGCAAAAAAACGAAGTCCGCGCAGGCCGCGATGATCCTCGCTCAGGTCGCGCGGGCCGTACTGGCTTGCCACAGCGCAGGAATCGTGCATGGACAGATTGGAATGGACTCGGTCTGGCTGGCAAGCAAAAACCTTGTCCGCTTGAGGCTCAACCCGCTGCCTTTGAACCCGCCCCTGCCGGATTGGCTCCCGCCTGAACTGCGTTCCGGCGGCGTGGCAAGTCTTGCCGGCGACGCCTGGCAGCTGGGGTGTCTGTTCTGTCGGCTGGTCTCGGGCAAGCTGCCGGCAGAAGCTCCCGCAATCGGCGAAACAGATGAAGCGAGCGGCATCGTTCGCTTGCTCACCCAGGAAAAAGTTCCTGCGGAGCTGCAGGAACTCGCGTCAAGCCTGCTGGCTCCGGACCCGACCCGGCGGATGGGCAAACTGGAAACTGCCGCGGCGGCATTTGCTTCGGCCGCCGGTGACGTGGGCGTGCCGGCCGAAATCGAGCCGGCCGATTCGTTGCTCCAGCTGCGTCGTTTCGCCGAGCGGGACAGCGAGGTCTGGCAAGCGGCAGGGCGTCAGCCCTCCGTGTTTCCCCAACTGCGCTTCGAGATTGAATCACTTCGAGCGACAACGGGAACGAGGGAGGCTGGCGGGAGCCTGATGCTGACCCCGGGCCTTGATCGTGCAGGTCGGTCGAGATCGGCTGGTCGCTGGTGGCCGTGGGCCGCAATGATTGCGTCGCTTGGCCTCGTGGCAGCCGCAATCGTGATTTTCAGACCGGATAACGGGCAAGTCGCATCACGCATCGGATCTGGCGAACCCGCCTCGAATGCTGGCGACGCAACCGGCCAGCCTGCATCCGTTGCTTCCGTTGGTGGAACGGACACCACGGACGATGCAGCCCACGGGGACGTGGATCCGGCGACCAGTTCTTCCTCGATAACCGGATCGGGCGTCGGATCACGTCAGGCGGTTGTTCCCGACGATGGTTCGATGCTTTGGGAATCGCCGACCTCCGGCCCAAGTCTTGACGCCAGTGGCCTCCCGCCCGCGCCGCGCATGGTATTTTCGCTGCGGTGCCGGGAACTGGCCAGCCAGCCAGAGTTTCAGCATTTGCTTGCCCAGCCCGGTTCTGGGCCTGCGTCACTGGCGGCGGAGCTCGAATCGGTCACCGGTTTGAAACTCGTTGAGGTCGCCCAGCTGCTTGTCGGCGTCTACCCCAGCCCCGACCCGGCGAAGTATCAGCTCTTTCTGGTGGCGCGATTACCCGAAGCGGTCAGCCGCGAGACCCTGGTCGCGGCGCTTTCACTCGAAATAACTACAGGTCCTCTGTTGCCACCTGAAAACGGCGAGGCTCAACCGGAAGGCGAATCCGGCGCAGCACCCCGTGAGTCTGAGGCGCTAGCCGATAACGCTGCTTCAACCACTAACTCACAACCCGGGGCATCGGC
>JANOFL010000350.1:0-3405 GCA_031405895.1 Planctomycetota bacterium
GCCGAATCTTAAATTTCCCCCCCCCCCCCTCGGGTTTTTTTCTGTTCTTACCTAACAACTCGGGTGGGGAGGGCCCGGGGGAGGGGGCCGCAGTATGAATCACGACGGCACTTGTTTCGTTATTCGGCCAGGTTCATCAAAGGTTTCGAGCCGCGCAACCTCAAATGCGCAAGCAAGTCACCGGTATCAGCGATTGCATTAACCGTCCGGACTCAAGGCATTCGCAATCGCCGGCTCGGAACCGAGCATTTTCTTGTGCTGCCGAAAGCGAATGGCGAGGATGTCGCGAACTGGTTCCCAGGGCTGAAACACCACAGTCGGCGAGCGCGCAAGTCCGGCCACAAACTCCGCCCACAACAGTTGACTGCCTGAAAGAACTTCAAACCGGTAACGGGCCAGGAAGGCCGCACCGAGCGCGCTGCCCTCGGAACTGCCAGCTGGAACTGAAACCGGCACGCCAAACGTGTCGGCGATCAGCTGGCCGGTTTCCGGCGTCCTGGCCAGCCCGCCCGTCAGTACAACCTGTCTGAGTGGAAGGCCCTGTTCGCCGAGGGCATCGGTGCCGCAGCGCAGGTTGAACAGCACGGCCTGCAAAGCGGCGCGGGCCAGATTGCCCGGCGTCGCATTGACGGCATTCAGTCCGGCGAAAAGTGCCGTCCCGCCCCGCGCGATCCCCAGCCCTGGCTCGTCGTCCATGAACGGCAGCGCCATCAACCCGCCACAATCGGGTTCGGCCCGCAACAAAAGCGGCATGATGACGGAGAACGGGTCGCTGCCGCGCGGCAGCACCTGACCGAACAGCTCCACCATCACGCTCAGAAACGCGGTCCCGTTTCGCAACAGGACCAGGTTGATCGGCCGGCCATCGGCAGCGCAGAAATGGTCGATGCCGGGATGGACGCCCTGGAATGGCCGGTCGCCGACCGAGTTGGCACAGACCGATGTGCCAAAGCTCATTCCGACCGTACCGGGTTCGGCGATCAGCGATCCGGCCAGCGCCGCGGGCTGGTCGCCTTCGGCCGGCGCGACTGGAGTCCCGGCCGGCAAACCCAGCTCGGACGCAGCCGCCTCAGTGACCTGACCGCCGTCTTTGCCGGCAGAACGGATCCTCGGCAAAAGTTCGCCAAGTTTTCGCGGGGCAAGTTTTCCGACCCGCTCGTCGAACAGCTCCAGCCGCTGCTGATCGTAGTCCAGCGACTGCTGGCTGACCGGAAACATGCCCGACGCATCGCCGATGCCGAGCAACCACTGGCCGGTAAGCCGCCCGGCCAGCCAGCCACCGGGCGTGGTGATGTGACGCGTGGCGGCAGCTTTCACAGGCTGGGTTCTCATCGTCCAGAGCCAACGCGCGGCAGTGATCCGTTTGGGCATTTTCACACTCAGCAGCGCGGTCAGTTCCTCGCCTTCGCCTTCGTTGCGGCCGTCGCACCAGAGCCGGGCTGGGCCAAGTGGCTGGCCCGCCTGGTCGGTCAGCACCTCACCATGCATCTGGCCTGAGATGCCAATCGCGCGCGGGCGAAACGGAATGCCCCGCGCCTCCAGCTCAGCTTTCAGTCCGGCCAGCCCGATCTTCAAAGCCGACCACCAGTCCTCCGGTACCTGCTCGCAGCAGCCCTCCTCCAGCCCCGGGAACATCCCATAGTCGCCTTTGCCGCTGGCGACGACCTGCATGTCCTCATCCACCCACAGCGCGCTCAGCCCCTGGGTTCCGAGATCAATGCCGAGATAACCCTGTTCCGTCATGGGTGCGATCCGAACGCGGTGGAGTGGAAAAGATTGCCAAGCCGAAGTTTATCGGGACCTGTTGGGCGGTGAAGCCAGGCAGTCCGATGGTCGAGGGCCCGCGATTGTCCCAAAGCGCCGATGTCGGCCAATAGCCTGTCAACGGGTGAAAGTTTGCGAGTCGGGCTTGAGCCGGATGGCGAAACAAGTGCCGTTGTGGTTCTGGCCGCGGCCGCCTCACCCCCCTGCCCCTCTCCCGCCAATGGTTCCGGGAAGACCGGAACCATTGGGGGCGAGGGGGGCCGGAATGGTGCGCGGTTCGCCTCGCGTCCGTGAAAACGGAGACACTTGGGGCGACAGGAGCCGGAATGGGTTGCGCGCGAGTGCGCTCGGGCTTTGACACATGACGACGGAAGGCGGGGTGTCGTGCTGCGGCGCTGCGGCTACGGCAACCAAAAAAGGCCCGCTCGGAGAGCGGGCCTGGCAGGTTATCGTTTCGGTCCGGCTTGACCCGCGGGTCAGCCGGCTGGGTCAGATCAGAAGTCGGCGCCGGGGCCCATCATGCCGCCCATTTGCTGGGCCGCCTGACCGGCTGCCTTGATGATCCCGTCTTCGGCTTCAAACTTCATGTCGAAGCCGTTGTCGATGGTCTTCATGATGAAACGGATCCGGTCGCGGCCGGACTTGGCCAGTTCCTCCGCCATTTTGCGCGGCATGTCCTCGTCCTGCATGTCAGCGACCTTGGCGAGAATCGGGGCGAGGTGCATGTTCCACTGCATCGGGAAAGTCTCGCTGGAAGACGACTTGCCGTCGTCCGAGATCGCCGTCTTCAGGTTGGCCAGCGGATCGTTGCCCACGCCGAGGTAAAGCACATCGCTGCCCACGCCGAGGTAAATCCGCAGCTTGTCGCTGCCGAGCAGTTTGGCGAAGTCTTCTTCTTCTGAAACATCGGCGACGATTTCATGCAGCCGAACGCCGCCGTGGGTCTCGAGGTCGAGGTTGAACTCGGCCTTGCCATCGACTTTGTCGCGGGCCGCCTCGACCACTTCGCGGACCGACTTTTCGAGCCGGGCCGGATCGACGACATGCAGGCCGGCCACCAGGTTGGCACCGTCGTCATTGACGACGGCCATCGCGCCCGCGTCCATCGTGCCGGCTTCGACCGTTTCGCGAATGACTTCCAGCACATCGTTGAGGACGCGGGTCGCGATCTCGCGCTCGGCTTCCGGCACCTCGTCCTCTTCCATTTTCTTGCCGGCCATGTCGCGGATCTGGTTGAACATATCGTTCATCCGCTCGGCGTCCTCTTTCTCTACCGTGCCGGTCATGCCCATCGACATGGTGGCTTCGTCGGTCAGCATCGCGCCAAACCGGGTCGGCTTGGCCGATGCGTAATTGCCGGCCTGGCGGGCCAGTTCGGAGCCGTCCTGGCCAATCATCTGCATGTCGAGGTGGATGCTTTTGGCGCTCTCGTCAATATTGAGGCCGATCGTGAGCTCTTCGGTTTCGTTGATCAGGCTCCGGATCTGGGCGATCTGCATGTCGAAGTTCTGCTTCTGCAGTTCGGCCAGGTCCTCGTCGCCGATGTTGTCCATCTGCTCCTTGTAACCGCTCTCGATTCCGTCGATCACCATCTGGCGGAGGCCTTCCGGAATCCGCTGGACGAAGAGCCGGGCACCGACA